>JAIDTO010000255.1 GCA_029060625.1 Muribaculaceae bacterium | reverse complement strand
CAATATGGCATTTTTAGCCGACATACCTATCAACAATATCAAACCAATCTGGGTATAGACACTGATTGATTGGCTCATGCAGATACATCCAAGAATCGTGCCGAGAATCGCTATCGGAGTTGCAAGGATCACAGCTATAGGATCGGTCCAGCTTTCATATTGCGCTGCAAGCACGAGGATGGTCATGATGATCGCAAATATGAAGACAAATGTGATTGTGGTGCCGGATTGAGTTTCCTGATATGCTATACCGGTCCAAGCATATGAGTAATTTTTGCCGAGAGTCGACTGCACCAGTTGCTCCATTGCCTCAATACCTTCAGAAGATGAGACTCCCTTGGCCGGGGTGACTGTCACAGATGCAGACTGATACATATTATATCGGTTGATCGAAGACTGCCCCATTACGGGCTCGATAGTAGTGAAAGAAGAGAATGGCACCATCTCACCTTGGGAATTTCTTACAGAAAGGCGAAGCACATCGTTGATGTTGTCACGCGCAGCCTGATCGCCTTGCATACGCACTTGGAATACGCGGTCGAACTCAACGAAATCATTCACATAGTTGCCTCCGAGGTATCCACTTAATGTGCTGAAGATATCAGACATCACCAGACCTTGGGTCTTTGCCTTGTCGCGGTCAATATTGAGCTGATACTGAGGAACCACACCCTGATACATTGAAGTGAGAGAAGCAAAACGCGGGTCTTTGTCTACTGCCTCACGGAGTGCATCTATAGCCTTTAGCATTTCTGTCGGTCCAAGAGAGTTGATGTCGAGAAGATTCATTTCGAGACCAGATGACATACCGAGACCAGGAATTGCGGGCGGATTGACCGAGAAGATCATTGCGCCTTGATATTTGGCAGAAATTTCGTCAACCTTAGCCATTACCTTATCAACGGAACCTTTCTTTCCACGTTCTTTCCATGGCTCAAGCATGACCATGATGGTAGCACCATTGGAAGCTGCTCCACCACCCATCATAGAGAATCCGGAGATGGTCATTACGTCTTTCACCTGCGGCAGTTCCTTAATGTCAGCAGCAAGGGCATTTGTGATTTTTTCGGTTCTTTCAAGTGAAGCACTGGTAGGAAGTTGGACAGAAGTCATGAAGTAGCCCATATCTTCTGAGGGAATATAGCTGGTAGGCCATTTCACGAATCCCCAGAAAGCAAGACCTGCGAGCACGAGGAATGCAAGAAGGGAAGCAGTGGCATGGTTGAGCATTTTTCCAACAATCTTGTTGTAGAGGTTTTCGACCTTAGTCCAACCGGTATTAAACCAGCGGTAGATAAAGAAGTTTGATTGTTTTCTGGGAGTGAGGAAAAGAGCGCACAGAGCCGGAGTAAGGGTAAGGGCGTTGAAACCGGAGAAAGCTGTCGAAACAGCAATGGTGAGCGCGAATTGCTTATAAAGCTGACCGGTGATACCGGAAACAAAAGCAGTAGGGATGAATACTGACAGGAGGACAAGCACTTCACCGACAACAGGTCCGGTAAGTTCCTGCATAGCCTTCGTTGCAGCTTGATGACGGGTCATTTCCCCGGTATCGACAAGGCGGGAGCAGTCTTCAACTACTACTATCGCATCATCGACCACAATCGCAATAGCAAGCACGAGTCCGAAGAGGGAGAGAGTATTAAGAGAGAATCCCATGAGTTTCATCACTGCAAACGTGGCTATCAAGGAGACTGGGATGGTAATCATCGGGATTACCACAGCACGCCAGTTTTGCAGGAAAATAAGGATCACTGCCATCACGATGAGTGACGTAAGGAGGAATGTCATGAAAAGATCGTCTACAGATTCCTTCACGTAGGTAGTCTGATTCATTATGACATTGAGATGCACGCCGTCGGGTAGATATTGCTGAAGTCTGTTGAGTTCAGCAGTGACAGCTTTTGCCACATCAAGGGCGTTAGCACCCGGAAGCTGATTAATACCTATAGCGCAAGCCGGTTTTCCATTGATTGTGGAAGTATTTGAGTAGCTTTCAGACCCTAAGTCGATTTTAGCTACATCGCGCAGACGGAGCATGTTTGTGCCATCGGTCTTTATCACAATATTGCCAAATTCCTCAGGAGTGGTCAGGCGTCCTTTGCTGACGAGAGTATATTCAAAAGCATTGTTTTCGTTGAGTGGCGGTTGTCCTATGGAGCCGGCACTAACTTCCATATTCTGTGATTGGATAGCGCTTGAGACATCAGCGGGAGTAAGATCTCTGATGCGCAAAGCTTCCGGATCAAGCCAGATACGCATACTGTATTCACCGCCACCAAAAGCCTGGACTCCACCAACTCCGTCAATACGGCTTAGAGGATTCACGAGGTTGAGCTGAGCATAATTGGTGAGATATAGCGCATCGTATCTCTTGGAATCATCAGCTGTAAGGGAAACGAACATCAGCTGGTTGCTGGATTCCTTATTTACACTTACCCCCTGCTGTGCTACTTCTGAAGGCAGGGTAGCACTGATCATGGAGATGCGGTTCTGAACTTCTACAGCTGCTTGGTCGAGGTCTGTTCCGTTTTCAAAAGTGATTGTAAGGCTATAGCTTCCATCAGAGCCGGAGTTGCTGCTCATATAAAGCATTCCTTCCACTCCGTTGACCTGCTGCTCAATAGGGACACCGACAGTCTGTGCCACTGTGGAAGCAGAGGCACCCGGATAATTTGCACTGACCATCACTGTGGGTGGTGTGATATCAGGATATTGTGCCACGGGAAGGGTAAAGTAGCACATTGCGCCGGCGAGTACCATCAAGATGGCGATGACGGTAGCAAAAATCGGGCGGTCTATGAAGAATTTTGAGAACATAATCTATCTATTTAATGCATAATTCATAATGCACAATTCATAATTCATGATTTACACTCGGAAAAATAGAGCTTATTTTGTTGATAGGGGTTTGACGGTCATACCGTTGCGGACGGAGAGGAGGGCTTCGGTGACGTAGCGGTCGGAGGGATTGAGACCCTCGTTGACAACCCTGAGAGAATCTTGATAGAGCTCTCCGATCTTGATTGGTGTATAGACCACTTTGTTAGAGTCGTTGACAACGTAAACGTATTTGCCGAGCTGGTCAGTTCCGATAGAAGCATCCTTGATCAATATAGCCTTGGGATTTACTCCGTAGGGGAGTTCGACGGTGATATACATGCCATCTTTCAATTCATTGTCGATGTTTGCGATAGAACCCTTCAATTGAAGAGTACCGGTTGAGGAATTGATTGAAGGAGACTGATAGGTGAGGTCGGCAGTGTATGAATGGGGGAGTGGTTGTGCAAATTTTATGGGTACGTTTCTATAAAGAGAATGTTCCATGCCTCCGTTTTGACCAATCATTTCTTCATATTGCGCATCTTCAATATTAAACACCGCAGTCATCATTTTATTGTCGTATATGTGGGTGAGTTTTACGGGAGCGCCTTCACCGCTGATATATTCACCAACATTCACCAGGTTGGAAGCGACATACCCATCAATTGGTGCTCTTACTGTGCAATAAGAAAGATTTAGATTTGCCTGGCTAAGTGCAGCCTCTGCATTCTTGACAGAAGCAGCAGCTTGCTCCATAGATGCTTTGGCTTGGATCACTTCAATTTGCGATACTGCATCGCTTTTTAAAGCTTCGCTTAGAGCCTGATAGTTTTTTGTGGCATATTCCAGTTGGCTCTTGGCAGTAGCGAGAGAGGCTTGGGCTTGCTGCACGGCATCACGGTATTTTGTGGATTCAATAGTGAAAAGTGGGGCGCCCTTACGCACGTATGCCCCTCCTTGGTAGTTGATTGCCTGGAGTGTACCATTTACTCTTGCCACGATGTCAGCGTGATCGGAGGCTCCCAACAGACCGGGATATGTCTTATGAAGAACGATTGAATCAACGATAGGCGTAGCTACAGATATTTCGGGAATGTCTTTTATTTCGGTTTCTTTTGAGCTTTTCTTACATGATGATACAGATAAAAGAATACATCCGGCTGAAAGTATGAGATATAGGTTTTTCATAATTCTAATATTTAGAGAAAATAATATTAAGTGTTAATTCATAATGCATAATTTATTGTTGAAGTCCCAGATTTAAGGCTTGTCGGTAAAATAGTGCTACCCCTCTGGGGTAGATGTGTGAGATGTGTCATATCACTGGGCCAAGGCCCAGGGTTAACAAGATTATTGCCCTCCGGGCAATGCGGGGTTGAGGCATATTTTACCAACATTAGATTTCGCTGTGGGTTAACAAGGTTATTGCCCTCCGGGCAATGCCGAAGTGTTCCAACCGCCTCCGAGGGCTTCGTAAAGGTTGACAACTGCTGTGAGGGCTTTTCCTTGTGCGGTGATTTTGGAGTCTTGGTTTGTCAGATAGCTTATCTGAGCATCCACAACATTATTGAATGGTGAGAGTCCTTTCTTATAGCGATCTATGGCGAGATCGAGCGATTCTTTACTGTTGGTGATCACATCTTCCGTCAATTCAATGGCTTTCATAGTCGATTTGAAAGTAGTGGTTGCGTTTGAGACCTCAATTACAGCATTCATTACAGTATAATTGTAGGAATCGACGGCAGCTTCAAGGGCAGCTTTAGCTTCCGCGGTCTTGTAATTTCGGGCAAGCCCATCGAAAAGTGTCCAGCTCAGGGTTGGACTTACTTCCCAATACATACTGTGGTCACCAAAGAGGTTTTTTGCGTCATGTGATTGAGTGCCTATTGATCCGGTCAAAGATAGAGTAGGGAGGAAATCCTTTTTTGCAATTCCGACCTGGGCAGCATATTGTGCGAGTTGATATTCTGCTTGAAGGATATCAGGGCGTCTGCGAAGGAGATCGGCCGGGACTCCAAGGTTTGCACCGTACACGACATTTGGCATAGGAGCCGGAGAGGAGAGCCAAGAGTTGATTTCTTCAGGATATTTCGCTATGAGAAGTCCAATTGAATTTATTGTAGACTCAATCATTGCCTCAAGCGAAGGAATAGATGCTTTTGTAGATGCTACTACAGTGCGTGATTGTGATACTTCCAGCATACTTGCAAGTCCGGCATGGAATCGGGCTTCCACTATTTTTAATACCTTTTCCTGCTCTTCGAGATGGCTATTGGCTACTTGAATTTCATTTTGATATGTGCGCAGATTAATATATGCTTTAGCAACATTTGCCGCAAGACTTACCATCACGCCTTCGTATTCAGCCCTTGTGGCGTTGTAGGCAGCTTTATTTGCTTTTACATTTTGTGTGATTTTACCAAAGAGGTCAATCTCCCATTGCATAGATGCTCCGAGTGAGAAATAGTCGTAGGAAGATGATTTTGTCACAACCGGTCCTGTTGCACCTGAAGACTGGCCTTTTGACCATCCGGCTGATAGATCGATAGTAGGGAAATATGCCGATTTAGCTACATCAAGAGTCTTCTTTGCCATTTCAATTCTTGCAAGCGCTGCAGAGAGATTATAGTTTTCTTTCTCTGCCATGTTTATCAGAGAGTCGAGTGTAGAGTCTCCGAAAGTTTTCCACCATGCGTCTTCGGTAGGAAGTTTTTGAGTGTATGCAGATTGATAATCCCAGCTTTGAGGGATTGATTCAAGAAGCCAGTCGCGATCATTATTTTCGGCATTCGCCTGAAGGATGACACCTGAAAGGGTGAATGTGAATAAGGCGAGTTTTAGAGGTGTTTTCATAGTGGGAAGTGTTAAAAGTGCTTTGAAATGTTAACGTTTTTTTTGAGAAAATGTTCATATCGAGTGTATTGCCAAGGATTTGAAATCTCCCTTTTAAGCTTCATGGATTGTGGCAATTTGATTGAATTGATCTAATTGATATGATGATGGAATTATAAAAAAATAGAAAAGTGTTGCAATGTATATTTTTTTTTGCTATCTTTGCGCTTTGAAAATAAATATCATATGTCTGTGAAAAAACCGAAAATACTGCTGATTTACACGGGGGGCACTATCGGAATGATAGAGAATCCCGATACGAAAGCATTGGAGCCTTTCGATTTCAATCACCTTCTTGACAATGTGCCAAAAATTAAGATGCTTGACTTCGAAATCGATAATTTTCAGTTTGATGTGCCAATAGATTCAGCTGATATGAATCCATCGCACTGGGGACAGATGGCAAAAGTGATTGAAGACAACTATAATGATTACGATGGTTTTGTGATCCTTCACGGAACTGACACCATGGCATATACGGCATCAGCCCTCAGCTTTATGCTTAACAATCTAACAAAACCCGTAATCATCACAGGATCCCAGTTGCCCATAGGCGAGGTGCGAACAGACGGCGAAGAGAACCTAATCACGGCTCTTCAGGTAGCAGCTGCGCGTGACACAGATGGTGGACCCATGGTCAGGGAGGTTGCCATTCTTTTCCAAGACTCACTACTGAGGGGAAATAGAAGCACAAAATTTTCTGCAGATAATTTCGATGCATTCCAGTCGAGTAATTACCCTGAACTTGCTCACATAGGACTGGACATCACATATAATAAAGATGCGCTTCTGCGTCCTACGCAGGGAAAGGAATTCAAGGCAGAGTACTTTATGGACACTAACGTGGCTTACCTTGATATATTCCCGGGTATTCAAGAGAATGTGGTAAGAGCTACATTCAATATCCCGGGGTTGAAGGGGGTTGTCATAAAGACATTCGGAGTGGGTAATGGCCCAAGTTGTCCATGGCTGTTTGATTGCATACGTGATGCTGTTGCCAATGGCCTGCTGATAGTCAATATATCGCAATGCTCAAATGGCATGGTGTCTCCAAGGAAGTATTCGGCCGGAGTGGGGCTCGCAAACGCAGGTACAATATCAGGACATGACCTTACTTCGGAGGCTGCCATCACCAAGATGATGTATCTCTTTGGGATGGGGGCTACCCCCCAGCTTGCCGGGAAATATATGGAGAAGAATCTGCATGGTGAGTTGACGGAGTAAGTACTAAGTCTTAAGTCTTGAGTCTTAAGTCTTAAGAGATTTGAGGGGAAGAAACTTTAGGCATTTGGTTCCATGAAAAAAAGAATCCACGATTCGGATCGTGGATTCTTTTTTTCAATAACCGAGTTCTTGGCCTTTGCGCGTCATGGGGATGCCGTTTCTCATCCATTCCGGCATTGGGTCACCTTTTAGATAATGGTCGAAGAACTGCTGGAGCCTAACAGTGATGTCTTTTCGGTTGCGGCGTTCTTTGAGATTATGAGCCTCACCGTTGTATTGAAGCATCCATACCGGCTTCTGAAGTCGACGGAGAGCCATGAACATTTCGATGCCCTGATACCAAGGCACTGCTCCATCAGCATCATTATGCATGATTAGAAGAGGAGTCTCCACGCGGTTGGCATGGAAGACCGGGGAATTTGCTATATATAACTCGGTAGCATCCCAAAGATTTCGACCAATACGGCTTTGTCCAAGTTCATATTGTCCTTGACGTGAGCTGCCACTTTCCCAACGTATTCCTCCAAAAGCGGAAGTCATATTCGAAACAGGGGCACCGCTGCCTGCACATGCGAACATATTGGTGCGAGTGACAAGATATGCAGTCTGATACCCACCCCAGCTTTGACCGTCGATGCCTATACGGTCACGGTCGATCCACGGATAGCGGTCGCACATTGCTTCAGCTCCGGAACATACGAAATTCCAGGCGCATTCGCCGGGTACTCCTGCAGTGTAATGAATATCAGGAACAAAGACAACGTATCCGCGGCTTACGTAGAAAGGATAGTTGACCCAGCTCCATGAGGGTTCCATATTATAATGTGTGTATAGGTCTTCAGAACCGGTCTCATAGAACACGCATAGCATCGGGTATTTCTTATTGGGGTCGAGATCTTCAGGCACGTACAACACTCCATCGGAAAGTGTGCCATCGTAGGCATGCCAGCTAACAAGGTGGGCAGATCCCCAGTTATAGTCTTTCACCTGAGGATTTGAATCACTCACTTTCACGGCCTTTGCAAAGACACCTTTTGGAGCAATCCAAACATTTGGCATCACAGAGAAATTGGCTTCTACAAATGAGAAGGATGGGGCATCGAGTGCCTGACGAATCTGGGTGAAGCTCAGGGTGTCGATCACTACATTCTCCAGGCGGGAAAGGTTGCCGTATTTCATTGAAGCCAATCCGTTACGCTTGTCTTTGTAGTTGAAAAGTGTAAGAGTCATGAGATCTCCTTTCTTCAGGAAGCGTCGGTCTTTACCATGTGTATTGACGTAGCGGATCTTCAGGTTGTTTTCGCGTCCATATTTCCCGGTGATACATTCCGGTGAGTTTTTACCAGTGGGGTCAACACTCCAGATATCGAAGCGGTCGTAGACAAGCATACGGTGGTCTCCTTCAGTCCAAGAAGCAAAACCATATTCCTGGCGTACGCCGGGATGATCATCAGACTCATCCCAAACAGGATACGGGAGATTCTCCGTGGCGTTGACAGTGTTGCCTGATGCAATTTCATAGGCAAACCAATTGCCGTCTTTAAACCAATATACAAATTTATCTTCCGGAGAAAGTCTTGCAGTTCCCTCGTAGACAGTTGCAATCTCGCGGCGCTGACCATCATTGACATTAATCACACTGATCTCTTCCGGGGCATAGTAATTCCACTGTTGGCTCACAATCTCCTTAGAGGGATCGCGCAAGAGTGCCCAATCAGCATCCCAACGGTCGGGGGCAAGTACTGTAGCCAGAGGATTGTAATCGAGTAGACGATAGTTGCCACTTGCAATGTCTATAACAACAGGGAATGTCTGCTCCTTGAGCTCGTCGAGGTTGCATTTCTCTTGCGGAGGAGTGAATGGGGCATCCCACCGCCAGATATCGAGTTCCGGACGTTCGAAGCTTACAAGAGTAGTGTCGTCAGGTGCTATTTCAGGGGCAACTCCTATCACAAGTCTATTTCCGTTGTGACTGAATTCCGGTTTTGAGTATTGGTTGACATAAAGAGAAGAGGGTGAATTCTGAGTCATCTTTTCTTGCCATTCCTTTAGAAGTTTCTCCTGAAGTTCAGGATTGGAAGAATGTGGACGCTGCAGGTTGGGACCTTTTCGTCCTGTCGAAATTTCAAGACTAAATTCTTTAGGATCAGAAGGCTTATTGGAAAGAGAAGAAAAATAGAGTTGCATACGTCGCGTACCTGACTCATTGCTGTCGTTGGTGGCAGTGTATGCTAATTTCAAGCCATCGGTTGAAAAGACAGGGTCACCATAATATTTCTTACCTTCATCTAAGAGAAAATCTTTTCCTTCAGGAAGATAAAAAATGCGAACTCCTTTTGAATAGATGGAATCCTTTGCTATTAGCTTTGTGACAGCAACCAGTTTCTTGCCATCTTCGCTAAATGAGTATGTACCGATATACGGATACACTTTAGATTCTCCGGATGCAAGATTACGGATCACGAGCGGGAGACCGGCTTCCTTATCGGAAAGTTTCATGTCTTTTGTCACTGTAGTGTCACAGCTACTATAGGCAACCCATTCACCACCTTTTTGTGCTATCTTAAAGCCTTTCACAAGGGGTATCTTGGTGACAGAGATATTCCTGAGATCAATGATTGCCAAAGAATCCTGAGGCATATCGAAGTTTTTCTTCTTGTCAATTTTTGCCTGGCGGGTATCCTTGAACAATGGTTTGATGTTGGCAACTGCCCAGCGGCTGTCGGCAGTGAAAGCTATTCCGGCACCACGAGGAATATTGATTTCCTTACCATTGATAGTGTTGCGAAGAGTCAGCACTCCATCCCCTTCCTGAGGGTTGACGCTGAAAGCTGCCCATTTGCCGTCGTTGCTCAGCGAATGATTGGAAACTTTTTTCCAGTCATCGAAACTGTTATGATCGAGCACCTTCTTGGCGTTGGATTCTGTAGACAGGGCTATCGTGAGGGAGAGAAAGGGGATAAGATATAGATTTTTCATTTGTAGGATAGATGAAGATACTTTGCTTTTTAGGGGGAGGCTGGGAAGCCTCCTACCCGGTGCTATTGGGGAAGCCGGGAGGCCTCCCTTCCATAAATTAGCTGAATTTAAGGTCGTGGCCCATGCGCTCTTTCTTAGTGTGCATGTAGAAGCTATTATATTTGTTGGGCTTTACCTCAATAGGCACGTTTTCTACAGTCTCAATACCGAAGCCTTCGAGACCTATTCTCTTCATAGGATTATTGCTCATAAGGCGCATTTTCTTTATTCCAAGTGAGTGGAGAATAGAGGCGCCTACCCCATAGTTGCGTTCGTCGGCTTTATGCCCAAGATGAAGATTTGCATCCACTGTGTCGAGTCCTTCTTCCTGAAGCTTGTAAGCCTTTATCTTATCCATAAGTCCGATGCCTCGGCCTTCCTGATTGAGATAGACGATAGCACCACGACCCTCCTTATCAATCAGTTCCATGGCCTTGTGGAGTTGCTCTCCGCACTCGCAGCGCATTGATCCAAAGATATCGCCGGTGGCACAGCTGCTGTGAACCCTGACGAGAACAGGCTCTCCATCGGCCACATCACCTTTTATCAATGCAATGTGTTCCAATCCGTTGTCTTTTTCGCGGAAGGGAATAAGACGGAAGTGCCCATAAGCAGTAGGCATATCCACTTCCTCGCCTCGTTCAAGCATATTATCGTTTTGCAAGCGGAAAGAAATAAGATCGCGAATGCTGATCAGTTTCATTCCCCATTCATCGGCAAGTTTTCTTAGCTCAGGAAGCCGAGCCATACTGCCATCTTCATTCATTATTTCCATCAGCACTCCAGCCGGTTCGAGCCCAGCCAGACGAGCAAGATCTACTGCCGCTTCAGTGTGTCCGGCACGAGCAAGGACGCCACGGTCTTGAGCATAGAGGGGATTGATGTGGCCCGGGCGCCCAAAAGTATCGGGGGTTGATTTCGGATCGGCAAGTGCATTCAGAGTGGCAGCCCGGTCATGAGCGCTTACTCCGGTGGAGCAACCTTCGAGTTTGTCGACCGTGATTGTAAACGGAGTCCCGAGCATCGAAGTGTTTTCCTCTACTTGAAAACCGAGGTCTAATTCCTTGCAACGTTTCATTGTAAGAGGGGCGCAAAGCACTCCGCGAGCATGCCGGAGCATAAAGTTGACTTGCTCGGGGGTGATTTTTTCGGCAGCTATTATCAGGTCGCCTTCGTTTTCGCGGTCTTCATCATCGACTACAATCACGAATTGTCCTTTTCTGAAATCTTCTATTGCATCTTCAATAGAATCAAGCTTTATATGGGAGTCCATAAGGATATTTATTTAATTATTTATTCGGAAGATAGAGAAATTCACAGAGCCGTAGGCACGGTGCTGTTCAAAACCGGGTAGTGAGGAGAAATCGTGCTTGTCGTTATGCTCAATTATCACAAGAGAGCCTTGCTTGACAAGGGAAGATTCGAGAATAAGCTTAGGAATTTCATCAAATTTCGGGTGATCGTAAGGTGGATCGGCAAATATTATATCGTATGGTTTGCGAGCCGAAGCTATGAATTTGAAGACGTCTCCGCGGATTACCCGCAGAGCCTCATCTCCAAGTTTTTCTTTGACGCTTCTTATGAAATTGGCTTGAGTGGCAGCCATTTCAACAGAAGTCACAGACCGGGCGCCTCGGGAGAGGAACTCAAAACTGATGGCTCCTGTTCCGGCAAAAAGGTCGAGCACATCTTTCCCTTCAATATCCTCAATGTTTTCAATGACATTGAAGATATTTTCCTTGGCGAAATCTGTAGTAGGACGGGCTGTGATACCGTGAGGCACGTCGAAACGCCGCTTACCATATTTACCTCGTATGATACGCATATCTTTTCTTTCTATTTATTGCCAGGTAGACTGCTGTAGGGATTTCCTTCCCGTCAAGGTCATGGTTTTTCTGGCTTATAGTCTTAAAATAAGGTTGCAGAGTCTTTCCAAGAGATTGGCGGACATCGCGTATTCCACTGAAGACAATCTCAGTGTCATGAGTGGTGGCATCATAGGTCTGGAGAATGTTGAGCAGCATATATGCAATGTCTACGTCTGTCTTCCACAAATGGGTGGATGCGCTGAGCAGTTCGCCACGGCGAAGGAGAATAAGGTCGAAAGTGGACTGCCTGACGTCGAGAAGACATTTGAACGACTCATGAGGCTGCACCGACGCTTCCTTGAGAAGAGCCTGCTGGCTCCAAATCCGAGCACCAGGGAATGAACGCTGCATGAATGATTTAAGTCCCGGGGTCAGCACAAAAGCACATTTCTCGCTTCCAAGGTCGTTGACCATAACGTCGAGGATGTCGCCTCCATATATTGAGGTGTATACATCAGCGCAGTCATCATCAGAGGGATATAGGGAAGCGGGCAACCAAAGCTGCCGATCAGACTCCACAATAATGTCGGCTGAATAGTCGTCGAGAACCGTAGGATTGTCATAGACGGTATCTTCTATCCTTTTCAAAAGACCTTCGTCTGAGGGCTTCCAAGATGTACGTATTATAACACGCGGAGAAGCACCGAGAGATTCATCGGGGAGCAACCAGGCACCGAAACCATGCCTTGATATGTCGACAGCGAGATGCCACTGACCGGTGTCCATAAGGTCTGAGTAGCCGCTGTAAGGGGGTATATGTTCACTCATACTGCAAAATTAACAATAAATCCGACTAAAAACAACTTATCTCTTGCCTGTTTCACTTTTTTTTTTCAATTTTGCACTATGAATAGTGCAAAAACTGGAGAAAAGGAGTCAATCAACCGCAAAATTGTGCGTATGACGGTGCCGACGGTGGTCAGCAATATTTCTGTGCCATTGTTGGGGCTGTGCGACACTGCAGTAGCCGGACATATGGGTGAAGAAAGATATCTTGCGGGAATGGCTATCGGATCAGTCATGGTGACCACCATGTATTGGCTCTTCAGTTTTTTGAGAGCCGGCACATCGGGATTGACTGCCACACATTTTGGTGCAAACGATAAGGATGGGATGGGGGTGAGCCTTCGCAACTCGATGACATTAGCTATAGTAATAGGTATGGTTCTTATGGCAATTCATTCTCCTATGCTTGGAATCTTGCAGAGGTTGATGGGAGCAACCGCTGAAACTACCGAGCTGTCAGGAGTGTATTTTTCAATTTGTATCAGAGGTGCCGTGCCTATGATGGTACTGACTGCACTTACAGGATGGTTTATCGGCATGCAGTCAACGGCTACGGCGATGGCAGTCAATATTGGAATGAGCCTTCTCAATGTAGTGGCCACCCTTACTCTTGTATATGGTTTTGGCCTTGGATATGAAGGAATAGCCATAGGCACGGTGACATCGCAATGGATGATACTTATTCCGGCTCTTTGGTTTGCCTGGCGACTAAGCAAGAAGAATGGCATAAGCATTGAGACGAATCGAATTTTCTTGGACTCCAAGGAATGGAAACAGATGCTTGATGTCAATTCCAATCTGTTTTTTAGGTCGGCTTGCCTGATAGCATTGACAATGATGCTTTATGCATACAGTGCAAGGCTCGGGGATGTAGAGGTGAGTTCAAATGCTGTCATCAATCAGTTGTTTCTGTTTTTCTCTTACTTCATGGATGGATTTGCTTTCACGGGAGAGGCTTTGACCGGACGCTATATGGGTGCAGGCGACTCAATGATGCTAAAAAAATCGATGACAGCACTTTTGAGATGGACTTTTGGAATAACTTTGTGTTTTACTCTTTTCTATAGTATTGCTCTTACTCCTATTGTCAAGCTTCTTAGTGATTCAGAAGCAGTGGCACTTAGTGTCGAGGAATGTAGGGTATGGGTCGCATTGCTACCTGTGGCAGGAGCCTTAGCCTTTATTTATGACGGGTTCTATATTGGTTTGACCAAAACCAGACCAATGCTGGTGTCAACATTGTGTGGAGTGGGTCTTTTTGCCATCCTTATACTCGCATTGAGTCATACTCAGCGTATGCTTTGGATGGCTTTTACTTGCTATCTCGCATTAAGGTCGGGGATACTGGTGAGCTTGTTCCCGTATAAAAACATATTAAATGTAGATAATCGAAGGATATGATAAGGTTTATAAATGCCAAGTTGAATCTTGGGCTTAACATAGTAAGGAAGCGTGCGGATGGATATCATGAGCTTGAGACAGTGTTCTATCCGGTGGGAAAACATAACGGGACACCTGTCAACCCGGAGCCCTTTTGCGATATATTGGAGATCATCCCTGCTGACAAGACGGAGTTTGTATTTACCGGCAGACGCGTTGACTGTCCGTTGGAGAAAAACCTTGTTTTCAAGGCATGGCGCATTTTTAAGGATAATTACCGGGAATTGTCGGAATTCCGCATACAGCTTGAGAAGCATCTTCCTGACGGAGCCGGACTTGGAGGAGGCAGTGCAGATGCTTCCGGAGTTTTGTGCATGCTTAATGAACTGTGTGGCAACCCATTCAGCCGAGAAGAATTGTCAGAAATGGCTTTGCGGCTTGGTGCAGATTGCCCATTTTTCATATACAATGAGCCTTGCTATGCAGAAGGGGTAGGTGAGAAGCTCGAGCCCGTTGACCTTGACTTGTCGGGTTGGTGGTGCATTCTCGTGAAGCCGGAGGTGTCGATATCTACAAAGGAGGCTTTTGCCGGTATTCATCCGGAGAATCCTGAGATGCCGTTGAGAGAAATCGTCAAGCTTGGAGTGGAAGATTGGCAAGGAGTAATGGTGAATGATTTTGAGAAGTCACTGTTTCCTAATCATAATATCCTTGAGTTTATAAAGAATGAGTTTATGAAGAGTGGGGCGGCATATGTGGCTATGTCAGGCTCAGGATCGACAGTGTTTGGGCTTTTCAAAGATAAGGAAGAGGCGAAGAGGGTTGGGGAGCATTTTAGGAAGCATTGTGTTACGGTTTGTTTACTATAAAAAAAACAGCTACTTTCGCAAGCCGCTGTTTCTTGAAAGTTTTCCATAATACTTTCGAACTAACCTAACATCATGAAACGATTTTTATACCTTTAAAACAATAATGGATATAAAAAGTTCGGCAAAAACTAAAAAAAATAACAAAAAAGTATAAATATTTTTCAATATGAATATTAAGTTATTGATAATATGTTTTGTCTTATCTATTGTTATGATTTTCCCGGAAGATATTTTCTCAGAGAGGATCGTAATAACTTCTCCAATTAAAGAAGGGGAGTACATGGATCGCACCGATATAGAAGAGTTGGTGATAGAAGAAGGTTGTGGAATTACGGAAATTCCCGACTATGCTTTTTTAGGATGCACATCTCTGAGAAGAGTTTCGTTGCCTGAAGGATTGAAGAAAATAGGATTTCAAGCATTCAGCGAATGTACGGAATTGAAATCTATCAATCTTCCATCATCATTAGAGGATATCGGCAGCAATTCATTTACATATTGTTCTAATCTTGATAATATGGAATTTCCAGCCGGGCTCAAGCATATCGGGCATAATGCATTTTCGTTTTGCTTCTCACTCACAGAGGCAATTTTGCCTGATAGTTTGGAGGAGATAGAATCTTATGCTTTTTCCGACTGCGATTCGCTTAGGAAAGTACGCCTTCCTGCCAATGACAAACTGCTGGGAGAGTTGATGATGAACTGTTGTCCGAATCTGGTAGAAATCATTGCACCTTCAGCAAAAGCACCAAAATTTGACTGTGAGAGCTTCATTTTTGACCCTGAAGATGCAGAATCTTACAAAAGATGTGTGCTAAAAGTGACTGAAAATGCTATAGATAGCTATAATGTTTCAAAATCGTGGCAAATGTTTAACAAAATTGCAACGTGTTGTCAATGAACCGATAACGTTTAAATAGTGTTTAGAAG
>JAIDTO010000254.1 GCA_029060625.1 Muribaculaceae bacterium | reverse complement strand
GCTCAGCTGGTTTAGAGCGTCTGCCTTACAAGCAGAGGGTCTGCGGTTCGAATCCGTAATCGCCCACAAGAAGAGGATATGCGAGAGCATCTCCTCTTTTTTTGTGCCTTTTTTCGCCAATTCTGTAAAATCTCACATAAAGCCGCAAAGAAAATCCGATTTTTTTAGTACTTTTGCAATATGAAAATCGAAGAGATAAAAGACATACGGATTGAGGATTTCGACTATCCACTCCCTGACGAGAGGATAGCCAAGCATCCTCTTGCCGACCGCGACAGCTGCAAGTTGCTTCAGTATGCCGGAGGCACCACATCACACCATATATTCAGCGAAATACCCAACCTCCTTCCTGACGGAGCACTGCTCGTGATGAACAATACCCGAGTAATCAACGCACGCATGGAATTCTTCCGCTCCTCAGGTGCCCGCATCGAGATATTCCTTCTCGAACCTCTTGACCCGCGCGACTACGCAGTGGCATTCCAGACCCGGGGTCGCTGCACATGGCAGTGCCTCGTCGGCAACCTCAAGAAATGGAAAGAGGATCACCTTGAGAAAATACTCGACATAGATGGAAGAAAAGTAACCCTCAAGGCTTTCCGCCATGAGTCACTTCCGGGCAACGCCCATGCTGTGGAGTTCATATGGGATGACCAACAGGTGACTTTCGCCTCTATCGTAGAGGCTGCCGGCAACATACCGATTCCTCCATATTTGAACCGAAAGTCGGAAGAATCAGACTCCACAGACTACCAGACTGTCTACAGCCGAATCGAAGGGAGCGTCGCTGCTCCTACTGCCGGACTCCATTTCACTCCAGAGCTTCTTGATCGAATCCGCGAGAAGGGAATCGAGACGCGGGAGGTGACGCTTCACGTAGGTGCCGGAACATTCCAGCCCGTCAAGAGCGATGAGATAGGGGAGCACCCTATGCACCGCGAGACCTTCGAAGTGGAACTCGACCTCGTGCGGACACTGCGTCAAGCCTTGGAGTCGGGTCGAAAGGTGCTTGCTGTAGGCACAACCACTGTCCGTACCCTCGAGTCGTTACCTCTGCTTGGCATACATCTCTTGAGAGCGGAGAGTGGAGAGCGGAGAGTCAAGAGTCAAGAGTCAAGAGTCAAGGGTCAAGGGTCAAGAGTCAAGAGTGAAGGGTCAAGTGCTGATTATGAACGGACGGTAGACAACGGACAACGGACAGCGGACAACGAAATAACACAATGGGAAGCCTATGCCGACGAAGCGCTTTCCATTGACACTGTCGAAGCCCTGAAGGCTCTTGAGGAATACATGGAAAAGGAGGGTATCGACCACCTTTCTGCTGCGACATCCATCATGATAGCCCCCGGCTTCAAGTGGCGAATAGTAGACGGTATGGTGACCAACTTCCATCAGCCGCAGTCTACACTCCTTCTTCTCGTGAGCTCCCTCCTTGACGGCGACAACCTCACCGATCCACTCTGGCGCCGCATCTATCAGGAGGCCCTTGACAATGACTACCGCTTCCTTTCCTACGGAGACGCATGCCTCTTCCTTAATGATAAATGATTAATTATTAATGATGACTGATAGTTTTTCTGAGACGAATACGCAAAACGTAAAACGCATAACGCACAACGTCAATATTCCAGGCTCCAAGAGCATCGCGGCCCGTGCGCTGGTATGCCGTCTGCTCGGTGGCCACGACACTGTGCTGACCAATCTTCCGGATTGCGGAGACACCCGAGGCATGCTCCGCCTGACAGAGGCTGTGCGCAAGGCTCTGGCTTCCGGTTCTCCCACGACAGTTGACATAGGGGAGGGGGGTACAACCCTTCGGTTCGGTATGGCGGCATGCGCTTCCATCCCGGGCCTTGACATCAAGCTGATAGGTAGTCCGCGCCTTATGGAGCGCCCACACACTACGCTTATTGATGCTCTCCGCTTTATGGGGGCGGGTATCACAGCAATACCTGAGGAAAACGCCCTTCACATCAAGGGAAAACTTCTTTCCGGAGGCACATTAGAACTCGACGGCAGTGTCAGCAGCCAGTTTCTTTCAGCTTTGATGCTCGCTGCACCCACATGGGATTCCAACACACGGATTCTTCTTAAAGGCTCAGTCGTTTCACGCCCATACATAGAGATGACCGCCGGTGTGATGCGCGCTTTCGGAGCGGATGTCTCAATTGAAGAGTCAAAAACCAAGAGTCAAGAACCAAGAACTTGCGAAAATACTCAATTAGAAGTAATTGTACGCGCCACCGGCTATGCCCAGTGTGCCCGCTACGACATTGAGGGGGACTGGAGCGGAGCATCCTATTTCTTTGAGACGCGCCTGATAGCCGAATCCCTCGGCATCGAAATTCCGGATTTTGAAATGCCGACGTTGAAATCTCCGGCAGAATCGCTGCAAGGCGACAGCCGCGTGGCCGCCATCTTTGCCGAAGCCTCGCGCCACCTTCACAACGATCAAACGACAACGTACAACGTACAACGTACAACGTACAACGTACAACGTACAACGTACAACGTACAACTAAACCTCAATGATGCCCCCGACCTTGTGCCGGCAGTGGCCGTCGGTCTATGCATCGCGGGAATACCCTTTGCAATTGATGGGGTAGCCCACCTTCGCCATAAAGAAACAGACCGCATGGCTGCCATCACTACGGAACTGCGCCGCCTTGGCTACGAACTGATCACCGGCGACGACACCATGGCTTGGGAAGGCAAACGTTGCGCTCCGGAGGAGATCCCTTTCATCCGCACATATCTTGACCACCGCATGGCAATGGCATTCGCACCTGCGAAGCTTGCATTCCCCACATTGCAGATCGAGGATCCGACCGTAGTGGCAAAATCCTTCCCTGACTACTGGAATGAAATCGGAAAACTTATGGAAGGGAGGGTTGCCCATTATCTGAAGACTGAAGACTTATAACTGAAGACTTAAACATGACCGGAGCCCTACTTATATTAGCCGTCACCGCCGCTATCGGTGTTCTTCTCTGGGCGTGGGAGCGATTCCGCACTCAACGCCACGGACCATCCTTGCATCATCATCATGATAAGAGTGAAGAGTCAGAAGTCAAGAGTCAAGTAATTGAAGCCGATGATCAACGGAAAACGGAAAACGGAAAACGGAAAACGGAACCAGCCGTCTGCTGCGGCCTCCATGCAATATGCGAGAAAACCGGCCAGATCAACGAACCACCCGTATATTACGACGATGAGGAACTCGACCGCTTCGCCGGACGCGATGCTTCCGACTATAACGATGAGGAGACAGAGGAATTCCGCGATGTGCTGCTGACACTCCTCCCGTCTGATGCCCCCGGCTGGAGCGTCAGCCTGGAGAAGAGGCGGATCAACCTCCCCGAAACCCTCAAGCCCGAGCTCGAACTGTTGTTGAGCGAATTATGAATTATGCATTATGAATTATGAATTATTAGAATACGCCTTTTTCCGCAATGCCCTTGCCGGAGTGGTCCTGATCTCAGTGGCGTGTGCTGTGATCGGGGTCTATATCGTCACCCGACGTATGGTCTTTATAGCCGGCGGTATCACCCACACTTGCTTTGGAGGTCTTGGTCTCGGCTACTTCATGGGATGGAACCCCCTCGTCACAGCGGCTGCCTTCGCAATAGGGGGAAGCCTTGGTGTCGATGCCATGGCGCGGTGGCGTGTGCGGCAAGACTCTGCGATTGCCGTGGTGTGGGCGCTCGGGATGGCTCTCGGTATCCTCTTCGTTTTCCTCACTCCAGGCTATGTGCCTGAATTGAACTCATTTCTCTTCGGCAATGTACTCAACATCACATATGCCGACCTATGGGCGTTTGCTATCTTCTCACTCTTGGCAGTGGGTGTATATGTAGCTTTTGGCCGCGTGATAATGGCTGTGAGCTTTGATGAGGATTTCGCGCGGACACGTCATCTGCCGGTGCGCCTCGTCAATACCGTGATGATGGTCATGGTGTCGGTGGGAATTGTGCTTACGATAAAGATGATCGGTGTTATGCTGCTGATGTCGTTGATGTCGCTGCCTCAGCTTGTGGCAGAGCGTCTCACCCACAGTTATTTCAAGATGATGCTTATTTCAGGGATCGTCTCGCTCGCAGGATGCGTCGGCGGCCTTTGGCTTTCGGTGATCATTGATGTTCCTGCCTCAGCCGTGATTGTCATTCTCCTTGCCCTCTTCTATGGGCTCGCTCTCCTGAAAAAATAAAGGGGAGAGCGCCCATGCAAGCGCTTTCCCGAAGAATTATATATGGAAGGGAGGCTTCCCAGCCTCCCACCAAGTATAAAATAATTAGTTCACTCGTTTCGGGCTTACCTCGATTATCGTTCCGTCCGGATTGAACTTGAGCGGTGAGATGCAGACTTCGCGGTGCACTCCCGGTCCATTCTCCTTAGCTTTGTAGGCAGGATTTATGCGGTGATATACGATATACCAGCGGTCGGCTTCTCCATTCTTGCCGGGCACACGGAGCACCGAGTTATGAGCGGTGCCGATCATTCCGTTGCCTCCGTTTTGAATTAAGGCTATAGGACGCTCTGCCACCTGGATTGGCCCGAGCGGTGAGTCGGAAGTGCCGTATGCAACATGGTAGTTGGCAGCGCCTGTATCGTCGACCGACCACATGAAGTAGTATTTCCCGTCCTTATAGAATACGTAGGGAGCCTCACGGTAGCGGTAATCCTTAAGCGATCCACCCTCCGGAGTCATCACTGTTATGGTCTCTTCCTTTATCGACTTCATGTCGGGGTTGAGCTCTGCCCCTGCCATATAGCCGTTGCCCCAGTAGAGATACGGTTTCCCGGATACAGGATCGGTGAATACATCCACGTCGATCTGCTGCCCGTGATTCACGGGTGACTTAGTGATGAAAGGTTCCGCCTCTGCCTTGAACGGACCGGTAGGGGAGTCTGCTACAGCCACGCCGATCTTCTTAGCTTCTTCCCCTTTTGGTTTGGCACTGAAATAGAGGAAGTATTTGTATTTGCCGTCGATTAGTTTTTCCTCGATCGCCGGAGCCCACAGATTGCCGTCGGCCCAGGGAATTGACTCGGTTGATGCGTCAAGGGCAACACCCTCATAGTTCCAGTCGCGCAGGTTGTCGGAGCTGTAGCAAGTGTAGTAGGTGCCACCCCATCCCGGAAAACCGTCGGTGGTGGAGTAGATGTAGTATTTGCCGGTGTTCTCGCTGAGAAGAATTTCCGGGTCGGCATGGAATTCCGGGAGGACCGGGTTGGATATCTTGACTTCGGCGCTCGGGAATGCCTTTTCGAGTCGTTGGTATTCAGCTTCAGTGATAGGTATTACTGTGCCGTGGCGCGGATGGAAATCCATGCTCACTTCTGAATCAATGTTCTTGAAATTGTCAAGGTCAGTGGATTCAGTAAACTGGTAAGCCCCATTCATGTATACGTCATACATCAGAATGTATTTGTCGGAATCGATCATCTTGAACGTGCCGGCTCCTTCAACTGCGTGAGGGGTCTGCTGTTTGTAATCGTCAGATTCCACCCACTTGCCGGAAGTCAGTTTGTCGGTGACTGCTTTCTTGATGCCGTTGCCGTCCCCTTCCGTCTTATAGAAGAGATGATACTTCCCGTCTTTGTAGACGATGTCGCCGTCGATGCAGCTCTTTTTGTTCTTTGGGATAAAGAGAGGCTTTGGTTTGCCAATGAAGTCGGTGAAGTCATCGTTGGCATAGACATAGTAGATGATATCTGGTCCGTTGCCGTGCTGCATCGAGAAGTATACCATATATTTTCCGGCATCCTTGTCATAGATGGTCTGGGGTGCCCATACTCTCTTCAGGTCGTCATGGCCTTTGTAGCGTTTCTGGATATTGATGACCGAGGGAGTCCAGTTTACGAGGTCGTTAGATTTTAGAAGAGTCAGTCCACGGTTTGAGTCCCAACCTTTATTGCAAGTCATGTCGGTCACCACCATATAGAACTCTTTGCCGTCTTCGCTACGCAGGATATGCGGGTCGCGCACTCCACCGGTCTCGCTGATCAGTTTCGAATCGATCACCGGAGCATTGTCGTTGAGGGCTTTGAAATTGAGCCCGTCGCGGCTGAGGGCATAGTTGATCGATTCGTCGCGAGGGTCGTTGCCCGTGAAATAGACGAATAGGTAACCAGCCATGTCGTCGGCTCCTTTCATCGGCGCGCATAGGGCAAGCGATGCCATCAGCGCACAAAACATTCTTTTTTTCATGATACTTATAGGTTATGATGGTTATATTTTTCGATACACTATTTCGCGCCACGCAAATCGCGCCACGCATCACTGACAACAAAATTACAATAAAAAATCGGAATAAGGGGCTTCCTACGCCAAAAAAACATTAACTTTGCAAAAAATAAGTATCGAATATGAGAATGAAGAGATTTTTCTTTATAGCTTCTGCTGCAATGTCGATTATGTCGGCATCTGCTGCCCTTGATGTGGAGAGTGTGATCGCTGAGTGTCCGGAAAAGGCGGGAGGCATTTATTATGCCTATGATGTTGAAGAAGATTCCATCCCCCCGGTGCCGGACGGGTACGCGCCTGTATATATCAGTCATTACGGACGCCATGGCTCGCGCTGGCCTGTCAACAAGAAGATATACAAGATAGCCGGCGACTTTTTTCAGTCGCAGCAGTTGGCTGAAAACCTTACGCCCGAAGGTAAGGATGTGTGGAAGATGGTTACATTATGTGCCGGCAATGCTCAGGGGCATCTCGGGGAGCTCACCCCTATGGGGGAGCGCCAACACAAGGCGATCTCCGAAAGGATGTATCGTCGTTTCCCTGATCTGTTCTCCGGGCAGTCCCATGTCGTGGCAAGGAGTTCAGTCGAGCCTCGCTGCATTATGAGCATGGTCGCCTTTTGTGACCGTCTTCGTGAACTTGCCCCCGCGTTGATTGAGAAGCATGCTACCCCCGGGGATATGGACTTTATCCATCATAATACGGAGGAAGCAAAAATGAATACCGGGGAAGATGCCCCATGGATGTGGGAGTTTGATCACTATCGTGACTCGGTGTCGCAATGCGGCAAGGTGGCAGCAAAATTATTTAAGAAGGTGCCTGATTCCGACTCTCTTCCGGTATTCATGCGCAGTCTCTACGACGTGGCGATTTCTGTCCAGGATATTGATAGCCTCGATGCGGATCTACTTTCCGTTTTTGATAAGGCTGAACTCACTGGACTATGGAAAGCTTCCAACTATATGCAGTATGTAGCAAACGCTAAGTCGCCCGTAAGCATTTACTCAGGCACTGAGAGTGTGAAGCCATTGCTGAATGAGATTGTGGAGCGAGCTGATGAAATGCTCTCCTCCGGACAGTCAAGGGTTGATCTCCGCTTCGGTCACGACACAGACCTTCTTCGGCTCGTCTCCCTTATCGACATTGATGGCAGAGGCATTGAACTTGAAGACCCCGAAGAAGCTGCGGAAAAATGGCGTAATTTTGAAATTTCACCGATGGGGGCAAACATTCAGTTTATATTTTTCAGGAACCGGGCCGGCAACGTCATAGTTCTGCCTCGACTCAATGAAATTCCGGTTGCGATAAGCGACGTTCCTCAGGTTGCCCCCGGCTATTACGATTGGGAACTACTGAAGACTTATTTCTCTTCTCTCTGACAAAACGCAGTCTCGCTTAAAAAACACAGCGGGGCTGTTTTTTTTCTTGCTCATTGAAAAGATCAAAGTTTGCAAGACTTTTATTAATATTTCGAAAGATATTTTAACATATTTTGATTTCGCTGAGTTAAAATATGTTATCCCCCTTATCGCGATAAAAAGGGAAGAATTTTGAAAAAATATTTGCACAACGCGAAAAAGTGTTGTAATTTTGCATCCGCAATCGGGAAACGACGGGGC
>JAIDTO010000253.1 GCA_029060625.1 Muribaculaceae bacterium | reverse complement strand
ATCTCCACAATGCTATTCGTCGGCAGCGTCAGATGTGTTTACGAGACAGCATCTACACCTATCCGAAACTGGGCTGCTAAAGTTGGCAACTATTGGTATGATTGGAAGTCTGTGCTCAAGCAGCTTTATGGAATTGACTGGATGAACGACATCACCAAAGATGATCTTGGTCTTTCCGGCACTGTAGTTTCCGTTTCTTCCGACAATCAAAAGGTGCTTGCCGCCGACTATGCACAGGGCTTTGCTTATATCATCTCGCTTCCTCGTCCGATGGCTGAGATTTGTCAGGATGTAGACCTTCTTGGTGATTATAGGGTATCTCCGATGGATGGTGCTCAATTCTCCATGCTCCAGAAAATTGTCCTCGATATGGGTCGTCCGGTGCAGGTGACAGGCGAAAAAACTTGCGTTCAGCTTCTTGATGCAGATGGTAATGCTGTCCGCAGCTCCATCAACTTTGCTGTGCAGGCCGACAATAACAAGAGAGTTGAAGTTATCTTCCGCAACTATACTCTTGAGCCTGAAAAATCCTACACCGTTAAGATTCCTGCCGGCTCAATGTGCATAGCAGGAGATCCGGAACGTGTCAACAAGGAAATCACTGTCCGCTACCGTGGGCGTGAGGCTGGTGCTGTGAAGCCGATTACTTTTGCTCCCGACAATGGGGCAAGTGTAGCGAGAATAAATCTAACGACTAATCCTGTTACAGTAACTTTCAATGCACCCTTAAGTGTAGGAGAGAATCCTGACATTCGCCTTTATCAGGTAAAGGATGGAGTTGAGGAATTCCTTTACTCTCTAAGTGCATCCATAAGTAATAATCAGGTGATGATATATCCCGTCACTGAGCAACGCCTTGCAGAAGGCACTGACTATCGTATTGACTTTGGCGCAGGTTCTGTGGCTGACCTTTCCGGCGATGGTGCCAACGAGGCTTTCTCTATCACTTACCATGGAAGCTATGTGCCTGAGATCGATCCGACTTCCAACACTATATTCCGTGAAGATTTTTCTACCGGTGTGACCGGCATGATGCTTTATGAAGGCGACCATAACACTCCTTCCGATGAAATGGCTTTGATTGGCTTTGATGCTGACAATACTCCATGGATGCCGGTGCTTGATGATGCAGACGAAGTGGGTAATTACGCTGCTGCTTCGCACTCCAGCTATGATCCGGCTGGAAAATCTGACGACTGGATGGTTACCCCGCAGCTCTTTATATCCGATGATAAGGCTACTCTTTCATTTAGGTCGCAGAGCTACAGAAACACTAAAAATGACATCTTGAAAGTTTACGTCTGGGATAATGAGGATATTGTGACGATCCTTACTCAGAATGTAATTGATAAAATCCGCTACAACGGCAAGCTTGTCTACAATCAGAAGCAGACTCCTGGCTCGAGCGAAGAAACTCTTGCTGACGACTGGACCCTTAACACTGTAGACCTCTCGGATTATGCTGGTAAGTATATCTATGTCGCTTTTGTCAACGACAACCAAAATCAATCTGCAATTTTTGTCGACGATGTTGTCGTGAGTCGTGATGTAGCAGCTGTAATGAGCATCGATACCCCTGAGACTGTTGTGGATGAAGACGAAATCCGCATCAAGGGGCGCTTGGTGGTCATGAAAGAATATGGAATTGAGGGTTATCAGCTGACTCTCTCTGATGCTGAAGGCAATCTGATTGAGACTATAACTTCTGATGAGACTCTTGAAAAGGGTGAGATGTGTTCCTTCTCATTTGAGAAACCGGTCGCTCTCGAGAAAGGTGCCGTAAACTCATTCCTCATCAGCTTCTCTACCGGTAGTGAGAAGATTGATATGAAATATGATATAAGCAACCTCCTCTTCGAGACCACTAAGAGGGTTGTGCTTGAGGAGATGACAGGCACCACCTGCCAGTTCTGTCCTCAGGGTATCATTACTATCGAATATCTTCAGGAGCTTTTCGGCGACCTCTTTATCCCTGTTGCAATACATAGCTATAATGGTGATAAGTTTGGTGGTTCCGAACATTCTGAGTATTCTTCCTTCCTTGGTCTCAGTGCTGCTCCTACCGGTCGTGTGGCCCGTGGCGAGATCGTTTCTCCGATGTATTATGACAAGGCCGACTATATTTTCACTGCTCCCGATGGACTCACTTGGCTCCAGAAAGTTGAGGATGAACTTGGCAAGATGGCAGTAGCCGATATTGATGTCAAGGCTGCCCGCATCGACACCGACCTGAATATGGTGTCTGTTGATATGTCAGTTGTCTCTGCCATCGACCGCTCGAATGCTAATGTAAATGTATTCGGTATTTTTATGGAAGATGGACTTATGGGATTCCAGACCAACGGTCTCTACACAACTGAGGCTCCCGGCCTTGGCGAGTGGGGTAAGGATGGCACTTATGGAAAGTCCACTGTAATATGGTATTATGATGATGTAGTCAGAGGCACAAGTGCTGTCGAGACTGCCGGTATCTATTCAGGATTCAACGGTAAGGGTGGCTATATACCGTCTGAAATAAAGGCTGGCCAACCGATCGACTTCACTTTCGAATTCCCCCTCCCTTCAGGAGTTGCTGATATCAACAAAACTAAGGTTTGTCTTATGCTGATCGATGCCAACACCGGGGAATACATCAATGCCGTAGTGACAGGAGATATAGATACTGCAGTTGACGGAATCGAAGCTGACGAAACAGCTGTCGCTGATGTCTACGACCTTGCAGGACGCATCGTCATGCGCAATGCTACTCTTTCAGGTCTCTCCGACCTTGAGCCGGGTATATACATCCGCGCCGGAAAGAAGTTTATTAAGCGTTGATATCACCTATGTCCTGTCATGAATCAAATTGCTTCAAGGGCTTTTAGCCCGGATGAAGAAAGAAACATAGACCTTGCCTACGATGAGCTGCTCCGGTCATACGTCGAGAGCCGCCATCGTAGGAAGGTGGAACTCGTGGGCAAGGCGTTTCGTTTTGCACGCGTAGCGCATCAGGGTTGCCGTCGTAATGACGGCAGCCCGTATATACTTCATGCCTTGGCGGTCGCTTTGATATGCAGCCGGGAACTCGGGCTCGGGTCTACCACTATTGTATGCGCTTTGCTTCACGATATAGTGGAGCATTCAGACCGAAGTATCGAAGATATAGAGGCTAACTTTGGGCCTCAGATTTCTTCCATCGTGGCCGGTATCAATAAGCTCTCCGGAGGTATTTTCGGACATGCTGCTGAGACGCAGGCTATCAAGCTGCGGGATATGATGATGTCGATGAGCACTGATGTCCGTGTGATTCTTGTCAAGATGGCGGATCGCATGCACAATCTGCGCAATATCTCTACCCAGCGTCCCGAACGTCGCCGCAGGGTGGCTCGGGAATCCTTGTATGTGTATGCTCCGCTTGCCGAGCGGCTTGGGCTTTTCATGATGAAAAGTGAGTTTGAAGATCTCGCGTTCCGCTGTGAGGAGCCGGAGGTATATGATATGGTGTGCCGTAAACTGGAGCAGACCGACGATGTCCGTCAGGAAATTGTAGCTTCTTTTGTAGCTCCATTGCGCAAGCGGCTCTGTGAGGAAGGAATAGAATGTGAGATAAAGGCCCGTGTGAAGAGTGTATATTCCATCTATCGTAAGATGCAGAAGAAGGGGATTCCGTTTGAGGAAGTCTTCGACGTTTATGCCGTACGTGTCATCTATGAGAATGATGATGATGCTTTGGAGGAGCCAATTGCTCGTCGAATTGCCGACATTCTTGCCGAAGATCGCACCATACACCCCGATCGCACTCGCGATTGGCTACGCACTCCCAAGGACAACGGATACCGTGCTCTCCATCTCACTCTTCGCGACAATTCCGGACGTTGGACGGAGGTTCAGATCCGGAGTCGGAAGATGGACGACATCGCGGAGCTTGGATATGCCGCACACTGGAAATATAAGGATGGAGTGCAGACCGACACTGAGCGTCTCGACAATCTCGTCAACTCTGTAAAGGAAATCCTTGCTAATCCCGAACCGAATGCAGTGGATTTTCTCGACACACTGCGCTTCAATATTTTTGCCGAACAGATCTACGTGTTCACTCCTGCCGGCGACCTTATAGGTCTTCCTGCCGGTGCCACTGTGCTTGATATGGCCTATGCCGTGGATGAGGCTATAGGCGACCATTGCATAGGTGGCAAGATCAACCGTCGTCTCGTCTCTCCAGGTCATCATCTCGAAAGTGGCGATCTTGTCGAGATTATTACAGTGAAATGTGTCTCTCCTGAAGAAAAATGGCTTGGACAATGTGTCACTGCACATGCCCGTAACATCATTAAGTCAAGATTATGAAAGTAAATGATCTGATTTCAAACGCTACTATGCTGAAGATTGCAGTAGCTCTGACTGCTTCTGTGATTGTGGTCCTTCTCCTGATGAAGAGTGATCATCAGAATTTCAGCTATGAGCTTAATCAGCCATGGCGCTATCCGTTGCTTACTGCTGAATTTGATACCCCTGTGATGAGGGATTCTATTTCTGCACAGCTTATGCGGGATAGTATCGACAGGGCTTTTGTCCCGTTTGTCTATAATGATTTCAGGGCTTCTGCCAGAAATGTCGACAGGTTTGCAAAGATTATCAGCAATTATGTCAGCCCCGGCGATGCTGCTTTTCTTGTAAAAAAACTTTCCGATGTCTATGGCAGGGGAGTGGTAAGTGCTGAGCTTTATGACCGTATTCACTCTTTCGCGCATTCGCAGCTGAGGGTGAGTGATGAGTCGGAAGACATGAATGCCGTGAAGGTAATCGACGCGTCCGGTATGATGTCGCCTAATATGGCTTATAAGGCGGTCGATTCTGCATATGTGGCGGCTAAGTCAACAGCTACGCATGAGGCAAGGCTTAGCGCTGATGTGGCTAAGGCTCTGAATGCAAGTCTGGCGCCTAATATTGTTATTGATTCTATCGCTGACTCGCGTTTCCGGGATCAGGAATATCTTAATGTAAATTCTGCCCTCGGAGTGATAAAAAAGGGGCAGAGGATTGTTGACCGTGGCGACATAATAGATGCTCAGATTTATACAAATCTCAATAACTATATTGACATGCTTGACAAGACGGAGTCGAAGACCCTTTCAAAGAAGTTTTTCACTACCGCGCAGGCTCTCTATATTGTGATCCTATTCACTTTGCTCTATCTGTTTCTTGCCCTATATAGGAGGCACCTCTTCGAGGATTTCAAGACTGTGACTTTTATCGTGTCGCTTATCACATTCTTCGTGGTGATAGCAATAGAGTCGGCTGATGTATTCAACAATGGTCTGTATCTGATCCCTTTTGCCGGGGTCCCGATTATAATCACTGTTTTCACTGATGCCCGCACCGCAATATTCTCTCACATCATTTGCATATTGATGACTGCTTTGGCAGCGCCTTTCCAGTTCCAATTTGTGGTCATACAGTTTGTGGTAGGAATAAGTGCCACTTTGTGTATCCACCATCTCTCAAGAAGAAGCCAGTTGCTGCGTACTGCCCTTATTACATTCCTTCTGTATATTGTTTGCTATGCAATGATGCTTACTCTTTCAGAAGGTACGGTGACTGCATTCTCGTGGCGTATGGTGGGTGTTTTCGGCATAAACTGTGTCCTCCTCTCCTTCGCCTACCTTCTTATTCTTGTCGTTGAGAAGCTGTTTGGATTCACTTCTACTGTGACATTGGTGGAATTGAGCGATATCAATAGCCCTATTCTACGCAATCTCGCCGAAGTGGCTCCCGGCACATTCCAGCATTCAATGCAAGTCTCCACTCTCGCAGCTGAAGCCGCAAGGGCTATTGATGCAAATACTACTCTCGTGCGTACCGGGGCTTTATATCACGACATTGGAAAGAGCGAGTCTCCGATCTTCTTTACTGAAAACCAGCACGGGGTCAATCCTCATGCCGGTCTTGATCCGGAGACGAGCGCCCGGAAGATTATCAGTCACATCACTGATGGTCTGGCAATGGCTTCGCGCGAGAAACTCCCGCAGGTGATCAAAGACTTTATTGCTGAGCATCATGGTAAAGGTGTCACTAAATATTTCTACAACACTGCCGTCAATGATAGTCCGGATGGTATCGTCGACAAGTCGCGTTTTGAGTATCCTGGTCCGAATCCCCAAAGCAAAGAGACTACTATCCTTATGATGGCGGATGCCATTGAGGCGGCTTCCCGGTCGCTTAAGGACTATAGCCCACAGTCAATCAATGCATTGGTCGACAAGATTATTGATTCGCAGATGGCTGATGGGCTCTACAATGAGTCTCCAATCAATTTCAGGGATATCAACGTGATTAAGGATACCTTTAAGAAGCGCCTTGCCACTATCTATCACTCACGTATCGAATACCCCGAAATCAAAAAAAGAGATTCAAACTAATAAAACAAAAAAATCTCCGTTCCTTATATAAGGGTAAACTCTTATATATCCAAACTTGATATGACGGAATCTACACAGAAATCTTACATAAAACACTCCGGCCGAACCTTCAGGGCATTCGTTTGGATGCTTGTGACGGTCATGATTATGGCTATTGCTGCTCCTTTGGAAATGGATGCGGCAAAAAAGAAGAGGTCGACTAAGGCGAAGACTACTGCAACTGCTAAGAAAAAGACTACTGCAAGGACCACTTCTTCTAAAAAGAGGAAAAGCACAACTAAAAGCCGTAAAAAATCTACACGCAGGCGGTCGTCTTCTTCCGGTTCCAGGGGTGCCAATTGGGCTCTTACTGCTGCTGATGTGAATCCTGATTCGAAAAGTCCGGAAGTGAAGGCGAAGAAATCATCGAAACGCCAGGTGACAGTGGAGCGTCCGGATCTTGAGGCTATACGTGTGGCAACTCTTGACCCGGCAAATCCGATGTATTTCCCGAAGTTGATGAAGAAATTCAATCGCAACGATACCACGATGACTGCAGATGAATTCCGTCATCTTTATCTTGGATATATGTTTCAGGAAGACTACGACCCTTATCGCGAGTCGCCATATTCAAGTGTCACGGATGCTTATCGCAATAAGACTTCCCATACAAAGGAGGAGATCGACACCATACGAAAATATGCTGAGCTGACTCTGCTCGACAATCCATTTGACCTCAGGCAGATGTCGTTTCTTGTGCATGTCCTCAAGGAGCGGAGGAAGGATATGAGCGCAAAGATATGGGAATATCGTCTGGAACACCTGTTGGGGGCCATAAAGAGCACCGGTACCGGCGAGAATGAGGAGAACGCTTGGTTTGTGATATATCCTGCCCATGAATATGATATGGTGCAGCTTATGGGCTATCATGCCGTAGATGCTGACTTCATCGAGCCCGGTTTCGACTATCTGATGGTGGAACCGGAAGAAGAAACGGCACGTCGCCTCCGCGACAAGGTGCAAAAAGGTTTCTATTTTGATGTCCGTCAGATTCATCAGCAATATGAACTAAAGCATCCGGAAGATAGCGACGATGATGAGGCAGATGAAGCGTCGGAAGATTCGGATGTCTCTGTTGAGGAGATGATCTCTGTTTCAGAGGAAGATCCCGATGACCTCCCTGCTGAAGAGGATCCGGATGATCTCCCCGCCGAAGAGGAAGACCCCGACGATCTTCCCGCCGACTGAATTATGGGTAGGCGGTTTCCAAACCTTCACCATAGGGCAGGAAGGCTTCCCTGCCTATCTTCAGTGTCGGATGATAACTTAAAAAACTCTTAAATGCTTATAATCTTATTAGATTTATAAGTGTTATAATATAAAAACCTTAAGAAAAAATGGAAAATAAAGAAATCATAGATGATGGCAAATTCGTTGCCTATGCATATACAGTAAAAGATGCCGATACCGGCGAGATCCTTTTTGAAGCAAAACCATCAGCACCCGATGTGATGGTATATGGTGTCAGCAATGAAGTCATTCCCGGTCTTTTGGCTACAATCAAGGGTCTTGGAAAAGGCGACCGTTTTTCAGTGACTCTTCCTCCTGAGGTGGCCTTTGGCCCTCGCAATGAGGAGTGGATTCAGCAAGTTCCCGTGGAAGCATTTATGCGTGATGGAAAGATGGCTGTTGAGGTCAAGGAAGGCACAGTTCTCGATATGATGACCAATACCGGCGATATAGTCAGTGGTCGCGTTGTGAAAGTCACTCCCGAATTTGTGGAGATGGATTTCAACCATCCTTTTGCTGGCAAGACTGTGGATTTCGATGGCGAGATCATCGAGGTGCGCGATGCTACCGATGAAGAGCTTCATCCTAAGCATGCTTGCGGTTGTGGATGCTCGCATCATGGCAATTGCGACGATGGTTGTGGTTGCGCGAAGGATGAAGGTTCCAGTGAGGGTTGTGGTGGCTGCGGCTGCCATTGATGTGACTCTCACCTTCATCATATTCGTTGACAACTTTGACAACGATGAAAACACCGACAACGATGAAAACCGAAATTCCCGAAGAAATACTTCGTGTCAAGCAACGCTTGTCGATTATAGGCGATTCTCCTGCTCTTATTGAAGCCATCAAGAGAGCAGTGACTGTCGCCCCTATCGATTTGTCGGTGCTTGTCACCGGTCCGTCAGGTTCCGGAAAGGAATTCTTTCCGAAGATTATCCATCAGTTTGGCGCAAGAAAGCATAAGAAGTATATTGCTGTAAACTGTGGGGCAATTCCGGAAGGTACGATAGATAGTGAGCTCTTTGGCCATGAGAAAGGCTCGTTTACAGGTGCCCTTTCCGCACGTAAAGGATATTTTGAGGAGGCTGACGGAGGCACTATCTTTCTCGATGAAGTGGCGGAACTCCCACTTACTACGCAAGCACGCTTGCTGCGCGTGCTTGAGACCGGTGAATTTCTGAAGGTTGGCAGCAGTACGGTCCAGACTACCGATATCCGTGTAGTGGCCGCAACCAATGTCGACCTCCTAAAGGCTGTGGCGGAAGGTCGATTTCGTGAAGACTTGTATTATCGGCTCTCAACGGTAGTGATCAATGTGCCTGCTCTCCATGAGCGAGGCGATGATATTATTCTCTTAGCTCGTAAGTTCGCTGCTGATTTTGCTGAGAAATACATGACAAAGCCGATCTCTTTCAGTGATGAGGCAAAACGCGCACTGATGCTCTATAATTGGCCCGGCAATGTGCGTCAACTGAAGAATGTCATTGATCAGCTTGCTCTGTTTGAAGCCGGCTCTGAAATTTCTCGCCGTCAATTGTTGGAAGCTCTTCCTCTCAATCATGATCCTCAGTCGACTCCCATGATTGCTCCTTCCGATGATTCCGGAGCGTTGGAGCGCAAGATGATTTTCCAGATGCTCTTCTCAATGCGCGACGAGATCGAAAACCTGAAGAAGATGGTCAATGACAAAGCTGATAGCCCCGAAAGGTCTGCAGGTGCGCTACATGATGTGCGTGCCCTGATGGCTCCGGAACATCCGGCTGATGCCTTCTCGGGCAATCCCCTCGACAGGTCGGAGAAAAAAGTGATTGAGGATACCCTCGCTCGCCACGATGGCAACAAGAAGCTGGCAGCAGAGGAGCTTCAGATCTCTCTTCGCACACTATATCGGAAAATGCAAGACCTCGGTATATCCTGACAATTTACCTCTACATATGAGACGTTTCCTTTCATATTTCTCTTTCATGGTGTCGGCTCTGATTTTGCTGGCTGGGTGCACCATAAGCTATAAGTTTAACGGCTCGGCTCTTAACTATGATATTTATAAGACAATAAATGTTGGAGAGTTTCCGATCCGGGCAGCTCTCGTGTATGCTCCTCTTCAGCAAACCTTTGAGAATAAGCTTCTGAACACCATCACTCGTCAGACACGCCTGCAAGAGGTCAGCGGTTCGTCAGACCTTGAGATGACCGGCGAGATCACCGGATATTCTCTTTCTCCTCAAGCTGTAGGCACAGATGCATATGCTACTGAGACTCGACTTACGATTACTGTGAAAGTGAAATATACCGACCATATAAATTCGGCCAACGACGTAGATCAGTCTTTCTCTGCCTACAGGCAGTTTGATAGCTCACTTATGCTCACCGACGTTCAGGATGGACTCTGTGAGGAAATATGCGACGAACTGGTTGACCTTATATTCAACGCAACGCTTGGTAACTGGTAAAAATATGAATAGTTTATGACTGACAATACTGTGCTGAAGACAAAGTCTGAAGAAATCCTACCTTATTATATCATTCCGGATATCAACGCGCTTGCCTTCGAGCGCGATCCTGAACGTCTGAGGCTTCACCGTCGCAGGATTGCAGCTAATATAGGCGATCCTGATGCCCTACGGGCTATTTTGGGTGTGGCATCCGAAGATTTCCTGGATTTCTATGGCACATCTGATTTGCCAAGTCTTTCCACTGCTGACACGATCGATTCTTTCATTAAGCGTTTTGGTGGGGGAGTGGACGATTCAAATGAAGACGAAGACGATGTGGTGACTCTGGCTCCTCCGGTGATTGATTATGCCTCTATTCTTGAGAAGGAAGCCGAGGAAGATAGATATTCTGCCGACATCCCGGCTGATGCAACTCTGGGGGTCATCGACGCTTTCCTCAGTCAGCAACCGGCTCCAAGAATCAAACCTAAAAAAGAGCCTAAAGAGGAAGAAAAACCCTCGTTGACGGAGAGTTTTGCCAAAATTATGATAAAAAATGGCAATTATAAGCGTGCTTTGGAAATTTTTATCGAGATAAGTTTGAATAATCCAGAAAAAAGTATTTACTTTGCAGACCAAATACGATTCCTTAAGAAAGTGATTTCTTTGGAGTCGCTTTAAACGTGTATTTATAAATCAATCGGGGGGCTGAAAAGCCTTTTCCACCCTAAACAAACTACATAACCATGTATATCTTTCTCAGCATTCTCATCGTGATCGCAGCCCTGCTGCTTATCGGCGCTGTTCTCATCCAAAAATCTAAAGGAGGTGGCCTTGCTTCTGACTATAGCCAGGGCAACCAGTATATGGGCTACCGTAAGACTACAGATTTTATTGAAAAAGCTACTTGGAGCCTTGCTATTTTCATCTGTGTCATCAGCATCTGTGCTTCTTTCGCTATCAAGACGCCTGTGACTCGCTCCGGTATGGCTCCTGCTCCTGCTGCCACTACTGCTCCCGCAGCCGCTCCCACAACTGCCGCTCCTGCTCCCGCAGCTGCTCCTGCTCCTGCAGCAGCCGAGACTCCTGCAGCTCCCGCAGCAGAGACTCCCGCTGGAGAATAATTCTTATGGGAAGGCGGTTTGGCTTCGCCAAAGCTATAGCAAGTCCCAACCCCCTTGTGCTCTAAGATATGACGAAAAAGTAAAAAAGGCTGGAATCCAAATGATTCCGGCCTTCTTTATTCTCTTCCCCTTATCCCTTAACTCTTAACCCTTAACTCTTAACTCTTAACTCTTTACTCTTAACTCTTAACTCTTTACTCTTAACTCTTTACTCTTAACTCTTTACTCTTAACTCTCCACTCTTAACTCTCCACTCTTTACTCTCCACTCTCCACTTCTTTACTCTCCACTTTCAACAGTGTCTCCTCCCGATCCCTCTCAAGTTGCTCCACGAGTTCATCCACTGAAGAAAACTTCTTTTCATCTCTCAATCTGTCCAGGAGCTCCAGCCTTACGGCCTTACCATAAAGCTCTTCTTTCGTCCCGATGATATGTGCCTCTACAGTCAGATGTGTCGACTCTTTCGGCGTCCCTTCAAAAGTTGGCCGATAGCCTATATTCACCATAGCAGGATATCCATTTTCAGAGTTCTCTATAAAAGCCAAGGCTGCATAGACTCCCGAGGAAGGCATCACCATACGTGACGATATTTGGAGATTAGCCGTAGGAAATCCTATTTCGTGCCCTATATGAAAGCCTGGAGCCACACGCCCCTCAAGTTCCGGACTATGTCCTAAGAGCAATGTTGCGTTCTTGATATCCCCGACCTTGACAGCTTTTCTCACAGCGCTGCTGCTCACTCCCTCCTCTTCCGGAGCGGATATCACATCAATGCCTATTGCTTCTCCCATAGCCTTATAGTCGGCTATGCTCATGTCAATGCCATCGCTTCCGAAAGTATTGTCATATCCGGCTACCAACAGATCCACATCATATTTCCGATGTATATAGTCGAGCCATTCGTAGGCACGCATACTGCGAAGCTGTTCTGTGAAAGGTAGCACAAGAGGTTCTACCCCCTCACGCCTTATCATTTCAGCCTTTCGTTCCGTGCTCATCAGGTTTCCGGGAGCTCGGTTCGGTGCCACCAGTTCAAGGGGATGCCTGTCAAAAGTGATGGCCACCGGTTGCAAGCCTCTTGACTGAGCCTCTCTCTTCAACGTATCCAAAACAAGCCGATGTCCCCTGTGCACCCCATCAAACGTCCCTATAGTTACCGCCTTCTTCATAATCTATTTATCCCTTAACTCTTACACCTTACCCCTTAACTCGCCACTCTCCACTCGCCACTCTCCACTCTCCACTCTTACCCCTTAACCCCTGCTGCTTCAAGCAGAGCTCCACAAATTGCCATCATATCATCATTCTCGCTTTTCCCTACCTTAAACGCATGGGCTCCGGCTTCTGCTGCTGCCTGGCAATTCTTCTCTGAATCATCAAGCATTAAGGTCTCGGAAGGATTAAGTCCGTATCGACGCATAAGGGTCTCGAAAATCGCTACGTTGGGCTTGCACATCAGTTCCTGATAAGACACCACGATCCCGTCGAAATAATCATTCACAGTTCCCCCTTCCTGTCGGAAGGCACGGTCAATCCAGCTGTTATACATCACCGGATTAGTATTGCTGAGCATAAAGATGCGGTAGCCTGCCATACGCATACGCCTAAGCATTTCAAGCCTCTTGGCTGGCAGCTCTACAAGAAACTCATTGAAAGCTCTTGTTATCTCCTTGTCGTTTACGCCTGGATTCATCCTCGAGCGCATGATGTCAAAGAATTCTCCGGCTGGAGTCTCTCCTGTCTCAAGCCCTAAAAATGGTTCTTTCTGTCCATAGAGGCCAAGCATCTCATCTGCACCCTCAAGACCTAATTGTTCAAGTGCTCTCACAGCTCTGTCCCTGTCAAGATCTATCACCACACCCCCCAGGTCGAATATCACATTCTTTATATTATATATCCACTCAATCATAACTGTACATTATACATTATATAAAAGGAATCGGTGCAAACCCCCCATTGGGAATGCACCGATGTCTTTTCGACGTGTCTCATCTATTGAGATACGTACTCTGCGTCTCTGTTGATTACTCAGCAGCGGGAGCTTCAACAACTTCAGCAGCAGCAACTGTAACTGAATCAGTTGAGTCATTAACTGAATCAACAGCTACTTCAACAGCTTCTACTACTTCTGCAGCTGCAGTGTCTTCAGCAGCGGCCTGCTTGTTGCCGCAAGATACGAGTGCTACGCTGAATACAACAGCGAGAGCGAGAACGATTTTCTTCATTTTCTTTTTAAATTTAAAAATAATAAAACATGTTTTGCTTTCAAAAACGGTGCAAAGTTAATACTTATTTTTGAATTATCAAAAACTTTTAAAAAAAAAATATCAAAATTTCTTTTTTTTATCACGGCTCTTTCATTTAAAAGCCCTCACTCTTTCTCAGAGACCCACCATAGACCATCGTACCACATAGGAGCGGGAATTAGTGG
>JAIDTO010000252.1 GCA_029060625.1 Muribaculaceae bacterium | reverse complement strand
GTCGATGATGCGATAGTCGTGGTGGAGGCTGTGCATGCGAAGCTCGACCAGGGCTATAAGTCGGCACGTAAGGCCTCAATCGACGCAATGAGTGAGATTGGTTCGGCTCTTGTTTCCATCACGCTTGTGATGATGCTCGTGTTTATTCCGGTGTCTTTCCTCGGGGGAACATCAGGTATCTTCTACCGTCAGTTTGGTCTGACAATGGCTATGGCAATCGGACTTTCGGCTGTCAACGCACTTACCCTCTCCCCTGCCCTATGTGCACTCTTCCTTAAGCCTCACAAGGTGGAAGAAGGAGACGAAGATCCACTCGGAGGATACGATGTGGAAAGCAAAAAAGTTGAGAAGAAAGAAAAGATGAATTTCCTGCAGAGATTCTTCTATTGGTTCAATGTCACTTTCGATGCTCTTCTCTCAAAGTACAAGAAAGCCACAACATGGTTTATCAACCACAAGATAGTTTCCTTTGCTACAGTTGCTGCTGCAATAGGTGTACTGGTATGGCTTATGAACATCACGCCTACAGGCCTCGTGCCCACTGAAGATACAGGAACAATAATGGGTGCCGTGACCATGCCTCCTGCTACATCGCAGGAACGCACCCAGGCTGTGATGGATGAGATGGACTCCATCGTCGGATCTATACCGGAAGTGAAGAGCCGCACCGCTATCACCGGCTACTCATTCATTGGTGGCCAGGGCAACACTTACGGATCATTCATCATCAAGCTTAAGCCATGGGACGAACGCAAGAAACCGGGGCAATCTGCTTCAGGTGTACTTCAGCAGCTATTTGCAAAAAGTGCAGTGATAAAGGATGCCAACATAATGTTCTTCCAACCTCCTATGATCTCCGGCTATTCTGCAACCAATGGCTTCGAGCTGAAGCTTGAGGACAAGACCGGAGGATCGCTCGATGATTTCTTCGCAGTATATCAGAAATTCATCGGTGTGCTCAATGCCCAGCCGGAAATTCAGATGGCTTACTCTACCTTCAACCCGACATTCCCGCAGTATCTTGTGGAAATTGACGTGCCGAAAGTGAAACAAGCCGGTCTTACCCAGAGCGCAATTCTCTCTACCCTGCAAGGTTACTACGGAGGTATGTATATCTCTAACTTCAACTCTTATGGTAAACTCTACCGAGTGATGATGCAGGCATCGCCTGATGCTCGTGTCAGCCCCGAGACTCTGAAGCAGATCAAGGTAAGAAACGGAAATGAGATGGCTCCTATCGACAATTTTGTGCATTTGAAGCGAATCTATGGCCCGGACATCATCAACCGATTCAATATGTTCACTTCTATCAACGTCACGGGTACTCCCGCCGAAGGATACTCTTCCGGCCAGGCGTTGCAGGCTATTGCAAGGGTTGCACAGGAGACTCTTCCACGAGGATTTGACTTCGAATATTCGGGTATGAGCCGTGAAGAGGCATCTGGAAGCAGCGGAGGCACAGGTATGATCTTCATCCTGATTCTTATGTTTGTCTACCTTATCCTCTCTGCTCAGTATGAAAGCTACCTGCTACCATGGGCTGTGATCCTCTCAGTGCCTTTCGGCCTTATGGGTACGTTCATCTTCGCCCACTTCAGGGATATAGCAAATAATATCTACCTTCAGATTGCGCTCATCATGCTTATCGGTCTGTTGGCTAAGAATGCAATCCTCATTGTGGAGTATGCCCTTGACCGCCGCCGAACAGGCATGAGCATCGTGAAAGCTGCCATTCAAGGTGCGGAAGCTCGTCTGCGACCTATCCTCATGACGTCTCTCGCTCTTATCATCGGCCTTCTCCCGCTGATGTATGCCACAGGAGCTGGTGCAAACGGAAACCAGGCTCTCGGAACCGGTGCTGTAGGCGGTATGCTCATTGGCATGATCCTACAGGTGCTTGTGGTGCCTGCACTCTTCGTGGCATTCCAAACTCTCCAGGAGAAATTCACTCCTCAGAAATGGAGCGACAAAGACAACCGCAAGATCAAGAGCGAGCTTGAACAATACTCCCTAAACAGAGATTAAAGCCATGAACAAAATTATAAAGATCACATGCATGTCGGCACTTGCCCTCACGATGAGCAGCTGCCACATCTACAATAAATATGAACTGCCACAAGACAACGCTGTGGCAGCCGACTATCGTCAGGCCGTGGAGAACCAAGACTCCACCGGCCTGGCATACATGGGTTGGCGTGAAATCTTCACGGATCCTCTACTACAAGGCTATATAGAGCAAGCTCTTGCCAACAACACCAGCCTTGACAATGCACGCTTGAATGTTGAGATGGCCAAGGCTCAGCTTCAAGGAGCAAAACTTTCATATCTTCCATCGCTTGCTTTCACGCCAAACGGCGGCACTGCCTCTTACGGCGGAAGCCATATGAACTGGAGCTACACTCTTCCTTTAGCTGCCAACTGGGAAATAGATGCTTTCGGAAAAATCTTAAACCGCAAGCGTGGAGCAAAGGCAAGCCTCGAGCAGACTCAGGCTTACGAGCAGGCTGTAAGGTCGCAGATTGTGACCGGAGTCGCCTCAACATACTATTCTCTCGTGCTGCTACAGCAGCAGCTCGACCTGTCGAAGAGAACAGCTGAAATTTGGAAAGACCAGGTGGCCACAATGGAACAGCTGAAGCAGGCAGGAAGCACAACGGAAGCCGCTGTAGTGCAAAGCCGCGCAAATTACTACAGCATCCTTGCTTCGATTCCGGACCTTGAGCAGTCGATAACCACTGTCAATAATTCGCTGTCAGTGCTACTCAATACTTATCCTAAGGAATGGGAAGTGAGCAAAAGCCTTGACGTTGAGATTCCCTCCGAAGCAGTCAAGGGAGTCCCGATGAGCTATCTTGCCACTCGTCCCGACGTGGCTGCTGCTGAAAGAGGATTGGCAACAGCATACTATGCAGTAAGCTCGGCTCATGCAAATTTCTATCCTTCGATTGCAATTTCAGCTCAAGGCGGATTCACCAACCTTCTTGGATCAATGATTGTCAACCCTGGCAAATGGTTTATCCAGCTTGCCGGCTCTCTGACTGCTCCGATCTTCTCTCGAGGACAGAACATAGCCCAGCTTAAAGTGGCTAAAGCCCAGCAAGAGCAGGCCATCAACAACTTTGAGAATGCTGTAATGTCAGCTGCCGCTGACGTGAGCGATGCACTTGTGAAAATAAACAAGAGTTCCGAAAAGAAGCGCCTTGTCGACTTGCAGGTGAAAGAGCTTGAAAAATCTGTGGAATATACAAATGAGCTCTTCATACTTAATCATCAGACCAGTTATCTTGAGGTCCTGACTGCAAGAAGCAGCCTATTGCAGGCTCAGCTTGCAAGCCTCAGCAGCTGGCATGCAAAGACATCCGCTCTCATCAGCCTATATCAGGCTGTGGGAGGCGGAAGGTGAAAATAGAAGCCTTTGGGCTTCTATTTTCAAAGTATGAAGTATGAAATATTAAGTATTTAGTATTAAGTATTGAGTAAAAATTATTGCGGATTGAGGATTTTTGGGGATAGGAAATCTTAAAATCTAAAACTAAACCAACATGAATAATATATCACCTTTGGCATTCGTGCATCCGGAAGCAAAACTCGGCGACAATATCACTGTCGGAGCATTTGTATATGTCGACCGCAACGTTGAAATCGGCGACAACTGCTTCATTCATTCCCACTCCAGTATTCTTTCAGGAGCCAGAATCGGCAAGAACAACCGTATCTATGAAGGATGCATAATTGCTGCCACACCACAGGATTTCAGATGGAAGGGTGAGGAATCGTATGTCGTGATAGGCGACGACAACCGAATCCGCGAGCAAGTGATCATCAATCGAAGCATACATGAAGGCAAGGCCACCACTGTGGGAAACGGTACCTGCATCATGGCACAGTCACATATAGGCCACGATACATGTATCGGCAACCAATGCGTGCTCGGAAATGGAGTTAAGATTGCAGGAGACTGCAAGATCGGTGACTGCTGCATATTCTCTTCGGGTGCACTTGTGCATGAAGGCTACGAAGTTGGCGACTACGTCCTCGTGAAAGGTGGATGCCGTGTGACCGGCAACGTGCCTCCCTATGTAGTGATGGCTCATAACCCCATATCCTACTTCGGAGTTAATTCATTCATCTTGAGTCGTGCAGGATTCCCCGATGAAAGAATCGATGATATTGCGAAATGCTACCGTCATATCTATCAATCGCATATCGCCCTACATAATGCATACAAACGCATCAAGGAAGATGTCGACGGCGGAAAGGAGCGTGCGAATATTCTTTCATTCCTGAAACGGCACAACAACGACATCGCTGCCAAGCAGAATTTTGAAGATTTTGAATGAAAATTACGGGGATTTTTAATCCCCGTTTTATTTTTCATATAAAAAATTTGCACACTAAAGCAATTTTGACTAACTTTGAAGACTAAAAATCAAACAACGACAACGAATCATGGAAATAGATGGTAAAATAATCCTCGACCTTGGCATGCAGTCAGGCATATCAAAAGCGGGAAACCAATGGAAGAAAAAAGAATGGGTGCTTGAGACATTTGGCCAGTATCCAAGGAAAGTGAAATTTCACGTATTCGGTGACAAAGCTGATACAATGGGACTGGAAGTAGGCAACTCCTACACTCTCTCAGTCGACCTCGAAAGCCGTGAATTCAATGAACGTTGGTATACAGATGTCAGTTGCTACGCAGCAAGGCCCTATGCACCGGCAGGAATGGCTCCACAGGGTGGCTACCCACAGCAACCTTACGGACAGCAACCTTATGGGCAACAGCCGTACGGACAGCAACCTTATGCTCAGCAACAGCCATACGCTCCACAACAACCATATGCACCGCAAGCTGCTCCTCAGGGTGCTCCAGCACCATTTGGAGGCGATGCATTCCCACCTGCCCCCACCCCGGGTGGATATGATGCCGGAGACTCCACAGATGATCTACCTTTCTAACTGGAAAATAGAATCTGGCAATGAACAGAGACTTATATTTTTACAAAAAAGGCGAAAAAATAGGTTTTTTCGCCTTTTTTTTGTAACTTTGGGGCGAGAATACAGTCTATAGATAAAAACTGACAATAATAACAATATCTACAATATGATTAAGAAACTTTTATTTGCTGCATCATTATTAGCAGCCGCTATCTCTTCAGATGCAGCCCTGCCGCAGGTGCAGCTTCGCGACATGCATGGCAATTCCGTTGATACTTCTACTCTTAGCAATGACGGCAAACCATTTGTCATTGACTTTTGGGCCACTTGGTGCAAGCCTTGCGTCCGCGAGCTAAAGGCTATTGCAGACGTCTATGATGAATGGGTAGAAGAAACCGGAGTCAAAGTGTATGCTGTCAGCCTTGACGAAGCTCAAAATGAGCAACGCGTAAAACCTTTTGTAGAAAATAAAGGCTGGGAGTATGAGGTGCTTCTTGACCCCAACGGAGACTTCAAGCGCCAGCTCGGAGTGAGCGATCCCCCACACGTTTTCGTTGTTGACGGAGAAGGGAATATAGTCTGGAATCATCAGGGATACGTCGACGGCGCAGAAGAGGAAATCATCGAGGCTGTGAAGAAAGCAATGAAATAATCGCGCGACTGCGTGAAAAGGGCTTCAATAAACCGAACATTAAAATGAAAAGAATATTCTTTCCATTATGCACCATAATGCTCGGAACTGCAGTTGCGATTGCTGACAACAATATCACATCAGAACAAATCGCGGGCAACGACGAGCAAAATAAGAATACATATGTAGAAGGGGACACAAAGCTCCCCTCTACTTATATAGAAGGAAACAAAAAGCTTTCTTCTACATATTTGGAAGATTCTTCTGAAAAAAATGCAGAAGACTCTTGGTGGAAAAAAATCAGAGCTACCGGCTCCATACAGACCGAGTTTCTAATCCCCTATGACTTTAAGGGCAATAAGACGGGCGAGTATGAGAAAGATGTGCTCAACAACACCTATTTTGATTTCACCGTAAATGCACCATACGTCTCAGTCGGAGCAAGATTCCAATGGGCGAAATGGCCGCTTCCGGGCTACGACAAAGGCTTTGGGGGCTGGGGTGTTCCTTACATCTGGGCTACCGGAGGATATAAGTGCTGGCAGGCTACCGTAGGTGATTTCTACGAGCAATTCGGATCCGGACTTATTCTTAGGACTTATCAAGAGCGATCTCTTGGCGTAGACAATGCAATCAGGGGCGGCAGAATAAAGGTCAATCCTGCCCCGGGAGTGCACCTTACAGCTCTTGGAGGAAAACAGCGCCGTTATTGGGAATGGAATGCTTCATGGCTTTGGGGTGCAGACGCGGAATGGAGCCTCAATGAGACTTTCAAGGAGAAATTCAGGAAAAATACAGGAATTACACTTGGATTTTCCTATGTGGGGAAACATGACAAGGATGAGCAGATAAAGGTGACTCCTTCTGGTAGCATTATGCCTAATCCTGAACCTGGCTACAACTACTATCTTAATTTCCCGCAGAATATCGCTGCATTCGATGGAAGAGTGAAAGTAAGGGCCAACGACTTCAATTTCCTTCTGGAGTATGCTACAAAAAACAATGACCCTAACTCGCTCAACAACTTCACTTATCGGCGTGGACAAGCAGTGCTTCTTTCCGGCACTTATTCCAAGAGCGGATTCTCTGCACTGTTGCAGGCCAAGAGAAGCGACAATATGGATTTCCGTTCGAAGAGAGTGATCGATGCTGAATATATGCTTAGCTCGACTGTCAACCATCTTCCGGCATTCACTTTGACCCAAACTTATGCACTCGCAGCCATGTACCCTTATGCAACCCAGGCAGACGGCGAATGGGCATTTCAAGCAGACATAAGATATCTTTTCAAGAAAAAGACTCCACTCGGAGGCAAATATGGCACTAACGTGCGCCTGAGTGCAAGCTACATATCCGGGTTAGACTATTTCAAGCCTGCCGGAGCTCTCTCAAGCGACCGCGAACCAGGTACGAACCAGTATAAATCTCCATTCTGGAAGATAGGCTCTCTTTATTATGCCGACCTTAACTTCGAGCTGAACAAGAAGCTCTCAAGGAAGTATCAGATGACTCTCTTCTACATGTTCCAAAAATACAACCAGACTATCGTGGAGGGACATGGAGGAATGGTCACAAGCAATATCTTCATCTACGAAGGCCAATGGAAGATGGCAAAGAAGAGCCAGCTCCGTTTTGAAGCACAGTACCTGCAGACAAAACAAGACAAGGGAGACTGGATTGCCGGACTGGTTGAAGTATCGTTTGCCCCTCACTGGATGATCACATTGACTGACACCTGGAACAGCGCACGCAACGACAACTACTATTCTTTCTTAGTGACTTACAACCTTAAGGCAAACCGCTTCACCTTTGGCTATGGACGTGTGAAAGAGGGCTATAACTGCTCTGGAGGTGTCTGTCGCTGGGTTCCTGAGACCAAAGGCTTCAATCTAACATATAACTATACGTTCTGATGAAAGCATCATATCTTACACTGGGATTGATTCTTCTCGCAGGTTTTGCTACCGGTTGCGACAACGTAAGCGAAGACGACCGCTACATAAAGGTGGAAAAACCGGTGATCGACAATCCCCGTACACTTTTGATAATGGAATTTACGGGCAACAACTGCCTTAACTGCCCTACCGGAGCAAAGACCGTTGATCAAATCAAGGAAGATGAAGGCCACGACCGAGTCATATCTGTTGGACTTCATCCCGATGGCTCCATATTCACCAACCCGGTCATTGCCACAAAACCTAATAGACATCTACAAGACTTCAGGACAGAAGCTGCTACTGTATGGTTTGACTATTATGGCAAACCTAATGGATTCCCGACTGCTGTATTCAATGGGACCAGTATTTCGAGCAGTATAGGCGATTGGCAAGCAAGAGCCGCGCAAGCCCTTACTATCCCGGCAAGCATGACTATTGATGCAAACTGCTCATACGACTCTTCCACAAGAGATCTTACCGTTGACTATACTATAAATTTTGGTAACACTGTAAACGGCCGTCTTAATATTCTTGTATGGCTTGTGGAAAACGACATCATAGGCACCCAGTCGATGCCTGACGGGACAAAGGACGAGGAATATGTGCACAATCATGTGCTTCGCGCAGCCTTAAACGGCAACTGGGGTACAAGCATAGGAGAGGCATTTTATCCTGAAGATCAAGTAACAGGATCGGCTTCATTGCAATTGAGCGATAAATGGGTGGCGGAAAACTGCGTTGCCGTTGTCTTTGTATATCGTGACGACAACAAAGAAGTGGAGCAGGCTGCTTCAATAAGTATTGATTAATAAGTAACAAGTATTTTTTTCAGACGCGATATGAAAAGACTGACACTCTCAATTATTACGGCTGTATATGCGACGATCTTGGCAGTAGCCGGTTTCGCGGCAGATGCAGTGAAATGGGATATCAAGCTTGTTGGTGACGGCACAGACTCGCCAAAAGTGGTAGCTACGGCTACGATAGATCCGGGGTTTCATCTATACTCCATCGACAATCCTGCCGGAGGGTCGAACCCGCTCGTATTCTATTTTGACACGAAGGGTTGTGAGACTGTAGGCACTCCCACGGCCGACCATCCATACACGAAGGAGTTTGACGATACTTTTGAAGTAGACCAGCATTTCTACTCCAATAAAGTGACGTTCACCCAGAAACTGAAGCCTACAGCGGCCAGCTATTCGGTAGACGTAGAGATAAAGGGTCAGGCCTGCAACGATTC
>JAIDTO010000251.1 GCA_029060625.1 Muribaculaceae bacterium | reverse complement strand
TCCGTTCACGAAGTATTTCTATTGTGAAAGCAACGAAGCTCGATTCACTGAATACGAATACTGGCTTGACAATGACTATGAAAATAGAGTGTCAGCCAATGCCTCATCCAGCCCTGTTTCTTTTGAAGTAGATCTTTCCGGTTTAGACAAGAGTGGAGGTGCACATTACTTCAATCTTCGCACACGTGACGGGAACGGAGACTGGGGCTCGATATACCACAAATTACTCCTGTTTAACTTAGGGAATACGAAAGCTCAGATTATAGGTTACCGCCATTTCCTAAATGGAGCCGACCTTGGGTATGTCGAAGTAGAACGTAAGTTTGTAGATTCTTATATGTTCGACATAAATCTTCCTGATACAGTTTATCCGAGTCTAAGGAACCGTATGCCTGTTTTCAAAGGAGATACTGTCTCCATTGCAGGAACGGATTCAATCAACTATATCATGCAGATTCGGACTGAACTTGGATGGGCTTCGCCTAATGAATGGAAAATTGATGTATCCAATGTTTTCTCCACCAGTGCCGTGCCAATGGAGATCAATTCAATGCGCACCTTCACGACACCGAAAGATCTTGAGTTCGCAGCCGTGAAATTTACTTCAAAAGGAGATACACTCTTTTTCCGTTCGGATGTGCCGGTGGGTCTTGATATTTATAAGGATGGCGAAAGAGTGGAGAAACTTTCGCCTGCAAGTGTCAAAAATATGACAAAGACGCTTCTTGAACCAGGAGACTATTTTGGACTCCTATATGAAGTACATGATAGCTTGGCCAAGGATTTCACATTCCAGATTATGAGTACACCGAATATAGTGCCAGATCCTGAGATTTCATTTGAGGATGGAATGGTAACAATGTCATGTATTCGTACAGATGCAGAAATACGTTATACCCTTGATGGTGGAAACCCGAATGGACAAAGTAATCTTTATACTGAAGCGTTCCCTCTGAAACGCAACGCTGTGGTGAAGGCCGTGGCTTTGGTACCGGGTAGCGACATTGTTCCTTCTTCAGTTGTTGAACTCGTTGTAGATTCATATAAGGTGAACAATCCTACAGGGCAATTTGATGTCTCTTCCAGATTGCTTACACTGACATGTGAGACCAAGGATGCCTCCATCATGTATTCCCAAGATTTCAACCGCAACGATACTATAAGTGCTCATTGGAATACTTATGTCGAACCTATAAAAATACAACATAACGGTTCTGTATTCGTAAAGGGATCGCTTGATGGATATCATGATTCAGACATAGTAGAGATTGTAATCGACCAGCTTCCCAACAATGTTGATGCTCCTTCTATAGTATTCAAAGATGGTATGGTGACAATATCTTGTGAAACGCCTGACGCGGAGATCCGCTATACCATTGACGGAACTGAGCCGACAGCGACAAGTACCCTTTACGAGACACCGTTCGCTTTCAACCGAAATGGTGTAGTGAAGGCAATTGCAATCATTACGGATTTGGATATCAATTACTCGGAAGTGACTGAATTGGTAGTGGATTCCTACAAGGTGGCAACTCCGTCCGGAGTATTCGATGCAAGCACAAGATTGCTGACCCTCAGCTGTGCCACTGCAGGAGCCTCCATATCTTATTCCTTCGATAGAGCAGGAGAGTGGACAGCATACACTGCTCCAATCTCAATCACACGCAATTGCGTTGTGTATGCCCGAGCTTCTTTCGACGGCTACAATGACTCTGATATTGCTGAGATTGCCGTGACCGCTCTTCCAAACAAGGTTTCTGCTCCTAAGATAGCATTCAGCGAAGGCAGAGTGTCCATTTCATGTGAAACTGCCGGTGCTGAGATTCGCTATACCATTGACGGGACTGAACCGACAGCGACAAGTACCCTTTACACTACACCGTTTACACTCAACAGAAATGGTGTGGTAAAGGCTATTGCTATCGTTTCTGACTTGGACATTGATCCGTCGGAAATGGCTGAATTGGTAGTGGATTCCTACAAAGTGGCTACCCCGACAGGCGTGTTCAACTTTGAATCCAGTGTATTGACCCTAAGTTGTGTTACGGACGGTGCTTCCATATTCTATTCCTTCGACAAAGAGGGAGAGTGGAAGCCCTATAACGGACCTATCGCGTTAGACGGAAACTGCACGGTATATGCCAAGGCGACCTTGCCGGATTTCAATGATTCGGATATAGCAGAGATAGTGGTTTCCGACATCCGATGTGCAGGAGTAAGCTTCAGCTACAACGGACGTTATTTGCAGATTGCAACCTCCGAACCTAATGCACGAATTCTCTATACCACTGACGGTTCAGAGCCATCGACAGGAACGGAATATTTTGGAGAGTTTGATGTGATGGGTATCTGCAATGTCAGGGCTGTCGCAGTCAAAGACCAACAGATGAACTCCGAAATAGGAGAGTACTTAGTTGACCGTTATTCCGACGAAGAGCATGCCGAGACTTCAACCGGCGGACTTCTCGAATCAAGCTTCGAATGGAGCGGCAGCGACTTGCCGCACAGCGTCGAGAGCTTCAGGGTTGATGGTGTACTTGATGTTGAGGACTACAAATTCCTGAACTCGATGAAGAGCCTCAGGCATCTTGACATCGAGAAGGTTATGGGTGCAAGCATTCCTGCAAGGGCATTCATGAATTCCAAACTGATATCCATCAGTCTTCCTGAAGACCTCGCAGAATATGGCGACAGTATCCTTTCCGGAGCTACTTGTCTCAGCTCTGTAATTTGGAATTCGAAATCACAGAATCCGGAGAGAAAACTGACGGATGGTCTTGTAAATCCAAATGTCACACTATATGTGCCATCTAATATTTATGTCGCAAATCCGCGTGACCTCAACATAGTCACTGACGGTAGGGTAGCGGATGTCAAACTTCACTACGGCTTCCCATATTATGCAGCTCGTGAGTTTCATGCTGACAATGTCAGCATGACGCGTGAATTCAGCCAGCTGACAGAAATAGGGGTATGCCGAGGATGGGAGACAATTGTGTTGCCGTTCAAGCCGCAAAGTATCGTGCACTCTGTCAATGGACCTGCCGTGCCTTTTGCTGCATGGGACGGGGATACAGAAGGCATGAAACCCTTCTGGCTCTGCAGCTCCACGCCTGACGGTTGGGAGGAAGCTGCGGAAATTGAGGCTTGCGTGCCATACATCATCTCCATGCCCAATAACTCGCACTACATAGATTCCTTCAACCTTGCTGGAAACGTCACATTCAGTGCAACGAATGTTGATCTTGGTCCTGAGACCAGCTTCCCAACTGCCACACCTTGGAAAGAGGGGACACAGTTTGAAGGCATGTTCATGCCCGTGGAGAAAGAAGGAATTCTTTCACTCAATGTCAACGCAGCGGGTGATGAACTCCTTCCGGGTAGCACTTTCATACGAGATGGTGAGACTGTGCCGTTCGGGGCATATGTAAGTGGTGCCAACACCCGCCGGAACATGCCTGTCTTCAGCGATTCGAGTGGCGTGTACCTGCCGTCAGTCACTGGGGAGGGCCTTGCAATTGAGACCCCGGCACCCGGTATGCTCAAAATCAGCAGCGGACGCGAGCGCAAGGTTGCTGTGACCACTGCTACCGGTGTGACCATCCGCACCCTGCACCTGAAGGCTGGAGAGACAGTGACCCTCGAAGGACTGACAAGGGATCTCTACATCGTAGCCGGCGTGAAGGTGATGGTGAGATAATTAAGTCGAGAAAAGGTCCTTAAGGTCTTTAAAGTCCTTAAAGTCCTTAAGGACCTTACCAATCAACAACAATAACCCAAAAGAGGGTGATCTGTTTGAGTGCCCTCTTCTTTTTTCAATAATTGGAATTCAGCTTTATGTCGTGGATGAGGTCGAGGGGGATGGTTGAGCCGTTGGAGAGGGTTAGTGTGCGGTCGGTTTCGTCGATTTTTTTTATAATTCCGCTGGCATTTTCGTATTTCCCTCCAGATTTCCTTGTGTCTGGCAAAAAATATGTGAGGGCGACCTGTATATGCTTCTCTGAAGCGTAGTTAAGGATTCTGGAGAGGCGAAGCTGTTCGTCTGTTGACAGTTCTGTCATGTTGTCAGTGAGACGAGCTGTCTCTGCAATAGCAGCGCCATGTCCCGTCAAGGCTGCGAAAGGAGCGAACTGGGCAGCCCGATTTTCCATTGTCATCCGTTTGTGCTTTGGCTCATAGTGGGGGAGATCAATAATGTCGTCGTATCTACTCATGGTGCCCTCCAATCTGCCTGTTTCGATCGCGTTGGGTAGCTCCTTCGTCAAAGTTCAGACCTTTAAGAATTACGTTCTTACCAAACGCTTTTTTTATCTTAATCACTGCTTCCAAGCGTCTTCTCTCCTTGGCGAATTGATCTTTTTCTATGTCTTGCTGGTGCTTGATTTCATCATAATTATCAAAAAGATTCAGTTGCACTATTCTTTGCCGTGCTTTTTTATCATCTTCACGAACAAGATGATTGATGGAAAGTGAGATTCTTCTTACGAGAAGATCAGTATTTATGATACGGTCATACAATTCGGCTACTTTATCAATGATAATTTTTCCGGAAGAAGTATGGCGTTCAAAGTTGATGGTGCCATGTGAATGTACGGGCACCTTGCGTCCATAAAAGTCGGTCTTGATCCGCCCATGGTATTTGGAGCTTATGGCAGGGTTGGTCAAGGATTCTATATCGTATCCAATTGTCAGCACAATTTGGTCAGTGACAAGTCGTTTGTCGATTAAATCAAGAGATACGGCATCCGCCATCTCAAGCACAACGACTCGGGCACGGTCAGCAGTGTAAGGTTCGTGAAGCACCTGGCCGTTGCACATGCTGTTTGTCTCCGGACGGTATGCCTTCACGAGATCCATCGTCACCGGTTCCCATCCCCATGCATGGTCAATTAGCAACTCTGCATTCACTCCAAACATTTTGTAAAGGAAATCTTCATTGTTCAATGAGCAGCGGGCAATATCTCCCATTGTCAATATTCCATACGGAGCAAGTTTGCCCGCGATTCCGCGTCCTACGCGCCAGAAATCAGTGAGGGGAGTATGTTCCCACAGCTGATGACGATAACTCATCTCATCAAGTTCTGCAATCCTAACACCATCCTTATCTGCCGGCAACTTCTTGGCAACGATATCCATTGCAACTTTGCATAGGTACATATTCGTGCCGATTCCGGCAGTGGCTGTCACTCCGCTTTCAGCCAATACCTCGCGTATCATTTTTACTGCCAGCTCGTGAGCAGTCATCCTGTATACGGCAAGATAAGATGTCACATCCATAATCACCTCATCGATGGAATACACATGAATGTCCTCAGGCGCGATATATCGGAGGTAGATATCATAGATTCGGGTGCTATATTCTATATAATACGCCATCCTTGGAGGTGCTACAAGGAATGACACTTGCACTTGCAGGTTATTGTCAAGAATCTTTTTAGAATAGGAACTTCCGGCTCTTCCCCGACGGCTGTTTACTTCCTCGACCCTTTGAATAACTTCAAACAGCCTTGCTCGACCTCCGATTCCATAAGCTTTCAGGGCGGGGGAAACAGCGAGGCAAATGGTTTTTTCCGTACGTTCTCCGTCTGCCACGACGAGACATGTGTCGAGTGGGTCAAGTTTCCTCTCGACGCATTCTACTGAAGCGTAAAATGACTTTAGATCTATTGCTACATATTTCCGCGTCTCGTTCATATCTATTGCAAATTTAATCAAAAAATGTGATATATCCTAATCTATATGATGGGAGGCACGGAAGCCTCTCCTCCATATTTGACGGAGGGGGACGCGCACGGAGTGCGCTTACTACTTAGTTTGACTCAATGGGAGGGTGGGAAGGTTTGCTTTGACAGGCGGTTGGGAAACCGCCTTCCCACAGACCTTCCTATAGATAGAAAACTTTTTGGGGTGGGGTTTGTTAGACTTTTATAAATGAAAAACACGTAAATATGT
>JAIDTO010000250.1 GCA_029060625.1 Muribaculaceae bacterium | reverse complement strand
ACGGATACATTCTCATAGAAATCCTTTCCTTCTACGGTTTTGATTTTTGCCTCTACCTTTACGTTGGATCCATTTCGGGTGATGTCGATGTTTACGAGAGCTCCCTCCATATCTGTCTTGAATGTGTCCCAATTAAAGTTGTGGTCCTGCACAGCGTTACCACCGTTGGTAGCCTCATATTCGACGCCCCAACCCCATGCATCTGCACGAAGATACATATACTCATGATAACCCTCTCCACCTCTTGGCACTCCATTGGTGAGCACGAGACCCCAGTTCTGCCAGTTCTCGTTGCCGACAGTATAGTTATAGAATTCGTAGTGGAGGGTGCCGTTGCCTGTAAGGTCTACCTGCTCCGACCAAGTGCTCCAGAATGGAGTGGAGTTGTCTTCGATACCTACGAGTTTCCACGCACCTTCTTCCTGAGGCTTGTTTGGCGTGATATTGAAAGCACAGGGATATGCTTTTGTGACTGCGTGTGTACCCCAAGAGTAGCCCTCGTTAAGGAATTCACCGGTCTCTACATTCTTGATGTAGTACTCTCCGGGAGCGAGCTGAGCCATAGCTCCGGCTGCCATGAAGGAGACAGCTGATAAAAGTAAAAATTTTTTCATAAACAAAACTTTAAGGTTAATTTAAGGTATCAGGAATTCAATTCCCAAATCGAATGCAAAAATAATCATTTTTTTCAAATTGGCATACTGATTGAGCAAATTTTTACAAAATTTTAATATACCAAGCTTGGTGGACGCACGAGCCGTGCGTCCCTACTATCATTCCGGTAGTTTTTTATTGGTGATGGCACAAACGCATGAGTCGGACCAGACATTTTCGGAAGTTTCCACCATGTCGATTATGGTATAGATGGGGAGGATAATACCCATCATGCTGATGTTTGCCCCAATGCCGGACATCAAAGACAACGTAAGGAAATAGCAACCCATCGGAACGCCGGCATTTCCTACTGCTGAGATCACAGATATAAACAACCAAAGAATCATAGTGCCCCAGCTGAGTTCCATCCCATTGTTTTGCATTACAAAGAGAGACGTGCAGAGGATGAAAGCGGCGCAACCGTTCATATTGATGGTGGTGCAAAGAGGCAACACAAATCGGGAGATCTTCTTTCTCACGCCAAGGCGTTGCTCGGCATTCTCCATAGTGACCGGGAGCGTTGCGGCACTGCTCTTTGTGAAAAATGCCATCAATACTGCCGGCATCATGCCGCTGAAGGTCTTTATCGGGTTAATACCGGAAAGGAGCAGGAAAATCGGAAGCACCACAAACATCTGCAGCAGATTGCCGGAAATGATCACTGCCACATATTTTCCCAGCGAATCAGCCATCACCCCGGCTCCCGCCTCCGCTATCAACTGCGCAGCAAATGCCACAATGCCTATCGGGAGAATAGCGATCAGCCAGCGGATAAGGGTGAAAAGGATCTCCTGGATTCCGGCAAGACCATTTACTATTATCTCCTTCGGCCTTGACTCCGGCATACGGGATATGGCAATTCCGACTGCAAAACATATAATAAGCAATGCAAGCACATTTCCCTCAAGAAGCGGACGGACGATGTTGTCAGGCACTACCGATATCACATGGTCGGAATAAGATGCCTCAGCCATAGGCACATCTGCAGCTTGCTCTGCCGAAACCGCACCGGCAGGAATATTACCAGGACGGATGAGAAGATAGAGTCCAAGACCTAATGCAGCCGCCGAGAAGGTGGTGAGCAGTGTATATGTGATCGATGTGCGGAAAATCTTCCCGAGTTCCTTGCCTCCGCCTAACGAAGCAAGGGTAGTTATCACTGCAAGAACTATCGTGGGCACAGCCAGAAGCCTGAAAAGGCGGGTATATATAGTGGCTATATAGTTCATCACCGTGTCAATGGCATATATATGGAGTAGCCCTAACACAACGCCTACCACTAAGGCTCCAAGCCAAATGAAAATCTGCTTCTTGTTCATATTAATGATTCTAATGAATTGTTTTTTTATATTAACAAAGTTTAAGAAGTTTATTTTGCGTCCATGTAATGTTTTTTTAATCATATGTAGCGTAAATGTATTGATTTTGCAGTGACAAAGCAACATTTAAGCCTTAAATTTGCACATCGAAAGATAATTAGTGATAAGGATTTCAGGTTGCAAATTTAGATAATACCTCTAACCATGTATAACACATTTTCAAAGGTCCTGTCCACAGGGGCCGCCATATTTGCTTTCTTTACTCTTTGCGCGTGTTCATACGTTGAAGAGGTAGAAACATTATCGCAAAAGCCGACGGAAGAACGACAGATGTCTAACAATGAAGGCACCATACACATCAGGATCCCCTCGTTGAGCGATAAAACTTCAGCAACCTTCACATACATTGACCTTTTCCAGTTTTCAGATGGAGTATTTGTGAATAAAATGACCATCGACCCTTCAAAAGACAATATCGTGGAATTTGCAAGAAGACCGTTGACGAGAATCTATGCCCTGGCCGGATATAAAGTGGCAGACACTCAGAAAATTTCTGAAAGCCTATTAACGGCGATGACGATACCGGTCCCGAAGGATTCCTACTCAGCTCCTGTCTTCTTTTCTTCCGTCACCGATATCCAGGATGGAGCCGACAACTTAGACATAGAACTGCATCGTGGAGTTGCGAGGCTTGACATTGACAACGAGGATTCCGAACTGAAGATAGAAAGGGTCAACATATCGGGGGCTGCTTCCTACTCACAGATCTTCACGACAGACGGATGCACCAACGGCACAGCATCGGCCAACTATTCCAGGACATATGAATCCGGGATCGATGGAATAGAGGAAAACGCGTTCGTCCTTTTTGAGACCCGGTCTCCAATCACAGTAACAATAAGCGGCAGGCGCAACGGAGAGGCTGTGGAGATTATCTCTGAAACTCCAGCCATCACACGCAATTCAATCTACACAGTCTTAATCGACAAGGAGATTACATCCAATGCCAAGGGACGCACATTATCACAGAGCGATGACGAAGGGCTTCCCACGGCAAGCATAAAGGTGAGAGACTGGGTGGAAGGAGATAAGGAAAACGGATCACTTGACCTTGATGAGTATGCAATAGACATCCAAAGATCATCCATTCCCTCGGGAGTGAGACTAAATACCGAAGACAATACAATCACCGTACCGGCTTGCGGAGTCACAGGAATGAAGATTGCCTTCACTACCGCATCACCACTCAGATTAGGATCGGTACTCTCCGACACGAAAGGAGTAAGCATAACTCCGACAGCCCCACTTGCCACAGACGGCGGATACATTTCAGAATTCAGCATTGACGTGGAGAAGCAGCCCAAGGGCGCGAAACAATATCAGACTACGGTATTCTTCAGCGGCTCTTCAAGTTTCTTCATCAATATTGAGGTGGAGCCCTCGCCATTCCAGATTCCTACAGTACATATAGGAGGGC
>JAIDTO010000025.1 GCA_029060625.1 Muribaculaceae bacterium | reverse complement strand
GATTGTGCCTGCTTGGGATATGAAAGCACTCCTGTCTGGCGGTCTCCTTCGAGATAAACAATCTTGATATCAGATCCATTGTTTTCAGCTATCAGTTTGGCACACGAAGTGGCTGCACTGTCTGAGAAGCATACGGTATTAAGTCCGGTCATACGATAATTGAGTGCCTGATCATGGGGCACGACGGATGTCTCAGCTGTCTGGCCATTTGTCTCTACCCGCAGGCGGTCAAAATGAGCACCTCCTGCGAGCGCAGCTATGAGCTCAAGTTTTTCGTTTTTAGTTAATCTCGCCACGAGTCCGGTGCTTTTTAGCGGATAATTCCCTTTCCACGCTCCGGCTATGTAATATCCCTCCACTTCCCGGGGATTGTCTACATACTCGAATGTATGCACCATTGCTTCGAAGCTATTGTTAAGTGCTTGCAGTTCGGCCTTTATGGAGTCCGTCTGCCGCTCTACAGCCTTCAGGGAATCAGGAAGTGATGCTTCCCATTTCTCCCTCTCTGCCTGTACTCGCTCCTTTGCCTCATTTTTTCTTTTGCATGCTCCTGAAGCCAGCACAAAGAAAACTAAAGCCGATACGCCCAATATTTTCTTGACTTTTTTTCCCATTGATTAATTCAAAATTCTTAAATCTAAATTCGGGTGACGTCCTTCACCCCCTTCACTGTCTTGATTTTCTTTATGATGGATGAAAGAACGGCATTGTCAGATACTCCAAGTGTCAGGTAGCCTTGGAAGAGTCCGTCGTTCGAATCAACTTTTATGTTGCGAAGTGAGGCTTTTGTCTCTTTGCTGATGATGGAGGTGATATTGGCGATGATGCCAATGTCGTCCTGGCCGACAATCTGCAACTGTACAGGAAGCTCCGAACCACCCTTACCGCTCCATTCCACTCGTATGAGGCGATAGGGATAGCGCCCTCTGATGTTGGCGGCATTCGGGCAGTCGGTCTTATGAATTTTCACCATGCCATCAGAGGATATGAAACCAAACACCTTATCCCCATAAATAGGATTGCAGCATTTCGCGAACTTGTAGCTAAGACCCTTTATTGATTTCTCGCCGATGGTAAGCACATCCCCGGCAGATTCCTGTTCATCACGGATAAGCTCGAAATCTTCCGCTGTGGTTCTCTCTGCTTGGTCTTCCGGAGCAGTTGCAACTTGATAGGTGTTGATGAATTTTCCGGCATCCACCTTTCCGTCAGCTATGTCTGCAAAGAATTCATTGACGTATTTGTAGCCCTCCTTTTTGATAAGCTTCATCATGATTGATTCGTCAATGTCGATCTTGCGGTTCTTCGCACGGCGCATCAGTTCTTCTTTCCCGAGCTCGGCGCGTGCCTGAAGCTGTTCATGAAGCTTCTGGCGGATCTTGTTGCGGCTTTTTGAGCTGACCACGATATTCATCCAGTCAGATTTAGGAGACTGGGTGGCCGAGGTGAGTATCTCTACAGTATCACCGCTTTGGATCACATGGCTTATCTTCCGGTGGCGGCCATTGACTATGCCTCCGGTGCAATGCGCTCCGACATTTGTATGGATATAGAAGGCGAAGTCAAGCACCGTAGCTCCGGCCGGCAACTTGAATAAGTCTCCTTTAGGAGTGAACGCATATACTTCTTTGGTATAGATGTCCATTCGTATATCCTTCATCAGCTGCATGGGGTCATCCTTGCCGGCCTCAAGTATATCGCGGATATTGTTCATCCATTGGTCGGTGGAGTCTGACTTGACTCCCTTGTATCGCCAGTGGGCAGCCAGGCCTTTTTCTGCCACAAGATCCATTCTCTTTGTGCGGAACTGCACTTCAACCCACTTTGAGTCGGGACCCATCACGGTCGCATGTAGGCTCTCGTATCCGTTGCTCTTAGGTATAGAGATCCAGTCACGCATACGTGAAGGGTTAGGTGTATACATGTCGGTGAGTATGGAGTAGGCAAGCCAGCAGTCGCTTTTCTCTTTCTCCGGAGGGGTGTCGATGATGACTCGGATGGCAAAAAGGTCGTAGATGCGGTCAAGGTCTACCTTTTGTTTCCTCATCTTTGCCCATATGGATGATATGGATTTAGTACGCCCCTTGATAGAGAATGTCAGCCCGGCATCTTCAAGTTTTTTCTTTACGGGAGCTATGAATTTCTCCACATAGGCATCGCGAGAACGCTTTGTCTCATTTAGCTTAGTTGCGATTTGCTTGTAGATCTCTCGGTTTGTATATTTTAGCGAGAGATCTTCAAGTTCTCCCTTGATTTTATAAAGACCCAGGCGGTGGGCGAGTTGAGCGTAGAGCACATTTGCTTCGAATGCCATGTTGCTCACCCATTCTGTGTCAGGATGAAGGTTGATGCGGCGCATCAGCACAAGGTCTCTCACTATCATAATTATGATGACGCGGATGTCATCGGCGAGCGAGAGCATCAGTCCTCTGAAGTTGTCTTGGTTATGAAGGTTACGCTTGGCTGAGAACATAGCCACTGTCTCGATTCCCTTGATCATTTCCGCCACATCTTTTCCAAATGATTCTTCTATCTCCTGAAGAGTGATGCCATCCTCATAAAAGTCGCAAAGGAGTATGGCTATGAGTATATTGGTGTCGGCATCTATGAAATGAGCAAAAGCGTCGGCCGTCTCAAGGGCGAGGACCATTCTTGGAAGTTCCTTTTCATCGTACGCTGGTTTGCCGTCTGCACAAGTCTTCCGAAGAAGGGAGCGCATGAGACGGTCAGTTTCCGGAGTGAATGACGCTGCTTTGGCCACGCCCTCATAGATGTCGCGGCAATGACGCAGCAGGGAGAGAGGAAGTCTGGTTTCTGTTGACTTGATTTCTTCCATAGTTCCTTCGTTGTTTCTTTTTGACAAAGTTAATAAATAAAACGATAGAAAGCAAAAAAAGTTTCGTATTTGAATGTCAGGTCGTTCGTTTTTTTATTTCTTCGAAGTTGTTTCGACTTATTTTTTTATTAAGATTTCGTCAGCTTTGCGAGCAGATTTCGCTTCATGAAGAAGGAGCGA
>JAIDTO010000249.1 GCA_029060625.1 Muribaculaceae bacterium | reverse complement strand
CATCGTGACTGATGAATGAAGCGGAAGATGCCGTAAAGATGGCGGAAGCTTGATAAAAAGAATTGATCCTTTCATATATTATCTTGATATTATTTATATTCGTAAATAAGTCGAAACAACTTCATTGCTTATTTCTTTTTCTTTCGGAAAAAGGAGAAGACTTTTTTCGCTGCTCCAAATGCAGAAATACCCATCATGATGTAGTCGGTATAATTAAGGCCACGAACAATCTTCATGGGAATGGTGCCCAATCTTGATGCAGCCTTAAGAGTGCCGTCTGCAGCAAAAGGATTTCTGTCTTTAAGACCTTCTAATTGCTCAAGAATCTTATCCTTGGCAAATTCCTTCCTGACCGCTACCAATGCCCGGTGATGACGGATTTCATCAAGAGTATATCCCTCGAATTCCACCGGCTCATCTATCGGAGACAAAATTTTGTCTTTAGCCTCTATTCGCTTAACATTCTCCATAGTCAGGAATTTATTTTAATAATATTTTGGTAATAATCCTTGCAATTGGATTAATAATTATCTTCTCCCGCAAGAAATAGATAATAGCCAAAAGCACAAGGACGCATCCCCCTGCTGCAAGAAATGAGAGGGCAAAACCCATGATTTCCTTGAAAAGGAAAGCGAGAGAGATACCAAACATAATTAGAGCAGTGATGCCGAAAAGAAGACACACCGCTCCTGTGCACGCCAAACCGGCAAGCATTGTAAGTTTTTCTGCAGCCGTCAGTTTGGCATACTCCAATTCAAGAGTAGCCCAGTCTTTCGACCGGGCTAACAAATCCTTGAATTGATCTAAGAGTGTACTATTATTTTTACTACTCATCAATCGCTAAAAATTGTGCGACAAGATTAATCCTCTCCTGTAAGTTCTGCCACGAGAGCGTCTACTTCCTCGTCGCTGATTTTAATACCTTTTCTTTTAAGGATACGCACGATACGGCTGCGTACTTCCTCTCCCTTTTCAGGAGCAAAGAGGATAGCTGCTCCGCAACCTACGATGGCACCACCAAGAAATGCATAGAGAATATTCAGAGCTTTCATATCTTTTGTTCTCTTTTGTTATTGATTATAGACTCTTTTCAATCTGATCCTCGATTTCATCAGCAAGTTCTTCGAGCTCGCTTCCTTTCAGGTTGATACCCTTCTCTTTGAGAACCTTCATGATTTTTTTACGAGTTGTTTCACCTTTTTCAGGAGCTACGAGCAGACCAACAGCTGCTCCAGCGATTGCGCCACCTACAACAGCGCAGATTATTTGCATTGCTTTCATAAATATATGTTTTAAATTTCGATTCTTTACTATTACAACAAATGAATTGCAATTTGGATTAATGCGATTCAAAAAAAACTCGTTTCAATCAGGTTCTTCATTTCATTGCAAGCATCGTGGAAGCAGCAATTTCTTGGTAAGCCATGAGTCCTTCTTCCGAAAGCTCGACAGTTTGCCATCCGCCATTAGGTAAAGGCACGGATACGTGAGTGGCATCCACAAAAGTCAAAAATGGATATTCTAAACTTTCAGTTTGAAGAGTCCAAGTCTGAGAATCTTCGGCAAACTCCAATCTATATTTCTCCCCTGTCGTTTCTAAAGTCACGTCATAACCTTTGCCATCGCATTCCACAAGGTAACGGCCATGGTCGGTATCAATAGTCTTAGTGGATGCAGTCATGGGGTTGTCACCGCTCCAAAATTCAATAGTATTTAATACAAGAAGATCGGCAAGTCCACATACTTCGTAGACGGGAAGAATCCAGAATGCAACAAATACTATTTCATTGACAAACTTATTAGATACCTGATCATTCCATGCGTATAGATTTCTTGTCAAAGCAAACTTACCCATACATGATGTCATGGAAGAGCAAAGAAGAGCCGCAAGTGCAGCTGTGAGAAAAAGTTTTTTCATTCTTCAGTTGTTATGATGTATGATCTAATTTCGTTTTATAATAACTTATATTGGAAAAACACTCGGCGAGTGATCATTGTTTTGAAACATGCATTCTTTTATGGCCAAGAGGTGCTCTATTTTCACAGACACAGCCCGAGCCACGTCCCTTTGCTGATTATATAGGTAAGCCCTTAAGGGGCTTGATGGGGATGGACGTTTGCACCGGCCCGAATGTGCCTGAGAGTTATATACAAAGTTATTTCTATCGTCAATCTTAAAAGATTTTCTTAATTCTTAATTTTGACTTTAAAACGTCTCCTGCCAACGAAAGGTTCGAGATATTCACATTCTTTAACGCAATTACGGAATACTTGGTCGAAAAGGCATTTTTTATACATTTTTTAATAAATGCGACATTATTTATTACATAATTTTTATTAATTTTGCGCACAAAATCAAAGACAATGAATACAAGACGATTGATTTCGTTTGCTACTATCCTTATATTTCTGTTTGTAGCATCTACGAGCTATGCTGCAAGCAAAGATAAAGAAAAGGACAAGATCACTGTAGTGCTTGACCCCGGACATGGAGGCAAGGATTTCGGTGCTTGTGAAAATGGAGCGAAGGAAAAAGACATAAATCTCTCTGTGGCAAAAAAGCTTAGAGCCCTCATTGAAAAAGAGCTGAAAGATGTAAATGTGGTCATGACTCGCTCTACTGATGTATACCTGACACTTCAGGAGCGGGCTGATGTTGCCAACGATGCGGATGGCGACCTCTTTATGTCGATTCATGTCAATTCTATCGATAAAAAGACTCGTGGTCGTGAACTCACTAAGGGAAGTTCCGTCTATGTGCTCGGTCTTCATCGCGATCAAGACAATATGAAAGTGGCAATGAGAGAAAACTCTGTAATAGAACTTGAGAGTGACTATAAGGAAAAATACTCAGGTTTTGATCCCTCTAAAGATGAGAGCTATATAATTTTCGAGATGGCTCAGAAAAGAAATCTTGGGGAGAGTATAAGGGTTGCAAGTGATGCTCAGAATGCTTTGGTAAACATAGCTGGCAGGGCTAATCGAGGTGTTAGACAAGCGGGATTTTGGGTCTTGTGGGCAACTTCGATGCCTGCTGTGCTCGTAGAACTTGACTTTATCTGCAACCCACAGTCTGTGAAGTATATGACATCCGAATCCGGAGAAAATGAACTTGCTGCTTCACTCTTGAAATCAATAAAAAAATTTGTTGAAAGAAGAAATTGATTGTTAATTGTTATAACTTTTGCAAAGCATACAAGAGTCTGCTAGCATTTAAATTCACCATCATCCACAAAGAAAACTAAGAACATGAAAAAGATATTCAACCGTGAATTTGCCATAGGGCTTTCAGTGATAGTAGCAATTCTGATTCTGATATTTGGAATAGACTTCCTTAAGGGAATCAATCTTTTCCGTCCGGCACACTACTATCTTGCTTACTATGATAATGTTGATGAGTTGACAGTCTCATCTCCCGTCTTAATAAATGGCTATAAGGTGGGACAAGTAAGAGAAGTCAATTTCAACTATGCCAAACCCGGCAAGATTGAAGTTGTGATGGCTCTTGACAAAAATCTTAAGCTTCCTGAAGGGACGCGAGCTGATATTGGCACTACTCTTTTGAGTGGCGCGAGAATCGAGCTTACTATGGGTAATGGTCCTGAAATGCTACCTACCGGAAGCGAACTGCAGACAGGAGTGAAAGAAGGTTTGATGTCGTCTGTTCAAGACGGATTGATGCCCGCTATCACAGGCATATTGCCTAAGGTAGACTCGTTGCTTTATAATTTAAATCTTTTAGTCGCAGACCCTGCTTTGTCAGCTTCCATTGGAAGACTTGATGGGATTACATCCAACTTATTGGCTACCACGCAGGGACTCAACAGCACAATGAACAATCAAGTGCCCCGACTGGCCAACAACACAGTTAAACTGACTCAGTCGCTTGATACTATCGTAGGTAATCTCGGTCAACTTTCATTCCAACTCAAGTCTCTACCAATCGATGCGACTGTTGAAAATGTGAATCAATTGACAGCCAACCTCTCTCAATTCTCAAAGCAACTCAACGACAAGAATTCCACATTAGGATTGCTGACAAGCGATCCGGAGCTCTATAATCAACTCACAAGAGTTTCTGCAGACATCGACTCGCTGCTTGTAGACATAAAGAAGAATCCTAAAAGATATATAAGCATAAAACTCCTATAAGGTTATACAAGCGTGAAACAGGTCTTATATCGCTATAATCCTGACACTGATAATTTCGAACGCCATTATCCTACTTTCAAGACCCGTCTTGCCTCGCTTGGGAGGTATCTGGCAGTGGGAAGTGTGATCGGAATAGGATTGTATGCTATCCTGTATTTCGTTTTTGACACACCAACCGAGCGCAATCTGAAGCAGGAGAATAGTAAACTCAAATCCCAGTATGCGATTCTTGAAAAGAGACTTGACAATTCAATAAAGGTGATGGAAGACATCCGCAACCGTGATGATAATTTCTATCGGGTCATGATGCAGATGGATCCTCTGAGCAGCAAGGAAAGATTTTCCGGACTTGAAAATGATACCCGTCTCGAGGATCTTAGCCACCTTAACGATGCAGAGCTTATCGGGAGTATGAATAGATCGATGGACCTCTTGGAGCGTCAGATATACTCACAATCAGTTTCTTTCGACCAATTGCGTGATGCTGCAGGCGAACAGAAGGATAAGATAGCAAGGATTCCTTCTGTGATGCCTTTAAAAATAAAAGATTACACCATGTCTTCCGGCTACGGTTATCGTCGCGACCCACTCTATGGAACAGCAAAATTTCATGAAGGTCTTGATTTTGCTGCAGCTACCGGTACCCCGGTGTTTGCCACGGCTGATGCAGTGGTAGAAGTAGCTGAGAGAAAAGATGCCTATGGCAATTGCATAGACTTAAATCATGGATACAACTATGTGACTCGATATGCTCACCTAAGTCAAATCTTGGTTAAGCCTGGTCAACACGTGAAGCGGGGTGAGATGATTGGAAAAGTTGGCTCCACCGGAAAGTCAATCGGTAGTCATCTTCATTACGAAGTAAGGTTCAAAGGGGAACCACAAAATCCGGTGAATTATTACTTTATGGATTTAACTCCTCAGCAGTATCTTGATATGATTCAGCTTGCTGAAAATTCCGGTCACGTGATGGACTGATGATTTGTCTTATCTCATACTATCTACTTTTATGGAAAGTATAAATAAAAAATACTATAAGATAAGGGATGTCTCGGAGTTTCTCGGAGTGCCTCCTGCCACTATCAGATATTGGGAAAGGGAGTTTCCCGAATTATCACCGGACAGGACATCGACAGGCTTGAGGCAATACACCCCATCTGATATCGAAACACTCAGAATCATCCATTACCTCATAAAGACAAAAGGGTTGAAGATTGAGGCAGCCAAAACACAATTCAGACAAAATCGAAACAATATTACTAAAAGGCTTAAGGTGATCAGTGAGCTTCAAGACCTTCGTAGTGAGCTTGAGGTAATGCTTATGACTCTTACAAAACGCAGATAGCTATTTCAAATTCGAGTTATAATAGGCTGGATTTCCTGTGACATTCTCTCCAACAAAATCCGGAATCATATACTCTTCATCTCGCGAGGAGAGTTCCACTTCAGCTGTCACAAGCCCGCATCTGTCGCCGGCAAATTCATCAATTTCCCATATATGGCCTGCGAAAGGGACTATATATCTTGTCTTTTCAATCACGGGGGGCTCACACATTGATATCATTCGCTCAGCATCCTCATAGGGAATCTTATATTCATATTCCTCACGAATTGATCCGGAATTTTCCCCTTTTATAGTAAGATAACCTTCATTATCTTTTATACGGATGCGGACAGTCCTTTTGGGTTCCCTGCACAGATATCCTTGTGATATATGCGAAAAGGAAGTGGCGAGAGCCTTGTAGCTTTCATTTTTTACTAAATATTTATGTTCAATCTCCAAAGCCATGATAAAAACAAATATTTTTTATTAATTTTGTAGTGTGAAACGCTTTCGTTTCTACTGCAAAATTAATGAAATCTGTTATATTCCACAATATCCCTGCTCCAAAAAAATCGTCATTGCTTTTTAAATCAATGATGCTTATAATGTTGCATATTATCTTGGGATGTGAATGGCAGTGTCTGCACGCACAAGAGACACAGATAGAAGTAGACACAGCTGTGTTTCTTCGTGAGGCACATGAACTCCAGGAGCTGCTTGTGACTCCCGAAAAGGATAAATATTCTTCGAAAAACAACCCTGCTGTGGAATTGGTCAGACAGATCAGAAAAAATCAAAAAAAGGGGGATCCTTGTAATCAGGAAAAATACAGCTATGATCAATATGACAAGATTACTCTTGGACTTCTTGATATCAACGAGGAGGATCTTGAAAATCACGAGACACTTAAGAATTATCTCGACACCACAACCTACGGGCATAGGCTAATGCTAAAAGTTCTCCTTAATGAGAGGGCTTCGACAATTTTATATTCAGGGAGTGAAAACGACAAGAAAACGGTAGTGAGAGCTAAGAAATCTAATGGTGTCAGTGAGATGTTTGATGTTGACAACATTAATGTGGTGCTGGAAGAGTTATTAAGGGAAATAGACATATATGACAACGACATCACGCTTCTCGCAAATAAGTTTCCAAGTCCCTTGTCTTCTTTAGGCAACGTACATTATCATTATTTTATAGCCGACACACTTGATGTGGAAGGCACGCGCTGTGTGCAACTAACCTTTATGCCGCGCCATCCAAGTGATTTTTCTTTTTCCGGAAATTTATTCGTGGAGTTGGGGGATACAACCGGCTTCATCAAAAAAATCTCGATGAAGGTGCCGAGAACGGTCAATCTTAATTTCATCGACAATCTTTACATGGAACAGATATATGAAAAAGACAGAAACGGATATAGAAATAAGGTTTCAGATAAGTTGGATCTTGATATATGTCTGATGAAGGGAACACAAAGATTGTCAGCTAACCGCACATCAAAGTTTGATAACTTTTCCGACAAGATGCGTGCCGATTTGCGTCAAGCTTACGAAGCCATTGGTCCATATATCGAGATTGGTGATCCTGCCACGGGGAATATAGAATTACTATCTGAATTTCGAGGAGGGTCTCTTTCGGGAGCTGATGCAAATATGGATACTTTTATGGCTCATCTTCGTCAATATCCGTTGTTTTATTGGGGTGAGAAAATTCTTGCAGTGCTTGTCAACGGGTATATTAAGACCGGAAAGAAAAGCAAGTTTGATATTGGCCCAATCAATACCTTCATAAGTACGAATCCAATTGAAGATGTTCGCTTGCGTATCGGAGGGATGACTACTGCTAATCTTTCTCCTCATTGGTTTGGCAAAGGATACTTGGCCTATGGCACCCGTGACCGAAAATTTAAATATATGGGGGAACTGGAATATTCTTTCAACAGGAAAAAGTATCATAGCCGTGAATATCCAATAAACAGTCTCAGGATTAAACATCAATATGACATGGATATGATAGGTCAGCATTATCTTTTCACAAATGCCGACAATATCTTTCTTAGCCTCAAACGGATGACAGATAAACTTATCACATATCGACATCTCACACGCTTTGAATATGGACTTGAGCTTCAAAATAACCTTTCTTTTACCTTTTGGGGAGAACATGTGAAGCAAGATCCCTCCCCTTGGCTTCCATTTGTAAATGGGTATGGACACCATATCCCCTACTACCGTCGCACTACGATTGGCTCTTCCATAAGATTTGCTCCGGGAGAGAGATTCATTCAAGAAAGGGATTCACGAGTAGCCGTCAATCGTGATGCACCAATTTTTCAGCTTTATCTGGAATGGGGACCGAAAGGAATAAGAGGATGCCACTACAGTGTCAGCAAAACGGAAATGTCTGTATGGAAACGTTTTTGGTTCTCCTCATTCGGACATCTGGACGCATTGGCGAAAGGTGGAATCATATGGAGTCAAGTTCCATTCACCGAATTGCTTTGGCCTAATGCAAACTTGAGTTACACGATCCAACCAGAATCGTATTCACTTATGAATCCTATGGAGTTTGCAATGGACCGATATGCATCTTGCAATCTTACTTATTGGGGCAACGGTGTCCTGTTTAACAGGATTCCAATCATTAAGCATGCAAAATTCAGGGAGGTCGTGGATTTCAAATGCCTTTGGGGTACATTAAGCAAGAGGAATAATCCAAATTTGCATCCCAATCTATTCAGGTTCCCTTCTGATGCCGATGTGCAGATCATGGGACATACTCCCTATATGGAGATAAGTGCAGGAATCGATAATATATTCAAGATTCTTAGAATTGACTATGTTTGGCGACTCAGCTATCTTCATACTCCCGGCACTGACCGATCAGGACTGAGAGTGGCATTGCACTTCAGCTTCTAACGCATTCAGCTTTCAAATTTAACCCCGCACAAATAAAAGCTAAATACACTATGACTCTCGATATAATAGACGAAGGAATAAAAGACTATAATATAATGCTTGCAACCCAAAGAGAAATCTTTGATAGGATGGTGCAACAAAAAAAAGTAGGTTTGCCTATAGAAAAAGAGTATATCTTTTTCGTTGAACATCCATCTGTGATCACACTTGGAAAGCATGCTAAGGAGACGAATGTGCTCTTCAATGAAGAGGAGCTTTCAAAAAAAGGTATTACACTCCATCACATAGAGAGAGGAGGAGATGTGACATATCATGGACCGGGACAACTTGTAGCTTATCCCCTTCTTGATCTCGAATTTCATCATCTTGGAGTCAAGGACTACGTAGATCTACTTGAGGAAACTGTGATTCTTACACTTGCCGATTTTGGTGTGAAAGGCGAAAGGTTGGCTGGAGCCAGTGGTGTATGGATTGGTGTAGGGACAGAAAGAGAACGTAAGATTTGCGCACTTGGTGTCAAATGTAGCCGATATGTCACCATGCATGGACTTGCCCTCAATGTCAATACAGACCTGAATGGTTTCCGGCTGATCAATCCTTGTGGCTTTGTAGACAAAGGAGTCACATCAATGGCAAAAGAACTTGGTAAATCTATAGATTTCAATCAAGTAAAGAAGGTGATGGGACGGAACTTCAGGAGCCTTCTCAAATATGAATGATAAATTTTCAAATTTTTTTATTAAAATATTTGGTCAATTGAAAAAAAAACACTAATTTTGCATCGTCAAAAGGGGAAGAGACCCCGACTGACTAAACAATGCCTTGTGGTGTAATGGTAGCACACCGGATTCTGGTTCCGTTTGTGAGAGTTCGAGTCTTTCCAAGGCAACACTT
>JAIDTO010000248.1 GCA_029060625.1 Muribaculaceae bacterium | reverse complement strand
TGGCAACACTCCATATTATCTTCAGGAATACAAATCTCTTTTGGATCCAACTATATTTATCCCAGCTGGTGAACTCACGGAATTGCGACGCAAAGCCATAGAAGCCCTTAATTCAGCTAATCTTACGACGTATCCTTTCCAATATAGAAAGAAGGAGGATATGGATGCAAGATACATGACAAGAAAGATTGATTATCGCGATAATGTTGCCAATAGTCTCGCGGGGCGTTTCTATCAGGATCATGGTGTAGAAGAAATCAAGCATGCTATGGAAGTATCCGGCACATCCATTAAGCAGGCACCACATAGACTGATGACCACTCGTCATTGTATCTTGCGGGAACTTGGACTTTGCAAAAAGGAAAAGGGACTCGGAAAATACTCCGAACCCCTTACATTAAAAAGCGGAAGAGATACATTCTCGCTTGAATTTAATTGCCGGGACTGCGAGATGCATCTTATTGGCTGACATTCGCAGCCGTTTCCGACACTATTATGCTGTCACCATCCACAAGAGAATCTACTGCTACTACAGGGTATAGGATTTCGTGGATTCTTTCATCTCTTGCCTTGATATATGCGAGCATCAAGCTATGGATTGTATCGTTCTGTCCCTCGGTAAGTAGAAGGTCAGTATCAGGAGGAAAGCTGAAATTTATCTTATCAAGTTTTTCCTCATACTCGCTTGTTGCCTTAGCCCAACTCAAGCTGTCAGCTGAATTGGCAAGGATCTCAGTATAATCGCTTGTCAATTTGCAAATACGCTCAAACATCTCTTTGGCATCACTCCTGTCCACATATTTCTTTTCTTTTGAGCATCCGGCGATACACAAGCTCGCTATTGAAATAACTGCTATGAAGATAGTCTTTTTCATATTCCACTAAGTTTTGCCCGTAGGTATTTTCCTGTATATGATTCTTCACAATTTGCCACTTCTTCCGGAGTTCCGGCTATCACAAGGTTTCCTCCGGCCTCTCCCCCTTCCGGGCCGATATCAATCACCCAATCAGCGCTTTTTATGACATCCATATTGTGCTCTATGATCACCACCGTATGTCCCGCTTCAATAAGTCGGTTGAGAGATTTGAGCAAAGTGGAGATGTCATGGAAATGAAGACCCGTGGTTGGCTCGTCGAATATAAACATGGTGCGCGGCTGCTTCTCTTGTGAAATGTAATATGCAAGCTTCACTCGTTGGCTTTCGCCACCGGATAGCGACGAGCTGCTTTGACCAAGCTTCACATATCCCAAGCCCACTTCTTGCAACGGCAAAAGTTTCTTAATGACTTTTTTCACCTGGCTATCCTTCATGTCTTCCTGCAAAAAGGCAATGCACTCATCCACTGTCATCTCAAGGAAATCATGGATGTTCTTTCCGCGATACTCTACGTCCAGCACATCCTGCTTGAAGCGTTTGCCATGGCATTCTTCACACTCTACAGTGATATCTGCCATAAACTGCATAGGTATGGTGATGGTGCCCTCTCCCTTACACTCTTCGCATCTTCCACCCTCTGCATTGAAAGAGAAGAATCCTGGGGTAAATCCCATTTGCTTGGCGAGAGGCTGATCCGCAAACAGTTTTCGAATCTCATCGAAGGCCTTCAGATAGGTTGCCGGATTAGATCTGGAAGACGTACCAATTGGATTTTGATCCACAAACTCAATGGCACCGACATCCTTCACATCACCACCGATTTTCTTGTGAGCTCCGGGGGAATCGCATGGATCGCCAAGCAATCTTACCATTGCCTTGTAAAGAATTTCCCTGACAAGTGTTGACTTGCCACTGCCGCTGACTCCTGTTACGACTGTCATAACTCCAAGTGGGAATTTCACATCGATTCCCTTGAGGTTGTTTTCCCGCGCTCCTACCACTTCTACAAATTTTTTCCAAGGGCGCCTGAGCTCCGGCACCGGGATATGTCTTTTCCCTGAAAGATAGTCAATGGTATACGAGTCTCCGGAATACCCTTTTTCAAGAGTTTCCTTAAGATTACCCTGGTATACTACATTTCCTCCATTCAAACCGGCATTTTTCCCTATGTCTACAATCTCATCAGCAGCAAGCATTATATCTTCATCATGCTCTACAACAACTACTGTGTTGCCAATTTTCTGCAGATTGCGAAGCACCCCTATAAGTCGTTCGGTATCTCTTGAATGAAGCCCGATTGAAGGTTCATCAAGGATATATAATGAGCCTACAAGTGAGCTGCCAAGGGATGTGGCAAGATTTATGCGCTGGCTTTCTCCTCCGGATAGGGAAGATGAAAGGCGGTCGAGCGTAAGATATCCAAGACCAACCTTGTTTAAAAAGTCAAGACGGCTTCTGATCTCTATAAGAAGTCTCTTCGCTATGGCATAGTCAGTCTCATTGAGGGTTAATTTGTCAAAAAAGACTTGAAGTTCTGAGATAGGTAATCTTACGAGGTCTGTAATGCTTTTCCCTCCAATTTTCACGTATTCCGCATCTTTTCGCAGACGCGTTCCATGGCAATCAGGACACACCGTGCGCCCACGGTAGCGGGCTTTCATCACGCGATATTGGATTTTATATTGGTTCTCGTCGACCCATCGGAAAAATCCATCAATACCTTCCCATTTGCCTTTTCCATGCCATAAAATATCTTTCTCCTCCCGGGTGAGTTCCATATATGGTTTGTGGATGGGAAAGCCTATTGTTGGGGCAAGTTTTATGAGCCAATTTTTCCATTCGCTCATTTTTTCTCCTCTGAAACACATCACTGCATCCTGATACACCGATAAAGTCTTGTCAGGGACCACAAGATCTTCACTAATTCCAAGAATCTTGCCAAATCCTTCGCATGTCGGGCATGCGCCATAAGGATTATTGAAATTAAACATCAAGTCTGTCGGCTCACGGAATTCTATTCCATCGGCAGAAAACTGACGTGAATATTCGCGTTCCTGAATGCCATTTTCTCCCCATATCTTCACTATGCAATGATCCCGACCCTCAAAATAGGCGGTCTCTATGGAATCTGTCAGACGGGACACTTCATCTTTTTCCCCATTGACAGCCAGACGGTCGATAAGCAGACGATAGCTGAGTGCTTCATCTTCAGAGATGATCCCTTTTTCAATTCTATCATAGATATCAGTTATGTCTTCAAAGCTTCCATCCTTCTCAAGACGGGAATATCCTTCTTTCCTGTATATATCAAGTTGGGTCAGAATATTTCTTCCATCCGGAATATTCATGGGAATCAATACTGCGAGTCGGGTCCCCTCCGGCAAGGAAAGAATCTGACGCACTATCTCTTCTATGGTCTCACGCTTCACTTCTTCCCCGGTCACAGGAGAAAATGTATGTCCGGCACGTGCAAAAAGCATGCGCATATAGTCGTATATCTCAGTTGAAGTGCCTACTGTACTCCTCGGATTTCGTGTGTTGACTTTTTGCTCGATAGCTATTGCCGGTGGAAGACCCTTTATATAGTCGCATTCCGGCTTTGACATTCTTCCAAGAAACTGGCGTGCGTATGCTGATAAGCTCTCCACATAGCGACGCTGCCCCTCGGCATAAAGAGTGTCGAAGGCTAGTGATGATTTGCCACTTCCACTGACACCTGTCATCACAATGAATTCACCTATGGGAAGAGAGAGGTCAATATTTTTTAGGTTATTGACCCGAGCTCCTTTTATTTCTATTTCTCGTTTACTCATAATTGTTCAATACAGCAAATACCATATTTCAATACAGCAAATACCGCGCCAAAATCAGATAAGCGCGGTATTTCTGTCTTTTTGCTTCGTTTTAATCTTCGGAAAAGTCATCATCTTCGTCATCTTCCCAATCGAGAAAGTAAGTGTCAGCATATGAATCTTCCTTAAATCGCGACATTTCACGGCTGTCGCGCTTTGTAGGACGTCCCATACCCTTACGGCGGTCGACAAATCCTGATATTTTAGTCATTTCCAGAAGGTCGTATTGGCTCTTTGGCGTTATATTCTCAAGATAATCCGGCACAAGTTTAGCACCAAGTCTGTTTTGAGTCGTTGCCTTCACCCGGAATGTATAGGTGATCGGAGGTTTACGCACATCTATCACATCACCTTCCTTGATAAGGCGTGATGGCTTCACGGGAGCGCCTCCCATCATCACCCGCCCCTTCTTGCAAGCATCCGTAGCTATTGTGCGCGTCTTGAATACACGCATTGCCCATAGCCACTTGTCAATTCTTACTTCCATATTAGTCTTCTATAGGTGAGCTCTTTTTAAGAAGCATCACTTGCTTACCATTACTTCCGATAAACTCAATTTCATCGGCACTCACTTTCTGTGCAGTCACAGCTTCCTCAAGGGCCATTGTCATTCGAGTTTCCCATCCGGAGTTCGGACAAGCCATTCTTGTCATACCTATCTTTGAGAATGAGATGGAATTTGCTGCGTCCATATCAGTCTCAAGCTCTCCGTTGATAATATTGCATCCGGTATTTCCATGCATCTTCTTTTCATCCACATCAAGTGCAACTTTCATGCCCTCAATATTCACCTTCTCTCCGTCGATGGCAATCACAGCCCAAGTTCCATCAAGGAAATGAAAGTCGCGATGCATAAGTTCCATAACCTCTCGACCTCCGGCATCGAAGAATCGCAAGATACTTTCAGAATCATTGGCATCTTCCACAGTATATCTTACTGTCAGACCTAAGGCCTCACCTATTTCTGCATCTGTAATATTACTTTGGGCGCACAACATCATAGTGGTGGCAAGATTGCTGAATGAAATGGTTTTGTCAGCTGAGCTGGTTAGATACATTCCATTCAGTATATTGCAGCCGTTATTGCCATAAATACGATTCTCATCCGGCACAAACTTTATAAATGGCGCTGTTTCGCCCACTGCTTTTTTCCCGAGTACATTCACAATAGCCCAATCTCCGGAAAGAGCCCCATTCTTCTCTTCATC
>JAIDTO010000247.1 GCA_029060625.1 Muribaculaceae bacterium | reverse complement strand
CTGAGATTATTTCCTTAGCATTCTCGGTCGTAAGTCCATCTTTCCAGAGGTCAAATCTTGTATGCGATGATAGTTCTGAAAGGCGGTCAGAGGCAATATCGGTTTTTTGCCATCCTTCTGTATGCTCGCTATAGAGTATCTGTCTTTGCAGATTACTGATTGATATGGTATCATTATCGCAAAGTCCGATTCTTCCCACTCCGGCACCGGTAAGATAGAGAGCTACAGGACATCCAAGCCCACCAAGCCCGACAATAAGCACCGATGCTTTCGACAGCTTTTCCTGTCCCTCTATCCCTATTTCAGGAAGCATAATCTGACGTGAATATCTTTCCATTTTAGTCGAATACTTTATCCCAATCTTTCCAAATCACTTCATATCCCACTTTGCGAATAGCATCCGCCACTTCTTCCGGAGTTCTCTCATCGCTGACAGTGAATTGCTCCAGAGACTGTGGATATGTGCTGTAGCCACCCGGATCAGTCTTTGATCCGGCACTCATTGATGTCACCCCAAGTGTCATCATGTTATCGCGGAATGAAGGGTATTCCCGTGTAGAATATGAGATATCCACGTCATGGTCGAAGATACGGAATGCGAATGTCAGTTGGGCGAGTTCTTTATCACTCATCACCACATTTGGCTGATATCCGCCTGCAGCGGGTCGCATTCTCGGGAAGTTGACGCTGAAGCGTGTGCGCCAGTAGTTTTTCCTTAGGTAGCGAAGGTGGAGAGCCATCATTGTGACATCTGTACGCCAGTCTTCCAATCCGATCAATACCCCCATTCCTATCTTGTGAAGACCAGCCTGACCCATGCGGTCGAAACCATTCAACCTCCATTCGAAATTTGACTTCATTCCGGCTGGATGATATGTCTTGTATTTAATGCGGTTATAAGTTTCCTGAAAGCAGACCACTCCGTTGAGTCCTACGTGAGTGAGGCGTTCGTAGTCTTCTGCCGGAAGTGGCATGACTTCCATGGAAAGGTTGTTGAAGTAGGGGCGACACGTTTTCAGTGCTTCTTCCAGATAATCCGTTCCGGCAGCCTTGGGATTTTCTCCGGTCACTATGAGAAGATTCTCGAATGGAGCTAAATTCCTTATTGCCTTGCATTCCTCTTCGATCTGAGGCATGGAAAGAATCACTCTCTCGAATTTGTTGTGTCGGTTGAATCCGCAATAAACACAAGAATTAGTGCAGGAGTTGGTGATATACATTGGTATATACATGGAAATTGTCTTACCAAACCTCTCTTGGGTATAGTGCCGGCTAAGGAGAGCCATATTCTCAAGATATGGAATAGCTGCAGGGGAAACAAGAGCCATAAAATCCTCTATTCCAAGATTCTTTTTTGTAAGAGCCCGCTCTACGTCGGATGCACTCTTTGACATTATCCGATCGGTTGTTTCCTCCCAATCGTAATTGCTTAATACTTCTGAAAACATTAGCTTAGAAAAACATTAGCTTAGAAATGAAGTTAATGGACTGCTTGCAACAGCAAAATCCGATTTTATTCCCAATCCTGCCTCAAATGCTTCACGTCCTGCTTCCACAGCTTTTGCAAAAGCACGTGCCATGGCTACCGGATCGCCGGCTATAGCGATAGCCGTATTTACCAGCACGGCATCTGCTCCCATCTCCATGGCTTCCGCTGCGTGGGAAGGGGCACCAAGACCGGCGTCAACCACAACCGGCACTCTACTTTCTGCTATTATTATCTCAATCATGTCTTTTACAACAAGACCTTTGTTTGTGCCGATGGGAGCTGCAAGCGGCATTACTGCAGAAGTCCCTGCCTCTTCCAGAAGCTTGCAGAGCACAGGATCTGCCTGAATATATGGCAATACAATGAAACCATCTTTGGCAAGTTCTTCCGTTGCCTTAAGTGTTTCAATAGGGTCGGGCAGAAGGTATTTTGGATCCGGATGGATTTCCAGTTTTATGAAATCTGTCTCGAAAGCCTCGCGGGCGAGCTGTGCCGCCAAAACTGCTTCCTTTGCGTTGCGGACACCGGAGGTATTAGGGAGAAGCTGTATGCCGGGCTGCAAAATGTGTTTGAGCATATCATCCTCATTGTTGTCGGTGTCAATTCTTTTGAGGGCAACAGTCACCATCTCTGAGCCGGAAGCTTTAATGGCTTCTGCCATAAGCTGGTTGGAACTGAATTTTCCGGTGCCGACGAAGAGACGGCTATTGAACTCTTTTCCTCCGATTGTCAGTTTTTCCATAAT
>JAIDTO010000246.1 GCA_029060625.1 Muribaculaceae bacterium | reverse complement strand
TATGTAGCCACAGGACTCGAAAACCTCGACCAATACACCATCACTGAAGGTTTGTCTCCGGGCGATACCGTCATAGTCACCGGCAACATCAACCTGGCGCATGAAGCACCGGTCAAGCGGAGAGCGGTGGGTGGAGAGCGGAGAGTGAAGAGTGAATAGCTAAGAAATTTTTTATGATCAGATATTTGCTTCATCATCGCATAGCTGTCATCATGGCTTTCTTGGCTTTGGTGATACTCGGGTGCGTCACTTTCACGACACTCCCCGTCTCACTTTTGCCGGATATCGATATCCCGCATATAACGGTGCAAGTGACTCAAGACAATGTATCGGCACGGGAGCTGGAGAATACCGTAGTCACTCCTCTGCGCCGCCAATTGATGCAGACGGAAGGTCTCAGCGAATTGAAAAGCGAAACCCGCGACGGCTCCGCCATCATATCCCTGACCATGGATTATGGCGTCAATACCGACTTGGCATTTATTGAGGTAAACGAGAAAATAGATGCCGCAATGAATTCCCTGCCTAAGGAAATCTCGCGACCAAAGGCCGTAAAAGCCAGCGCCACCGACATCCCGGTCGTATATCTTCAGCTCACGACTAAAGCCAATGACGAAAGCAGCTTCAATGAAATGTCGAGAATAGCCGACAACATCGTCCGACGCCGACTGGAGCAGCAACCGGAGATTGCCATGGTCGACATCACCGGCATTCCCGGGCAGGTGCTGAAAATCACACCGGATCTTGACAAGATGAAGCAGGCCGGACTCTCTATAGAGGATCTCGAATCTGCCCTCGTGGCCAATAACGTCGAGCCGGGATCCATGACAGTCCGCGACGGTTATTATGAATACAATATCCATGTCACTAATCTTCTCCGTACAGAAAATGACGTCCGGGAGATTAAAATCCTAAAAGGAAACAGGCTTCTGACCCTCGGCGACTTCGCTGACGTGACTCTGACATCCAAGACCCCTGCCGGCTATTCACTTCATAATGGAAAGCGAGCAGTGACTCTTGCCATCATAAAGCATTCGGAGGAAAGCATGAAAGCCATGAAGATGGCTCTCCGATCTACTGTAGATTATTTCTCCGAGAGATATCCCGACATAGAGTTTACTGAGACAAGAAGCCAGACTGAGCTCCTCGACTTCACTATCTCCAACCTTGAGCAAAACCTTATACTCGGACTGATACTCGTATTTATAGTCTGCATTCTCTTCATGCGGAGCATTCGATCCTCGCTTATCATTGGGCTAAGCATAATCGTGGGGGTAATAATCACCTTCCTCCTCTTCTATCTCTTCCATGTATCGATCAACATCATATCAATGTCAGGGCTAATACTTGCCGTAGGAATGATGATTGACAACTCCGTGATTGTGACCGAAAACATAACACAATACCGTCAGCGTGGCGACACTCTGATGGATTCATGCGTCAAGGGCACCAATGAGATGATCACCCCCATGCTGTCATCGTCGCTCACCACTGTGGCTGTATTCGTGCCTCTCGTATTCATGAGCGGAATAGCTGGAGCCATATTCTCCGACCAAGCCTTCTCCATCACTGCCGGCCTCGCGGCCAGCTACATCGTCGGCATTACCCTACTCCCCGTGCTCTACTATTTATTTGAAAGATCAAATATTAAAGACAAAAGAATAAACATTGATGATAAGCGGATAACGAGCGGCTATGACCGCGTGATGGACTTCTGTTTCCGCCACAAATGGACATTGATTGTCGCCACGTTGCTGACGGTGCCCCTATGCATGGTGCTTTTTCTCTGGATGCCACAACAGAGGATGCCTGACATCGATACCAACGAGACCCTTGTCAGAATTGACTGGAACGAGAACATCAGCCTTGACGAAAACCGAAAGCGAACCCTCTCTCTATCAGACTCTGCCGCCAAAATTGCTTCTGCCTATATCGGCCCGCAAGACTATCTCCTTAATTCCGACATCGACCTCTCTTCCTCCCAAGCTGAGCTCTACTTCATGATGGAAACACCCTCCGACATAGAACCGCTGAGGAAAAGAATCTCATACAAAATCGATAGTCAATACCCCTCAGCGACCGTAAGCTTCTCCAAGACAAAAAACGTTTTCGAGAAGATATTCTCAAGCGATGAGGCACATATAGAGGCAAGGATACATTCCGGATCCGGCAATTCAGCCTCTGAAGCTTCTGAGATTTTGGAGCTAAGGGAGCGTCTGAAAGAGGCAACGGGAAGCACGCTGTCGCCAATTCCACTGCGTAGCCAG
>JAIDTO010000245.1 GCA_029060625.1 Muribaculaceae bacterium | reverse complement strand
TTTAATGACCCGCCGACCACCGACCCCTAACAAATGCTCTTCGTCCGCATCGGCAGTAGTGTATAAGAGACAGGTCTAACGCCCTTACACCTTTACATCCCATCAATGCATCGGCCTACGATATCTTTTTAGAACTAAAAGACAATTACGGTATATGGATATGCCCTAACGGAGGGGATCTAAAAGATTCTTTATTCCGTGTAGGACATTTTGGGGCGCTTTCCTCTGATGACAATGATACCCTTGTAAACGCATTAAAGGATCTTCAAAAGAAAGGCAAAATCTGATATGACAAAGGTCATCACATACGGCACATATGATTTTCTTCATGAGGGTCACTTAAGGCTCCTTCGTCGAGCAAAGGCACTGGGCGATTATCTTATTGTAGGCGTCACTGCGGAGGATTTCGATAAGTCACGAGGTAAGATAAATGTCGGTCAGTCTCTTATGGAAAGGGTGGAAGCTATACGTCAGACAGGACTTGCCGACAAAATTATCATAGAAGAATACGAAGGACAGAAGATCGATGATATCCGCAGGTATGAAGCAGATATTTTTACTGTCGGCTCAGATTGGGAGGGTAAATTCGACTATCTCAACGAATTCTGTAAAGTTGTATATCTTGACAGGACGGAAGGAATATCAAGCACTGAGATCCGCAGTCATAGTCAGGAACTAAGAATCGGTCTTGTAGGGGAGACAAATATCGTCAATAAGTTTAAGAATGAATGTGGATATGTCAATGGTGTTGAAATATCAGGGATATATGCTGACTCACCAGGAATGCTTGATGGAGAGCTAAAAGGAATGCTTGAAAATACGGATTCATACGATGCCCTGCTTGAGAAATCTGATGCCGTGTATATAGCCTCTAATCCAAAAGACCATTATCTTCAAGTAAAGAAAGCCATAGAGAAAGGGATACATGTCGTATGTGAATCTCCTATTTGCCTGACAACGGAAGATTTCAATGAACTTCATCATCTCGCATCAAGCAAAGGACTTGTGCTTATGGATGGCATTAAGACCGCGTATTCACTTGCTTTTAATAGGATGATGCTATTGATAAAAGGGGGGATTATTGGAGACGTACTCTCTGTAGACGCGACATGCACGAGTCTTACTGATATCAGTCCGCAAAATCTCCCTTCCCACTTATGGAATTCCATATGTGCATGGGGACCTACAGCTCTGCTTCCTATATTTAAGATTCTAGGTACTGATTACCGACAGACCCTCAGATTTTCCAAAACGATACAGGGACATGATGATTTCGATCTTTTCACAAAAGTATCTTTTTTATATGATGAAGGAGTAGCTTCAATGAAGGTCGGACAGGGTGTAAAATCTGAAGGAGAACTGGTGATATCCGGAACGAAAGGCTATATTTATGTTCCGGCACCATGGTGGAAGACTGATTATTTCGAAGCGCGATTTGAGAATCCGAGTGATAACCGCCGTTTTTTCTATCAGCTTGACGGGGAAGGAATCCGATATATGATACTCTCATTCCTTAACCTGATCAAGGGCAAGAAAGCATATAATCAGATTCCTTCATCTATATCAAGTAAAATTATCCAGATAGTAGGAACCGTATGATTTGCCCTTTGAGTAGGTGTTAGGGCTATTTACGGATTCCTACTCTTTTTTCATTATCGAATAATGGTGTGACCATTCTCTTGGTGTCATATAATCAGGACCAAAAAGCATCTTTAGATATGAATCTGTGTCTTTAAAGCCGAGAAACTTATGTCCGTTAAAGTCAATATCTACAAGATTGTCAAACCAGTCTTTTGGGACAAGGACCTCCACAGTTGGTCTCCCTAAGATTTGTGAAGTAAGGGGCCTGTCTTTATATTTTGGTTCGTGCACAGCTTTGTCAAGTCGCTTCCACCATCCATCGACAGAGTGTCGATAAGCCTTGATAATTGATATCGGATCCTTTCTATGCCGATGATATATTCGATTGGAAATGCTTACTATTTTATGCGAATATACTGATCGTTCATTTTTATCTTCCGGCACCGATTCCAAAGGGAATATATCTAACGACACTCCATGGCGGGCAATATTATGATGAGTTGGAGCACCGTATGTAGAAGGATCATTGATTTTTATGAAACCATAGAAAAAGACTTCATCCTTATTGTGGGTGTTTAAAAGCAAATGAAAGCGATCGCTTTTATATGTAGCAGCAAAACGATCGAAGTCTTCCCTCAGCATACATAAATCTGCATCGTCGTCCCACGGAATGAAACCACCATGACGAACCGCCCCAAGCATTGTGCCATCCGAAAGACTGTATCTTATCCCATTTTTCCTACAAAAGGAATCCACATCCTTCATCATTTCAAAAAGAATGTCTTGTGTTTCCTCAAGAGATAGTTCTCTATTAGCGTCCATTTAATATCTATATATATCAATGCCGTGATCCCATTGTTTGGGAGTCATGTAGTCAGCTCCAAACAAAAACTCCAAATATTCATGGGAATCTTCAAATCCTCTTAATTTGTAACCGTTGAAATCTATATCTGTGATTTTATCGAACATGCTTTTTTGAAGCACTACTCGATCATCACGCACGCAAACCGACTGCCCGACGAGAGAGCTCCCCTTATACCTGACATCATGCACAGCTTCATTAAGCTTATCCCACCATTCTTCTGATGAATAACGATGAGATTTCATAATGGAGAAAATATCTTTTTTTTGGCTGTGATAAAGTCTGTTGTCTATTCTTCTTATGTTGTGCATAAACGACTTGCGAACATCCGGATCCTGAGGTACATCCTCAAAGGGAAAAATATCTAAAGTGACACCATACTTCGTGAGATCTTTATGGCTTTTATTCTTCACATATGTAGAAGGATCATTGATTTTTATAAATCCTCCAAAGAAATATTCATCGTCTCCGGCCGTCTTATAGAGCATATGAAACCTATCGCTCTTATAAGTCGAAGCAAATCTATCGAAGTCTTCGCGAAGCATACATATATCCGCATCGTCATCCCATGGTATGAATCCACCATGTCTCACAGCTCCGAGCATTGTGCCGTCTGATATGCTATATCGGATTCCATTTTTTCTGCAGAAAGCATCTACATCCTTAAGCATTTCAAACAGTATTTCCTGCTTCTCCGCCATGCTCAATGATTTATTATCTTCCATCTTTTCTACATTTCTTACTTATCGTGTAATTCAAAGAGCCCATGCATAAAATCAAGAAATACCTTACGATCATCCGAATCAGCCTCCGCCAGTGAATTTATGCACATAAAGGGAGGAAGCGGCTTTCCTGCAAGATATGGCTTGAGGTGATTGCGCAGATAATACGGTCGATTGGCAAACGGCTTAAGGAAAAGAGTCTTTCCCTTGGGGCTTCTTACAATAAGTCGACCCTCTCTGTCGGCAAGAATATGCTTTGCTACCTGAGGATTGTATTGACACGGTGCACGGAATTTATCCTTGCAGTTGATATCTACACACTCAGGATACTCTTCAAGCAGACGGTCACTTAGAGTCTTCAACAACGGATGAGGCGTATGGCGCATCAAAAGAGTCTTTTTGCTTCCTACGAGTTTTGCGCCATTTTCCATTATATCCTTGAAGCCTACTGTCTTCAAACCGTTTTTCTTGGGTTTTATTGCATGAAGAAGATCGAGCATAAAATTTGGCATCCATTTGCCGTATTCAATCACTTTTCCATCTTCAGCAAACCAATCTTCCGGCTTCACATAGTTAGTAAGAACGAAATCATCATTGAAATAGACAAAGCGTTCAGAAAGACCGGGTATTCTGTGTATCATCGTCTCCAACGAATTGCACTGAAAAGTAGGCAGATACTGTTCGTAGCCACGAAAGATGTCCTTATGGTCGACTATTTCAACCGGAATTGGATTTTCAAACCACTTTCCTACCGTATCCTCAAGATGAGGATCCTGTCCGTCGGTCACTATATATATTCGCCTGATGAAAGAAGCAAACTTATTGATTCCGGCAACACACCAGTCGATCTCACGCATCTGACGGAAACGAAGATCTCCTCCAATGTCGTCTCTTCGAGTCAAAGCATTGCCTCCTCTGGCAACATCACATTTTGCTTTCCATTCAGGATCATCACCATCTACCCAAAGTATGACCGCATCGATGGGGTATGTAGTTTTCATCGTTGTCGACGTTGTCATAGTTGTCGATGTTTTCATAGTTGTCATCGTAATTGCAGTGTCAAATCTATACAAGATGACGGAATCTTTCCGGAATCTCAACCACTATTACCCGTCCGAGCATTGCAGGCTTATTCCAAGAATAGACAGGACGAATCCAAGTCTGCATCTTTCTTGCCAGTGCAGTCGACTTATCGAAATCCTGAGCCTCATTATTAGTCACAAGATTAATTGTTCGAGTACGCTTCTTGAAATGTCGGGTCGAAGTGCCTCCGATACGGTCAGGGTTCATAAAGCGCTCACGCATTCTCTTCATATCTATGCATCCGAAGTGCAAAAGATAGAGATCCGGGCAAATGTGGAAATTATGACCTTTGACACGATGGAATCCTCTGCCCCATCTTACAGGCTTTGCAATAATGGAGCCTTTTGTGTAGCGAGTATCCAGGAAACCAAACCTTCTCTGCTCAAGAAACTTCTTGCTTCCGTCAATTTCCGATTCCTTCTCCAAGTGCTGACCTATGTCAACACCCAAAGGAGAAATCGAAAAGTCTATTTCCTGCTCTGAAAGGAATTCTGCCAATCCTTTACCAAGTTTAGGATCTACCACTATAAATTCATCACAGTCGACTCCAATCACCAAGTCGTAGCCATCCTTCTCTAAGAGTTCAGCAGCTTTATCGCTAAGCAACCCGAGTCGCACACGTTCACCTTCCACAATCTGATTGCTCAGGCGTTTGTGGATATATGTGTGTGTCCCTTCGCAGAAATCGGGCACTCTTTGGTCTTCTCCGTCGAAAAGGATGTAAAGATTTTCACGACCGAGTTCTTTCCCGTAGTATTCTACCCACTTCCGGAGAAAGAAATCATCGTCTCTAACCATTGTGATGGCTGCGATCTTTTTCAATTCATGAGTCATAACTTCATTAATGCATAATTCATAATCGGATCCACGTGCGATAAGAATATTTTCAGGCGTTATGGCAAGCTGTCAGAATTACTTCCGAAACAGTAGGATGGCCGAAGATAATATTTTCGATACCTTCAATAGTCATACCTGCGTTCATCAAATCAGCACATTGCTGGGCAAGGTCAGCGGCCTCTACTCCCATGATGTGAGCACCGATAAGTTTGCCGTTGTCTTTTCTGAATATGAGTTTGCAAATACCATCGGGCTCGCCCATAGCAAGTGCCTTACCATTAGCGCGGAAGAAACTCTGGCCCTTTCGAATCTCAATACCCTGTGCCTTGCACGCTTCTTCTGTCAAGCCGACCATTCCACACTCAGGCACCACGAACACTGCACTTGGCACAATATTGAAATCAATATTATCTTGCTTCCCATCAATAGCATTTAGAGCATGCACTCCTTGGAACGAAGCAACATGGGCAAGCATCATTCGAGCATTAACATCTCCAATAGCAAAGATATGAGGCACATTAGTACGCATCCAGTCGTCAACAACTATACCCTTTGGAGAATAATTCACACCGGCAGCCTCCAGATTGAGTCCGTCGACACGCGGGGCGCGGCCGACAGCCATCAAAAGATCGGAGCTGACTACGCTCTCCTCCTTTCCTTTTACCTCATAAGTGACAACAACTTCATAGTCTTCATTCTGCTCAATCTTCTTCGCCGCTGCTCCGGTGACAATCTTTATGCCTTTCTTAGAAAGAGTCTGCTTGAGGCGCTTAGCAATGTCGGAATCAAACGGAGGAAGTATTTGCTTCATATATTCAATCACAGTCACTTTCGAACCAAACGATGCGAAAATATTAGCAAATTCCATTCCAATGACTCCACCTCCAATGATTGTAAGCGATTCAGGAATATACTCAATATCGAGCATCTGAGTGGAATCCTTTACACAAGAAAGGTCATGTCCTTCAATGGGAAGCGAACGTGAAGAAGAACCCGTAGCTATAATAATATAGTCAGCGGAATATTCATTGCCATCAGCCGAGACCGTATGAGCATCCTTGAAGGATGCCATTGCATTCACCACATTGACTTTTGCCCCTTTCAGCATTGAGTCAATGCCTGATCGAAGGGTATCGACGACCTCCTTCTTACGCTCGACTACCTTATTGTAGTCGAGCGTGAAGGTGAAGTCGTCAACTCCGAATTTTTCAGCCTCCTTAAAGGATGCTATCATCTCAGCATTACG
>JAIDTO010000244.1 GCA_029060625.1 Muribaculaceae bacterium | reverse complement strand
AGGATGGAGGGGTCCTTGATCTTATGGTCTTCTGCGAAAAGAAGAATCTTGGAGATGATTTCTGCTGTCTTGGGATCTTCGTCAAGGAATGGCAAGAATATACGTCCCCTGCCCTGGGAATGAACCGGCAATACTGCAATCTGTGCCCCACCTTCCTTATGAATGACACCGCTTCCAAGATGGATATTATAGTTGCCAAGCTTGCCCTTAACTTTGGCAAAATTTCCGACGACCTCAAAATTTGAGATCCCAAACATCGGCATAGCATGACTTACTATAGCACGGCGCATCTCAATAGTAGAATGACTCGTCTCCGGGTCTACACCTCCGGCGTGAGCGACACTCACTGCAAGATCCACATCGCGCATGATCTCTGAGAACACAATCGGCGGAATGTCTTCTATCTTCTTGTCCTTAAATGTGCGACGGTCGAAGAATGCGACATATTCAAGAGTTGGAGCCTCAATGTCGGCCGGAGAAAACCAGTCAGCAAGAGCATACATCACTGCGATAACATCTCCATTGAAACAAACCTTCTGCAATCCATTCTCATAGTCAACGGTCCATTGACGCTTCTTCAAAACGCCAACTGCACGTGCGGGCATTATCTGATTTCCCGAATAACGCATTGACTTTGACTTCTCCATCTCTTCGACAGTAGGAACGTAAAGCTCACGGAAGACCTGCTTGAAGGGTTGACGCCATTGGCGATCGAATAAAAATGATTGGTATTCATTCCAAACTCCGGCATCCAAAAGATCTAAAGGATGGGCTATGCGAATCTTATCATCCGGTAAGATTTCAATCATCACTCCATCTGCTGCAATAAGTGACTTGCCATCCTCACCGGGGAATCCAAGTTCACCGGTGTCTTTTACAATCACAAGGCGCGAAAACAAACTCCAAATGATTGGATTATCCTTAAGCCTGAATACCTCTTCTCCTGTAAATACAGAACAATCTACCATAGACGTTTCCAGCAGAGCACGTCCACGGACATGCTGATCTTTCAATTGCTTGTAGACCTCGCGCATACGCTCTACATACTTATCTTTCTTCAATCTTGATGGTAAACTTTGCAGACGTTTGCCCTTACTCTCCGCTACAAGTGTCGGTATACCATCGCAGAGTTCAATATACACCATTACTCCATCAACCTCCTTTGGCAAAAGAAATTCCGCTACCTCTTCTACAAGATCAGCCTCCATACTCCAAGTGAGCCTTGTGGAATCACCAAAACCGGCAGTGCGGGCAAGATTATCAAGAGCCAACTTAACAGCCCTCCCCTCACTTGTCTGCCGCATTGAACCGAACTGCTTGCTCTCTTTCAGAAACTTATTGAGTGTTTCATAGCGTTGACGCAAATCCTTTGTCCTGTTTTTTCCAAGAGGAATAAGTCCGTAAGCCACCACAAAATCCTTGTTTCTTTTTTCCTCAATTTCTTTCTGCACTTCTTTTGCCTTCAGTATTCCTAACGCAGCATCCGACAGTTTACGGGAGCGCGTATGACGGTTGCCCTCGGATATATATTTTGCCGCATCATACACTACTTCGAAACGTTTTTTTCCAAGCAGCCTATACACCTCCTTAAACCATATCGGATCGAACGCACCATCAGCGAAATCCTCAGGAGCAACAGAAGTGTATCTGGATATATGTGATTTTGAGATGTCGTCAAGATGTTCACCAGTATGAGCCATAAAATAGTAAGCGGCACTTGCAAGCCCCTTCCACCCTATTGCAGACTCCACCAAACCAAGCCAACGCGGAGAAAACATGGCAGCTTCCACAAGACGCTCATCCGAGATCTCTGCCTCCGCTGCCAATTTCTTAAGCTCGGAAGCAGTGTCGCCTGATGCGGGACAGCTTACATGAAGAAGCCAGGAGAATATCTCACGCTTACTTTCTCCAAAATTCCAGAAATTGCTTGTGGGTTTTTCTTTTCCCATTCCAACAATTAGCCTGATAAAATAATCAATACCAACCACTACAATGATTCTATGGGCAAGCTTAGAGACTACAGTCGGGGTATCGCCTCTTAGGAGTTCTATCTCCAATATACGGTCAATGGCTTTATTTACGAGATCACATTCTTCGGAATTGAGCTTACTTCTATCATATTGCCATCGCGCACGAACCGGTGCCTCTGGAAGCAATTTTGTCATTGCATTTACCATATTGGCAGAATCCTCGCGACCAAGCATCTCATGCCAGAATTCATTATCCGTAATCAAACCGATATCCCACAGTCTCAAATACTCCGCCGGGGAGACAGGATTAAAACAAACCCTATACCCAAGCAGACGATATAATGCATATCTTGCCCTGAAAGAATACACAAAAAGATCATCATCGCATTTCAACGAGTTTTCCTTTAGGATATTCATCATACGGCTGAATGGCCATACATTGAATATGGCATGATCCTTGTTGTCTATTTCATAAAAATAAGATGAATAGGAAGCTGTGTATCTATGAATCATATCTTCCGGACTAACGGTGGTCACGATTTCTGAGAAAACATCGGCACATAACTCCCATGTCTCGGGAGCACTTGAATATTCATAAATCAAACATTTACACACCTCATATGCCTGGTCATAATAAGGGAAACCCGAGATTTCCTTCATTGGTGTACCTTCGTGGAAAGCATTACCAAGCAACCGCCTGAAGAGCGGGAAAAAGGGAGAATCGTAATCCTCGTATTTCCCAATGGCAAGATCAAGCTTCAGCAAATCTGTGGGAGAGTTTATCTCACGCTCATAAAACTCTTTCCACATGTCAGGCTTGGCAAGAGCATCGAGCGAATTGCGATATCTATTGACTTTAGGTGTATTGCCAAGGAGGACAGTATCGCCATCGCTATTAGTGAATTCAAAGTCAGCATTATCCTCAATGATCTTCATTATCTTGAGCATAATATCTTCAGCACGTCTCTTTTCAGAGAAAGACAACGCCTTTTCTATTACAAAATTTTCAGGTCTACTTGGTTTAAGATGCAAATCTTCGTCAGGATTGTAAAGGCCAAAACCATTTGACAGGTTATATGCACTGACCGAACTCTTTGTGGCATCTATAATATTAGCAATAAGCACTTTTTCTTTTGTAGTGGGACGCTTTATTTCTTTCATTGCAGGAATCAGAGCCTCAACATACGCAGTTTTCTCTCCTTTATCCATCCAATTTTTTATCATGTCGAGAGCTGCAAGCCTACGATCGGCAGACTTATTATCAAGAAGCCGCAGAGCACAGGCATATGCCTCTTTATCAGGAAGAGAGGATAGAATAGATATTATGGAAACACGCATATCTGAAGCCTTGAGCCTGAGAAGATCCTCCATAGCAGAATAGTGTGTGCAAGTCAGTCTTCCCATAAGATGAAGTCTCTCGACAGCCTTGCATGCAACATCGCGTGCATGCTCGCCACGATCACCCATGCTGCTGACGGCAAAGTTTATTATCTTCTCGGAATTCGGATGCTGAAGAAGATACTTTATTGCTCCTGCACGTTCGTAAGGCTCCATATAGCCTACAAAATCAATCACAATATCGATATATTCCTGCGAATCAAGCAAGAGAGCAATTTTCACAAGTCTATCGGCAATCTCGCCCTTAGAAAGAGTCAAAGCTAACCATGGAAAAACGTAAGGATAAAAAGTCTCCTTACCCTTCATGGATGACAATAAGCTGCATAGAATGTCGAAATCCTTTTCCGCATCTTCTTTAGATTTGAAATACCGATCAAGAGGTGGCATGGGAGCGGGATCACCATAATACCACTCAATATGCAACTCGTAGGAATTAAGATACATAGGAATCGCACCAGCCATAATGTCATGATCCCTATGCCTTTTATGAAGAGCATCACTAACCATGCTACTGCAAAGAATCGGATCCTGTAATAAAGAAAGCACAATCATTGCGGCATCAACCTTATATGAAGGAGCCTTCTCAATCAAACCTGAAATAGGATTACGCAGATCATCAACATTAAAAAAAGCGATAGACCAAAGTCCGAGGTAAACAAGAATAGCGTCTTCACTTTCTATTCCTTCCAAAGCTATTTCACGGTTCTCCAGAAATAGCGCTACATACTCAAAGAACTTATCTGTGATTCTCTCCGGTGCCTCTGTCTCTCCAAGTCCGGTAGCTACCGCCATACCCCTCTTTACTGAGGCAAAGCGCTGCAGATTATTCTCACGAATCACATTAAGCAAATATATGAAGCTTTCCGGAGCGCCCTCATCCATAGTCTCTACAATAGCTTGTCTCAAACCTTCCTGCAAACGAGCAGCAAGAAGAAGTTTTCCCTCGGTCTCAAGCAACTGTCTGTCACCACTCTTTACAATAGCCCGGAACATATCATGAGAAAGTCGGTTGGCATTGTTTTCGGAGAGCATAGCATCTGTGATATACCCGATGCAGGTCTTATCTCCTGACATTATCATGGAAGCCAACCAGTTTGAGATATTGGGGAAAGAATACTTCAAGTCTTTCGCCTCTTCGGGAGTCCGACCTTGTCGTAAAATTTCAACTGCAGAGAACCCGGTAGCTCTCAATATCATAAACTCCTTTAGTGCCACAGCAATATTTTGAGCATGAAGACTTACCCTACGCGAGCGCACAGAACGGCGGCTATATCCGACAGTATATGGGCACTTGACTTCCAAATTCATAAAAATACTCCATAGCTTAGACCATTGCTCTCCCAAAAGGAACAACGGCAAAGCTTCCAATTCGCCTTCAAAAAGCTTTACAACATCCTCAATATTATGACGCAATGCATAAGCAATGAGTAGCGTTTCGAAATTATCCTTTTCGCGCGAATCAGGATCAACGTAACAAAAGAATTTCTTGATGAGATTCTTAATCTCATCTGTCAATTTTGGAGTTCGTTTGAATATGCTTCGGGGTTTATCTAAATTATGCTCCAAAGAATCCAAATAGTCCTTACACAAGTCATTTAAAGTATTATTCCAAGAAATCTTCATTTTGAAATCTGATTTAAGTTTGTGGGGTGGTCGGGTCTTTTTTTTTCGGGTTTCCCCAGGCTGAAGCCTGGGGTCAGTAACATAGTTTTACCCCTCTGGGGTAGAGATGGAAGGAGATGGAATTCCACTGGGCCCAAGGCCCAGGGTTAACAAGATTATTGCCCTCCGGGCAATGACCGGTTTTACCAGAGTCTGCCTGCGAGCATTGTGAGCCTTACAACAGTGAGAGTCTCTCCATCTTTTACTTTTATTTCTTCATTTAATTCTCCAAGAAGATTTCCATTAAGGAATATCCTGAAGATTCCATCCTCATAGCATTGAAATGCATTTTTCACCGCATTGTCAGGATCTTCAGTTTTACCATTGTAAACGATACCAAAGGATACCCGTCCGGTCTCAACCAAATCAGCTATACGATCACTTCCAATCACACTATGGATGCTGTCGGAATCCATATTATCTCTATCAGGTGCCTGATGTGCCCTATGATTGAAAGCGTCAACACAAGTTCTCACAGTTGCTTCAATAAGGGCACCAACAGTAGATGGCAAACCTTCAATCTCGATTTCGACCGGTTCAATTGACTGACGTGTTCGACCGGGCTTTTTTTGCTCAAACATCAGTTTCATAAGTAGCTCGATTAATGAAGATATAAAATTACTATATATGCGCTACAAAAACAAATAATGTTGTATGTTTTACAACATGTAATGAAGTTGTTTAAATTTATTTACGAATTATAAAAATTCCAATGAAGAGTCAAACCAACGGTTCAATATTGAAAAATTTTTTATAAATTTGTATTAAAAATAAGAACGTAATGAGTATTAGAGAGAGATTTAAGCAATTACCGGTTGCGGAAATAGCTGACGAAGTGAACGCCACGTTGGCTCGTCATCCGCGTCTGGTGGTGACAGCTCCTCCGGGTGCCGGCAAATCAACGCTTTTACCCCTCACCCTGTTGGAAAGCATTACTGAAGGGAAAATACTGATGCTGGAGCCAAGAAGGATTGCAGCGCGTCAGGTGGCAGAACGAATGGCTACGATGCTGGATGAAAAGGTCGGCAATACGATCGGTTATCGGGTACGCTTTGATTCAAAAGTATCAACTGACACACGAATAGAAGTGATCACTGAGGGTATTTTGGAACGTATGCTGGTGGAAGACCCCACATTGGATGGAGTGGCAGCCGTCATATTCGATGAGTTTCATGAGAGAAGCCTCAGTTCGGACCTCACATTGGCTCTTACACGTGAGATTCAGAACATAATAAGACCGGATCTGCGGATACTTGTGATGTCGGCTACCATCGATGCGGAAACATTGGCCAAAAAGATAGATGCCCGACATCTCCATAGTCAAGGAAAGTGTTTTGACGTAAAAATCATATATGGAGAGGATTTCGATTACAATGATTGTGCACAAGCAGTGGCAAGTCGGGTGAGAAAGGCTGTCAGTGAGCATAATGGCAATATCTTAGCGTTTCTTCCGGGACAAGCAGAAATCTTGAAATGTCGCGAACTGCTTGCGGAAAATACAGAAGGAGTGGAAGTCCTTACATTATATGGAATGTTGCCTCAAGAACAGCAGCAACGCGTGATGATGCCGGCTGCTGACAGACGCAGGATTGTGCTTGCCACCCCAATCGCTGAAACCTCGCTTACTATCGACGGCATATCAGTAGTAATTGACTCCGGGCTTCACCGAACTCCCGTTTTTGAACCATCCACAGGTCTATCCCGGCTGACAACAACAAGGATATCGATGGACATGGCAACTCAAAGATCCGGTCGCGCCGGACGATTGATGCCAGGCACATGCTACCGACTATGGACAAAAGCCACCGAGTCAAGGATGAAAGAAAGCCGACAACCGGAAATAGAATCTTCTGACCTTTCCTCAATGGTTCTGACCACAGCAGCCTGGGGCGAGACTGATCCGCAACGGCTACCATGGGTGACTCCTCCCCCATCAGGTCACTTAAAGAATGCCGGGAAGCTGCTTCGAATGTTAGAAGCAATCGACGACGCAGGACATCTCACAGAAAAAGGGAAAAGACTCTCCCAGCTTCCATGCCATCCTCGAATAGCCAGTATGCTTGCCGAAGCCGGAAAGATGAGAGAGATTGCTTGCGACATCGCTGCATTGCTTGAAGAAAAGGATCCTTATCGCGATGAATCAGACGCTGACATTTCAACAAGAATTGCCTTATTGAGACAAAACCGAAACGGCAGAATGACAGCCCAATGGAAAAGAATAGATAACATTTCGGCTCAATACAAAAGACTTGTCAAGGCTCCTCATTATTCAGGGAATCCATCACCGGAAGAAATCGGGCGTCTGATAGCCTCAGCATATCCGGAGAGGATAGCAATGCGCGACAATAGAGGACATTACCGCCTGGCTGCAGGTGGCAATATGGTATCGCTGCATCCATCGGATGATCTTGCAAGCCATGAGTTTCTTGCTGTGGCATCAATGGGTTCACGCATATTTCTCGCCGCTCCTGTAGACAAGGAATTCGTGATGACGCAAGGGAAATGGACAGAATGCGTCATGTGGAATAGCCGTGAAGGAAAAGCTATAGCGCGCGAAGAGTTGCGCTTGGGGCTCCTCACCTTGGCAACACGACAAATGAAGGGAGATGCACGCACTTTGATTGCATCCGCTGTCGCTGATGCGGCTCCAAAAGAGGGACTTACAATGTTTGATTTCAATGATGATGTGCAGAGTCTTCAGCTTAGGATAGCTGTGTCCTCAGGCTGGCATCCTGAGTTGGAATTGCCCGATGTTTCAACCGAAACGGTACTTGACTCTGCGGATGAGTGGCTCCCGATGTATATAGGAAATGCCTCGACGGTGCAGGAACTTCGCAAGATCGATATGAGGAATGTAATACTAAGTTTTCTAAACTACGATCAGCAACAAGCTCTTGACAGAATTGCCCCTACTCACCTAAAACTGCCATCGGGACGCAATGCTCGTATCCACTACCGTAGAGGGGCGGAAGCTCCGATAGTAAGCGCCCGACTTCAGGATTGCTTCGGTATGATGAAGACGCCATGCCTTGATGAAGGAAAGCGCCCTGTCTTGATGGAGCTGTTGTCACCGGGGTTCAAGCCGGTGCAGCTAACACAGGACATGGAAGGATTTTGGCGAGAAACATACTTCGAAGTCCGCAAAGAGCTACGTCGCCGCTATCCCAAACATCGCTGGCCGGAAGACCCGAGGATAGGATAAAAGCAAAAGTCTGTAGAAAAGTTGATATCCCGTGTGATTGGGTTTAATTGTATGGTTTGCCAAACGCATTACGATTTATTGTGCTATGTAATGTTTCTTACTCTTTTCAGGATTGAAAATTCGAAGATTACCGGGGTAGGTATTTCCGGGAATTATCTGGTTGTCCCACGACCCTTGCGTGAATTTGAACTCGAGAGGTAACTGTACATTCAGGTCTATGGAATAGGTGTTATCGCCATCCTTATTCATTTTTACCCCCTGAGGATTCCAAGTAGCTACCTCTGCCTGATTTCCGGTGATGAACACATCACCCTCTGCCCACGGACATTCAAGCTCGATGTGGACAGGGTATTTCTCTAAATTTCTGAAGTGCGTACTATGACGATACATGGCATATAATGGAAGTATATCCATCAGACATCGAGTATACCCGCTCATATGGTTATGTTCGGGATATTCCTTGAAGAATATTTTAATCTTTTCGGGTAACTCTGCCGATTCAATTGTGGTTTTCACCAAATCCCACGCCGGACGCCATTCGGGTCCCCAGCCTGTTTCATCTGATTCATTAGACATTGTCAGGAAAAGAAATCTTGGCTCGCTGTTGGCGAAATCATAATTCAAGAAGTTATCAGCAAACTTATTATTATCCTCCATGAAGTTTGGTGAAAGCGCTATATAATCATCAAACATCTCTTCAGAGGAAAGTGCATTCAATATGAAAGAGGCGCTCAGAGAATGTCCGATTGCCAAAGTATGCCCAGAGGTACGATAGTTGCTATTGATATAGGGCATTACATCTTCACGTAGAAACTTCTTGAAATTTTCATAATTTCCGTAGTAATTGGATTCATACTTTACGTTGGTCGGGACCGGCAGAAAATCATTTGTTCGGCAATACTCATCTGTATTAGGGGAAGGAATTCCAACTACAATGAATGGCATGAAATCCTCATCAGGCACTTGATGAGCCTCCAATATACTGTATGTAAATCCAAAATGAGAACGCATTTGCGAGTCGAACACGTATATGACATCAACCTCTGATTGGTTATGTTCATCATAATATTTAGGCGTGCAGATGAAAATTTCCCTATCGAATGGGAAATCAGGATTGTGAAACGTCTTAGTTTCAACTCTCATAGTTTCCTGAGCCGACATGCCACACACGACGAAAAGCATCATCAGCACCGATTGAAAAAGTCTTTTCATATTACATATTTTTTGGCTTAGCTGTTGGCACCAAGCTATAGAATCTATAGATTATAAATAATTTTTTATTGCCTAACTCTGCCATATCCATATAGGTT
>JAIDTO010000243.1 GCA_029060625.1 Muribaculaceae bacterium | reverse complement strand
GTACCACTACCCTTCCTCCCCCTGACTTTGAACATTCGTCGATAGCTTTTTGAATAGAAGATGTGGAAAGAAATGTGGTGTCAGCAACGGCTCCAAAATTTGTGATATCGAATGTTCGGGCTGACAACGTCAGGTTCGCAAAGGCTATGATGGATAAAACAAACTGAAATTTCATGGTTTTAACGGTTAATCTATGCAAAATTAACAAATAATTTCTCCTTAGCCAAGGAAACAGTTAATAATTTCAATTGTGAGAGTTGAGAAAATTTATTATCTTTGCAACCATAACATAATTCACGATCAAAATGAAAAGAATTATTATTTTAGTTGCTTTATTTGTAACCATGGTTTGTGTCAATGCTCAGACCAAGGTAAAAGTATATGATGAGTCCATAAATCCGGATGTGCAAATCACTGAAGCTATAGCAAAAGCATCATCCGAAGGAAAGTATGTTGTGGCTCAGTTAGGTGGAAACTGGTGTAAATGGTGCATTCGATTTGCAAAATTTGTTGAGAACGACAATGAGATCAAGAAACTTGTCAATGACAATTTCGAATTCATACATGTCAACTATAATCCACGAAACCCTGAAGCTTCCCCTGACCAAGAAGCGACATCATCTGCTTTGAAGAGATTAGGGAACCCGGTCAGATTCGGCTTTCCAGTATTAGTTGTTCTTGATGCAGAGGGCAATGTAATACACACTCAGGATTCCGGATTTTTGGAATCTGGAGATGGATACGACAAAGAAAAAGTAATCCGGTTCTTTGAAACATGGACACCTGAGGCTGTGAATAAGGCGAACAATCTATAGTCACTAACCACAATTCATTTTCACTATATTTATATTAAGGAGCATAAACCATCCCTGCAATGACTTCTCCTATTACCGTATCATCTGATTCGAGAGTAATTGTAACTTCTCTGGTATCTTCTGATATTGTAATAGTTTGAGTTTTGAAACCAATGTAACTAATTTCAAGTGTATCTCCAAGACAAGCATTCAATTTAAATCTACCATCCAAATCAGTACATGTAGCAGATTCGGTACGCATATTTAAAACGATTGCCCCTATCAGCGGTTCTTTAAAACACGTTCCATCCGGAGCAATTTCGTCGTAGCATACCAATCCGTCAATCTCAATAGAATCTGCATGTATTGAATAATTTTGACTCGCATTGTCAGTGGAATTCAGTGGGACTTGTGCTTGGTTAGCAATAGGCATAAACATAGCGAGCGACGCGACAGATATACCCGCAAGCGAAACAGCTTTTCCGGCGAGTGAACGTGAACGCAACTCTTTCTCAATATAACGGACTTCAGCTTCGCATTTAGGACATGTGCCATTACAATCTCCCTTATATTTACATTCAGACGTGACAAAATCTATACCGTTAGCATCCGCAATTTGTCGGCGTATCTCTTTAAGTATTCGACATGTATGTTTTCCTCTCTCCATAGTCAGTGAAGTCTTTTTTGATATGTGAAAGAATCGAAGTTTGTAAAGCCCAAGGTTTCAAGAATATCTTGACTTTTCAGTCGGTCAGCTACTGTATTGAAATTAGGTATCAATGGTAGCCGTATAAGGCAATCCTGTTCCCTTCCGGCTTTAACAATTGATCTAAGATTGTCAAGTACGAGATTATTGGTTTTACCGGTATAATCCTGATAAATGTCTGGATTCATATCTTTGATATCTATTATAAAAGAATTCACAAACGGAAGCAACTCATTAATGTTGTATCTTGAAACATTGAGAGACGTTTCGAGATTAATTCGCCATGATGGTCCGCATATTTCACGAAACTTCCGGATAAACTTCGGATATAAACAAGGCTCTCCTCCCCCAAAAGTGATCCCCCCATTAGTAGCGAGGAAATAAAGTTCATCTATACACGTTTCGGCATATAATTCTTCCGGGGTATATTCCCTGAATCGGCTGCCATCACCTATAGATTGCGGATTAAGACAGTATTTACATCGGAGTGGACATCCATAAAAAGCAACCAAAGTAGTGACTCCGTCGCCATCTGTGGAAAGACGATGGCGTGCAATCCCGATAATCTTAGCTTTCTCCGCCATAGTTCATAAAATTAATACGTTTAATTTGCCCGTCTACTTGCCAAAATTATACAAACTTTTTGAATTATCAAAATAATATACAAAAATTCATTGCTCGTAAGATCAATTCAAGATGACTAACTCAAGCAGAGGTACGCAATAAATGAGATTTTTTGAAATAATGTGTAACAATAGCCTCTCTTCTGCGTATATAGGACGTAAGCATATGAAGACAGATCATTTGACATCCACTTTTATGGCACTTCGTCAACGCCTGCATCGAAGTGCTCTCGCATATCTCAAAGATGATGATGATGCGAGAGATGCTTTGCAGGATACTTTCGAAAGATTATGGAAGTCTGGCGATATGGAAAGTGATTCGGAAGCTTCATCAAAACTTTTTGTAGCATTAAAAAATGTGTGCATTGACCGAATAAGACGTAAACGATCAGTTGCAATGGAGGAGGCACATCTGGTCTCGATGAAAATCGAACCATCTTCAGGTGAGGATATGGAGCGTCTTGAATCACTTCTTACCGCCGGTCTAACTCAAGTACAAAAGCATATATACTCCCTTTCCGTACACTATTCTATGGATTACAAAGATATAGCCGAACGATTGAATATGACTGAGGGTGCGATAAGAACACAGATGTGTAGAGTGAGAAAGAAAATAAGTGATAACTATAAAATACTTGATAGATAATGGATAATTTGGAGAAAGATAAATACCTTAGTATAGACGAAACGGAACAATTGTGCCGGCTCTATATGGAATGCGACCTTACTCGTCTGGAAGAAGCCGAGCTGCAATATGTGTTAGAATTTTTGCCTTATAGTACGCCTATCATTGAAGAAGTTCGCACGCTGATGAGTATATCGTTATCTTGTGAATTTGAAAAGCAGGAAAGCCGGTTCTTAAAATCAGACAAGAAGAAAAATCTCATAAGAAAATTTCTTTTGGTGGCTGCTTCAGTCGTAATAATTTTGTCGGTGGGCATACCTGTTTATTTCCATTTCAAGCAAGAGTCTGAGTTATACTGTCAAGTCTTTTCAAACGGACAGGAGGTAAGCAGGGATAAAGCTCTCGCCATTGCAGAAGGAGAATTGGAACGTATCGATAAATTCTTTGAAAATATGAATAGTATCGAATCTGAGCAACAGAAAAAAATTGAATCATTAAAATAGGACACAATCATGAAAAGATATTTGCTTCTCACTTTCACTGCTTTATTAAATCTATTGGCTATTGCAGCATCTCCTAAACTTGCATCCGAAAAGATATTCGATGACTTGGACCTGTATGATCCGTCGCTTTCAATCACTATAATGGAACGCCCTGATCAAACCGTCCGCACACTGAGTTTCAAAAACAAACCGGACCTTCAGAAAAAAATAAAGAAAGCGTTGGAATCCGATAAGGAGAAGGCTATCAGTAAGTCATTGGTGTCTGATAATGGTGAGATTTCTGAATCCATAGTCATCATTAATGAAAATGAAGAAATCAAGATAGGCTATACTAATTCCAAGTCGAAGGAAGTATATTTTTTTATGAAAAAGCTTTACAAGAACAATTCGCATTCTGTAAAAAGTTCTTCTAAATCGAAAAGGTCAACCAAGGCTAAAAAGACTGCCACCATTAATAAAAGAAAGAAAACGCATAAGAAATTGAGAACCCTTAAAAGTGAACAATTTCTAGACAACAACGCGTTACTGATTATAGAATCAACTGACAGTGACTTCCTCAATGACTTCCTGACTGAGATATAGTATGGTTATCTCCTGGAAATTTCGCGTTGACCTCTATCGACCTCTAATGGTCGTGAAAGTACGTGTAATATGAATCATCAACATTGATTTTTGAAAGATATGTTTGCGAATTTATGAAAAAAATTGTAATTTTGCGTGCTGAATAAATATTTACAGCATGGAGACAAAATACATTTTTGTTACCGGAGGTGTAGTTTCTTCTCTTGGAAAAGGAATCATATCCTCCTCTCTTGCCTGTCTGCTCAACGCACACGGCTATCGGGTCACAATCCAGAAGTTTGATCCCTATATCAACATCGACCCCGGCACCCTTAATCCTTATGAACATGGTGAGTGCTACGTAACAGAAGATGGTCATGAAGCTGACCTTGATCTCGGGCATTATGAACGGTTTACCAACGTCCCGACCTCACGAGCCAACAATGTCACGACCGGACGCATCTATCAGAACGTGATTGAGAAAGAACGCCATGGCGATTATCTCGGAAAGACAGTACAAATTATCCCACACATTACTGATGAAATCAAGCGCAATGTAAAATTGCTCGGTGAAACCGGAAAGTTTGATTTTATCATCACTGAAATTGGTGGTACGGTCGGCGACATCGAATCACTTCCCTTCCTTGAAGCCGTTCGTCAACTCCGTTGGGAACTTGGAGACAGTGCACTTTGCATCCACTTGACCTATGTGCCATATCTCCATGCAGCCAAGGAGTTGAAGACAAAGCCCACACAGCATTCAGTGAAGCAACTTCAGCAACTTGGTATTCAACCAGATGTACTCGTACTTCGCACCGAACATGATATCCCGGAAGGGATGCGGGCAAAGATAGCGCAATTCTGTAACGTAGCTAAAGATGCAGTCATCCAGTCGCTTGATTGCCCCAGCATATATGAGGTGCCGCTGATGCTTCATAGTCAGGATATGGATGAGATTGTGCTCAGGAAGATGCATGTGCCTGTGTATGGCAAGCCACATATGAAGCCTTGGCTCGATTTCGTGGAGAAAATACGCACCGCAGAAAAGGAAGTGACTATCGGACTTGTAGGCAAATATGTAGAACTCCAGGATGCTTACAAATCAATCAACGAATCGCTATTTCAAGCAGCCACCTATTGCCATCATAAATTAAATCTCAAATATATCCACAGTGAGAAACTCACTGAAGAAAATGTTGGGGATATTATGGCAGACCTCGATGGAGTAATCATAGCTCCAGGTTTTGGAAACCGCGGCATCGAAGGGAAATTCCTAGCACTGAAATGGTGTAGGGAAAATGATATCCCCACCTTCGGCATATGCCTTGGAATGCAATGTATGGTCATAGAATTTGCTCGTAACGTACTGGGATATAAAGATGCCAACAGTACGGAAATGAATCCTGCCACCACTCACAATGTGATCGACATGATGGAGGAACAGAAGCATATCTCTGATATGGGCGGTACTATGCGTCTGGGAGCATATGATTGCAGACTTGCTGCGGACAGCCTTGTGGCTGAAGCTTATGGCAGAACAGACATTAGCGAGCGTCACAGACACAGATATGAATTCAATGATGCATACCGTGAAGAATTTGAGAAAGCAGGTATGCGATGCGTAGGAGAGAATCCTAAGTCTCATCTTGTAGAAGTGGTCGAGATTCCTGGACACCGCTGGATGATCGGCACTCAGTATCACCCTGAATATTCGAGCACTGTGCTCAACCCTCACCCGCTATTCCATTCTTTTATGGAGGCTGCTATAAAATACCACGACGAAAAGGTTTAAATGTTTAGATGTTTAAGCGTTTATTTATAGAAAATTAAAGATTTAAGGAATGGTAAGTGTCAACGACCTGACAATGGAATTTTCTGCACGTCCGATATTTTCGGACGTGAGTTTCGTTATAAATAAAACCGACAAGATAGGCCTTGCAGGAAAAAACGGCGCAGGCAAATCTACCATGCTCAAGATTATAGCCGGACTACAACAGCCCACTTCCGGAACAGTCTCAAAACCTTCTGAAGTCACAATCGGCTATCTTCCCCAGCAGATGAAGCTTGCCGATGACACTTCCATCATCAATGAGGCACGCAAAGCATTCGCACATATAGATGAGCACAAGGCTCATCTTGAGGATCTCAACAATCAGCTTGCAACTCGCACTGACTACGAAAGCGACTCATATGCGAAATTGATAGAAGACATCGAATATCTCAACGACCGACTCTCGATGGAAGGGGCTGACAATATGGAAGCTGAAGTGGAGAAAACGCTTATTGGTCTTGGCTTCAACCGTGAAGATTTCGCCCGCCCCACTTCAGAATTCTCCGGAGGATGGAGAATGCGTGTGGAGCTTGCTAAGATTCTTCTTCAAAAGCCTGACCTTCTTCTTCTCGACGAGCCAACCAATCACCTTGACATAGAATCTATACAATGGTTGGAACAATTCCTTCAGACCAAAGCAAAGGCTGTGATGCTTGTAAGCCACGACAGGGCTTTTCTTGACAACGTCACCCGACGCACCATTGAGATTTCCTGCGGAAAGGCATACGACTACAAAGTAAGCTATACGCCTTATACAGAACTCCGTAAGGAACGTGTGGAGCAACAAATGAGAGCCTACGAGAATCAACAAAAGCAGATAGCTGATATAAAGGCTTTCATCGAACGATTCCGCTATCAAGCTACAAAAGCAATACAGGTGCAAAGCCGTATCAAACAGCTTGAGAAAATAGTTCCAATCGAAGTTGACGAAGTCGACAACAGTCGTCTGCGCCTTAAATTTCCACCGGCTCCACGCTCCGGAGACTTTCCGCTGATTCTTGAGAATGTAGGGAAGGCTTATGGCGACCATCAGGTGTTTGACCATGCAGAGTTCAGGATTCGTCGAGGAGAAAAAGTAGCATTCGTAGGCAAGAATGGCGAAGGCAAATCTACGCTTGTGAAGTGCATCATGGGAGAAATTGACCATACAGGAATGCTCAAACTCGGACATAACGTAAAGATTGGATATTTTGCCCAAAATCAGGCTCAATTGCTTGATGAAGACCTTACGGTGTTCGAAACCATTGACAACGTAGCTGTTGGAGACATACGACTGAAGATACGTGACATATTAGGTGCATTCATGTTTGGAGGCGAGGCTTCCGACAAGAAAGTGAAAGTTCTTTCGGGAGGAGAAAAAACGCGTCTTGCTATGATCAAGCTTCTTCTTGAACCTGTGAATTTCCTTATCCTTGACGAACCTACCAACCACCTTGACCTTAAAACAAAGGATATTCTCAAAGATGCAATCCGAGACTTTGATGGGACTGTGATAATAGTTAGCCATGACCGAGATTTCCTTGATGGGCTGGTGGAAAAAGTATATGAATTCGGTGGTGGAAAAGTAAGGGAGAATTTAGGAGGGATCTATGACTTCCTGCGCTCAAAGAATCTGGATAATCTCCGAGATCTTGAACTTACAAAATCCCCCACCGGAAAGCAATCAGCGACTTCTCAGGAATCTTCTACGGCCATAGAGAATCCAGTCAAAAATAGTCAGCAGGACGCTCACCAGTCCCAACCTGCTCCAAAACTTTCTTATGCCGAGCAGAAAGCAAGAGAAAAAATTGTGAAGAAAGCTGAAAAGAAAGTGAAGGATGCTGAGGCTGAGATCACAAGGCTTGAGACACTCCAAAAAGAAATAGAAGGCAAGATATCAGCCGGCGATACTTCGCAAGAAACACTCGATGCTTACGCAAAGGCACAGAAAGACCTTGAAAACGGAATGTCTATATGGGAACTTGCAACTATGGAACTCGAAGAACTCAAATCATAACCAACAACCATTAACCAATGGCATCATCTACACAACACGGAATAAATCCAAAAAATCTTGACCCAACAACCTCTCCTAAAGAAGATTTCTACCAGTTCAGCAACGGAGGTTGGATGAAAGAGCATCCACTTACTGCAGAATATTCAAGATTCGGAATGTTTGACTTGCTTCGAGAAAATGCACGGGAGCAATTGAAAGATCTAATTTTGAATCTTTCCGAGCATGAAGATGCAAAGACACCCGGAACTATTGCGCAAAAAGTGAGCGATCTATACGCCATGGGTATGGATGAAGAGCGACTCAATGCAGAAGGTGGCAAACCGCTCCGTCCGCTTCTTGACCATATTGCAAACGCAGATACTGACAATATGGCAGCGTTGCTCGCTTGGCAACACTCAGGAATCGGAGGAAGTTTCTTTGGAACTGGGGTTGGAACAGACGCTATGAACTCTGATATGAACATACTACATATCGGAGAAGTTGGGCTTGGACTTGGCGACCGAGATTATTATATAGAGAAAAACGAACAGCACGCTAAAATATTGGATGCCTATCAAATCTATGTAAAACGTCTTATGGAGCTGATCGGCTATGACGAAAAAGCTCAGGAAAGGGTATGGAATACTGTTATCAAACTCGAAACTGAGTTTGCACGCCACAAAATGACCCGTGAGGACAGAAGGGATCCAAGAAAAAGATATAACATTCATTCAATGGATGAAATACGATCTAATTTCCCGGAATTTGACTGGGATGAGTATTTCAAGCTATTGGGTCTTGAGAATGTGGATAAAGCCAATTTGGCTAATCCTGAGTTTACTAAGTTCATAGTATCTTATATTCCTACACTCACAGAGCAAGAAATAAAAGATTACATGACTTTTGAAACGGTAAGTGATGCCACTAACCTCCTAAGTGATGACTTTATCAATGCAAGCTTTGAACTTTACGACAGGGTGATGAGCGGCAAAGATGAACTTCAACCTCGTTGGAAACGGGCTATGGCAATACCAAACTCCATGTTGGGAGAAGCAGTGGGTAAACTATACGTTGAAAAGTATTTTCCTGAGGAAAACAAGGAATATATGAAAGAACTCGTTGAAAATCTTAAGAATTCTCTTGGAAAACATATCAAGGACCTTTCTTGGATGAGCGACGAGACTAAAGAGAAAGCCTTGGATAAACTTTCCACTTTTACAGTCAAGATTGGATATCCTGACAAATGGAAAGACTATTCTGAGATACATATAGATCCTAAGAAATCGTATCTTGAGAATGTGCTCGAGGCATCAAAATGGTATGTGAGGTATAATTACGCTAAAATGAACAAACCTGTGGACAAGGAGGAATGGCATATGACACCACAGACGGTAAATGCCTATTACAATCCCACCACGAATGAAATATGCTTTCCTGCAGCAATTCTGCAGCCACCATATTTTGACCCGACAGCTGACGATGCGTTGAATTATGGTGCTATTGGTGTAGTTATTGGGCACGAGATGACTCATGGATTTGACGATAGCGGCAGACAATTTGACAAAAACGGCAATCTTGCCGAATGGTGGACACCGGAGGATGCAGAGAGATTCAAAGCACTTGCTGATAAACTTGTGGATCAGTTTGATGCCATAGAGGTAGCCCCCGGCGTGCATGCCAACGGTCGATATACTTTAGGAGAAAACATTGCCGATCAAGGAGGGTTGCGAATTGGATTGACAGCTTATCTTGAAAGCCAGAAAGAAAAAGAAAAGAAAGACATCGACGGATTCTCACCTATTCAAAGGTTCTATATAGCATATGCCAATGTTTGGGCAGGAAATATCAGGGAAGAAGAAATAAAGCTGAGGACTAAGACTGATCCTCATTCGCTTGAAAAATTGCGTACCAATGCAACGCTGAAGAATATAGACGAATTTTTCAATGCCTTTGGAATCAAGGAAGGCGACAGCATGTGGAGGTCTCAAAAAGAAAGGGTTGTGATATGGTAAACACTATAAAAGAAGAATTCGGACTGATAGGCATGCCCCTCGGTCATTCATTTTCTGCTAAATATTTCAATGAAAAATTTGAACGCGAAGGTCTACCGGCAAAATATGACCTCTACCCTCTTGCGAATGTTGATCTCCTTCCTTCACTAATAGCTGGACATCCGCTTTTGAAAGGTTTGAATGTGACAATACCATACAAAGTCGAGGTGATGAAATATCTTGATGCTGTAAGCATTGAAGCAAAAGCCATTGGAGCAGTGAATGTCATTAAGATAAGCAGGGATAAAGAGACCGGTCGGACAAATCTGAAAGGTTACAATTCGGATGCATTTGGTTTTACTGAATCAATGAAGGAAGTTCTAAAACAGGTAAATCCGTGTAGTGTATTCGAAAATGACAAAAAGCCATTGGCGCTTGTGCTCGGAACCGGGGGTGCGTCTAAAGCTGTGGTATGGTCGATGCATAATCTTGGCTTTGATACCCAACTCGTAGGCAGGACTCATAGGGAGAATTGTCTTGCCTATGAAGAACTGGCACCTGAGCTGATATATAAGGCAAAAGCAGTGATCAACTGCACACCTCTCGGTACCAGTCCGGATGTCGATAAAGCTGCTCCATTCCCTTATGAGTATCTTCATGAGGGACAAATATGCTTTGATCTCGTGTATAACCCGGCTGAGACACTTTTTATGAAAATATGTAAGGCTCATGGATGCATCGTGAGCAATGGACTTGAAATGCTGCGTCTCCAGGCTGTAGGGGCATGGGAAATATGGAATGACCAAGACTAAAAAAAGCGAATGCATCGGGGACCACTAATTCCAGTAGTTTCGCTGGCTGCCGGAATTACGCTTTCTAAGATTGCGGAATTGCCATGGTGGTTTGGAGCTATACCAATAGTTCCGGCTATTGCCTTACATGCCTATATTCTCAAGGCATCCATCGATCCAGTAGCAGCATTCAAATGGGGTAAATGGCATATTTTGTGGGTTATACTTCTTTTCATAGGCATAGGGATAATAGACGAGTCTCTTTCCCGACCTAATTCACTTGAGCAAAGCCATGGAGGAGTTGTGCCACCCACTGTATATTGTGAGGTTACAGGCGTCTTAACAAAGACATATGGCGAACGAATAGATGTAAAGATAGAAGGCACCAATGGAGCTAAAGCTCGAATAAGAACAGGGATAAAAGAGGTTTCACCAGGCGACATAATCAGGATTCCTACAAATAGACTTAAAGATGTAGCGTCAGACACCACCGAAATAGGAAGAAAGATAATGCCAATGATGAAGGCTTCTGGGATACTCTATAGTGGAAGCATCCAGCCGAAATATATAGAAGTGGTAGGGAAAAGCAACAGTCCGAGATATTTCTTTGCTGAAATCAGAGAGAGGATTGAAACTAACATCGAACGGAGTCATCTTTCAAAATCCACATCTGATTTCCTGAATGCCATCCTTATGGGAGACAAAACAGGTCTTAATGAAAAGACAAGATTGACTTTTGTCAATGGAGGAATGGCCCATATGCTTGCATTGAGCGGACTACATATAGGCATTCTTGCCGGGTTTCTATTGTTCCTAATGTGGCCTCTAAAACTAATAGGCCATTATAAATGGGGATATATGGTGGCTTTGCTTTTGCTCTGGCTTTATGTCGCTGTCACTGGAATGTCATATTCATCTGTAAGAGCATGTATTATGACCACCTTTGCTTTCATTGGTATTATGGCTGAGAGAAAGAATTTTGCTGGTAGCTCCCTTTTCTCTGCATGTCTTTTGATTCTGATAATTGATCCTGGAGCTCTTTTTGATGCTGGTTTCCAACTTAGTGTAGTGTGCGTAGGATCATTGATAGCATTTGCAAGTCACTTAAATCCAATCGGTCACCGCAACCATCCAAAACTTTATGTCTTGTGTGGATTCTTAATCACTACAATGATAGCCACAGGGGCTTCATGGGTTCTGACTTCATATTATTTCTCACAGGTGCCATTGATGTTCCTTCCTGCTAATTTTATTCTTCTGCCGCTCTTGCCCATCTATTTATCATTCGCAGTAGTTTTTGTAGTGGCTTTATGCTTGGGTTTTGAGATTGGTTGGATTGCGAACATATTGGATCTCGGCTATGTCGGACTTCTAAAGAGTGTGGAATGGCTTTCATGTGGCACGGAATTTGTAGTTGATTACCAAATACCTTTATGGGGAGTTATTTTCTGGATGCTTCTTCTGAGCTTTGGAGCTTATATAATCAATAGGAAGAATTTGAAAATAGTAAGGAATTGAAATGAGAGCTACTTTAACATTTTTAGAGAATAGATTTGACACTTACAATCGAGATATTTTCAAGGGTGCATTGCCTCGACCTTTAATGCACATATCATCTGCACGCTCCTTTATGGGGCAGTTTAAAGTTGAACGCCAACGATCTATTACAGGAAAAATTAATGAGACTTATCATCTAACACTTAGTGAACGATATGATCTTGATGAGGATACTTTAGAAGATGTTGTGATTCACGAAATGATCCATTTCCTAATTCATTTTAAGAGAATTAAGGACTCGTCAAGTCATGGAAAGCATTTCCGGGAGCTGATGATAGAAATCAACAGACGGTTTGGCCGACACATTACAGTAAGCCATAAATGCACAAGAAAAGAACTGGAAAGCGACTCTGCTAAGGCGCATTCAATAGTGTGTCTTTGCACCATGGATGATGGACGAAAACTGGTGTGTCGAGTCTCTCAAAGCAAAGTCTTTGAGATACATCGATCCTTTCAAGAATGGGATAAAGTTGAAAAAGAAGAGTGGTATTGGGTCTATGGCAGCTATTTTAACCGCTATCGACGAGTGCTTACCCCCAGGCTTTTCTCAGTTGATAAGGAAGGCTTGGACAATATTGCTTCCGGCACACTACTTGAATTTGCCGAAGTGTCGGGAGGAAGAATAATCTTACGTCCAGCAGGGCGTATAGAGCGTTGAAAGCCGCTTTTATGATATTCTTCGTGATTAAGAGGTGTATGGGTCAGCTGGATGCTGTCAATAAGCACACGGTTAGTTGAATTGTTGAAATCAGCAATTGCAAAAATTCGATTGACTGCAAGTGTTGAATCTGTCTGAAGTGACAATTCTACCCATTTATCAAACCCTTTGTTAGAAATATGGTAGATGTCCGATGTGCCATTTTCATAATCCACCCCAAGAGTCAAATTACGTGAAGATGCGCCATCTACAACCATTTTCCATGTCAGTTTGTCACCGAGAGCAATCTCTGTCACAGGGATATTGGCGGTAATGCCATCAGTAAGCGAACGCTGGTCGAGAACGAAATGCCTACTATAAGGCCAAAGATCGGCAAGGGATCCTTCATTTTCAGACTCCCCTGCCGCTCTTGCATATTTTAGTTGCCTTTTATTGAGTTCTGCATCAATTTTCTTATAGAGCTTGGAATACTCATCCATATTTCTGCCATACCAAGCAAGGGTACTGTCCATTTCTTCTACAGTGACTCCATGCTTCATAAGAACACCTCTGCCAATAAGCTCCCTATCACGACCATTCAGATATTCGTGAGCATCACCGTTGCGCTCATACGCCTCAGCAATTTGGATGTCTGTCATCACAGCAACCATCTTATCCTCACTGAGGATATCTTTTGGACGTTTTGAACATCCCGATAATAGAAAAGTGATAAGGATGAATATTAACAAGGTCTTCTTATACATGGGTATTATTTATCTGAATCAGCACCTTTGGCTTTATCAAAAACTGAATTGAAAGCCTTTGAGCAGTCGGAAGAAAAGAAAATTATTAGCAATGCCACACCGACACATATAGAAGCATCGGCAATATTGAATATGTATTGGAAGAATTCATACTCTTTTCCGCCAATTCCAGGAATCCATGATGGCCATGTAAAGGAGAAGAACGGGAAATATAACATATCCACTACTCTTCCTTCAAACCATCCAGCATATCCGCCCCCGGCCGGAAAAAGAACAGCATGCTCCGGTGGGAAAGGATTATTGAATATCTCGCCATAGAATACACAATCAAATATGTTTCCTGCAGCTCCTGCTGTGATTAAGGCACAAGCGACGTAAAATCCTGTGCGAAGATGCACAACTGAGATAGCTTTCTTAATGAACCAAATGAAAAAAATGACTGCTGCTATCCTTCCAAAAGTAAGTACGTACTTGTTGAAAAGTTCCATACCGAAAGCCATGCCATTGTTTTCTATAAACTTTATTTGAAACCAAGGAAACACCTCATGCGCCTCGCCAAGATAGAAGTGGGTCTTTACATAGAACTTCACAGCCTGATCTGTGATCACGACAAGAAGCATCACTATAGTCACCAGCCACCCTGTAGTCAAGACAGGATGGCGGGGACTCTTATTATTAGAATTATCTATCATATTCTTCAGCGCACTACGTTGGCGAGAATCTTCATTCCATCGATATCCAATTCCTTAGCTGGAGCGGGCACATCAGCAGCGAGCTCAATTGAATCTGCAAGCACCTGCGAAGCAATGTAGTCTTTGTATTCCTTAAGGCAAGCGGCTACTTCAGGAATGTCGGAGAGCACTACCTTCACACGGTCAGTGATAGCAAAATCTGACTCCTTGCGGATATTCTGGATACGATTGATGAGGTCGCGGGCAAGGCCTTCATTGCGAAGTGCATCTGTCACATTGACATCGAGAGCTACTGTAACATTTCCTTCATTTGCAACGAGCCATCCCGGCACATCTTCAGGAATAATTTCCACATCGTCGAGCGTAACTATAGGAGTGCCATTGATTTCGGGGAATTCAATCTTTCCTTCACGCTCAAGAATAGCTATCTGCTCCGCTGTCATAGCGGTGATTGCTTTTCCAAGATCTTTCATCACCTTGCCGTAGCGAGGACCAAGTTTCTTGAAATCAGCTTTTACCTTCTTCACAAGTCCAGACTCCTCATTATCGACAATCTTGACTTCCTTGACATTTACTTCAGCAGCCACAAGGGGAGCTATAGCCTCAAAGTCTGATTTTTGAGCAGCATCGATTGCCGGGACAAGGAGTTGCCCAAGAGGCTGACGAACCTTGATATTTACTTTGCGACGAAGAGCAAGGACAAGGGATGTGGCAACCTGAGCAAGAGCCATACGACGCTCTAGAGCTGGATCCACAAGAACCGGATCACTCTCCGGGAAATCTGCCAAATGAACAGAAGCATATGTATTACCCTCAGAAGTGGCACCCATAAGATCGCCATAGAGACGGTCGGCATAGAATGGAGCAAATGGAGCCATCAAAAGAGCCACCGTCTTAAGACAAGTATAAAGTGTCTGATATGCAGCAAGCTTATCAGTATCCATCTCTCCTGCCCAGAAGCGCTTGCGGTTGAGACGCACATACCAGTTGGATAGATTATCATTGACAAAAGTCTCTATCGCACGTGCTGCCTTAGTAGGCTCATAATCGTCAAGATCTTTTTCTACCTCAGCCACAAGAGAATTAAGTAATGAGAGAACCCAACGGTCAATCTCAGGCCGCTCCGCAACCGGAACCAGAGCTTCATCGCCGGTGAAACCGTCTACATTTGCATACTGAGCAAAGAACTTATAGGTATTATACAAAGTAGAGAAAAGCTTGCGGCTTACTTCAGCAACGCCATCTTCATCATACTTCAAATTATCCCATGGTGATGAGTTGGAAATCATGTACCAGCGCACAGGATCGCTTCCGAACTTTTCGATATTGCCGAAAGGATCTATGGCGTTTCCGAGACGCTTGCTCATTTTATTACCATTCTTGTCAAGCACAAGGCCATTGGAGATAACTGCCTTATAACTTACAGAATCAAAGATCATACCCGCAATGGCATGGAGAGTAAAGAACCATCCACGTGTCTGGTCGACTCCTTCTGCAATGAAATCAGCGGGATAAATTTCATGACTGTCGAGAGCCTCTTTATTCTCAAACGGATAGTGGCACTGGGCATAAGGCATCGCACCTGAGTCAAACCAAACGTCGATCAAATCAAGCTCACGTTTCATGGGGCGACCCGTTGGAGATACAAGAGTTATATCGTCTACATACGGACGGTGAGGATCAATCTTATCGTAGTTTTCCTTCGAGTAGTCACCGGGCTTGAAACCTTTTTCTGCAAATGGATTTTCCTTCATCACACCTGCCTTGACAGCCTTCTCAATCTCATCATAGAGCTCCTGGTAGCTTCCTATGCAGATTTCTTCCTTTCCGTCTTCAGTACGCCATATTGGAAGCGGAGTACCCCAATAGCGAGAGCGGCTAAGGTTCCAATCCTGTACATTTTCAAGCCATTTTCCAAATCTACCTGATCCGGTAGCTTCCGGTTTCCACTTGATTGTCTTATTGAGTTCTATGAGACGCTCGCGTGCCTGAGGCGTGCGGATAAACCAGCTGTCAAGAGGATAATAAAGCACAGGCTTGTCAGTTCGCCAGCAATGAGGGTAATTGTGGACATGCTTAGCAATGCTGAAGGCCTGCCCGGCCATCTTCATTTCCATACATAGAACTACATTGAGATCTTCAGCTTTTGACGCTGCAGCCTCATCATATTTGCCACCCTCATTAAACTTAGGATCATATGCATTCTTTACATAGTCGCCGGCATATTTGCTATAGAGCTCAACGTTGACACACTTCTCTACGAATTCAGGAGCAAGTTCATCAAGAGTATAGTACTTTCCGGTGAGATCTACCATCGGACGGGTCTCCCCTCTCTTGTTAACCATGAAGAGAGCCGGGATTCCGGCAGCCTTGGCAACCTTGGCATCATCGGCACCGAAAGTAGGCGCAATATGCACGATACCGGTACCATCTTCAGTGGTCACATAATCGCCCGGGATCACACGGAAAGCCTCTTCTGCTATTTCAACGAAACGGTCTGTCCCTACCTCATAGCATTTCTCGGGGTGTGCATCCGCATATTCCTTAACATAATCTGGAGCAAACTCATTCACCTTCTCTGTTGGTTTCACCCAAGGCATCAGCTGAGAATAATGCATTCCGACAAGGTCAGAGCCTTTCCATTTGCCTACTACTTCATAAGGAAGCACTTTATCGCCATGCTTGTAATCGGCAAGAGATGCCTTTGCTCCTTCTGCCTTGAAATAAGAAGGTATCAGCACTTCTGCCATCACCACAGTGATAGGAGTTCCTGTGTAGGGATTATACGTGCGGATAGCTACATAGTCAAACTTAGGGCCAACGCAGAGAGCTGTATTGGAGGGAAGTGTCCATGGGGTTGTGGTCCATGCCATAAAATATGGTTCACCCCATCCTGTCATCTCCTCTTTCGGGTCAAGAACCTTAAAGAGAGCTGTGGCTGTTGTGTCTTTTACATCACGGTAGCACCCGGGCTGGTTTAGCTCGTGGCTTGAGAGGCCTGTGCCGGCAGCGGGAGAATAAGGTTGAATAGTGTAGCCCTTGTAGAGATAACCCTTATCATAAAGCTGGCGAAGCAACCACCATACTGATTCGATATAAGCGTTGTCGTAAGTAATATAAGGATTATCCAAGTCGACCCAATAACCCATCTTGTGAGTAAGGTCAGTCCATTCCTTGGTGTATTTCATCACCTCCCGGCGACAGGCAGCGTTATATTCCTCAACGGATATTTTTTTACCGATGTCTTCTTTGGTTATACCGAGGGTCTTCTCCACTCCGAGTTCGACAGGCAGACCGTGTGTGTCCCATCCCGCCTTACGCTTCACGTGGAAACCCTTCATTGTCTTATAGCGGCAGAAGATATCCTTGATAGTGCGGGCCATCACATGATGGATACCGGGCATTCCGTTTGCAGACGGTGGACCTTCGAAAAAGACGAATGTAGGACATCCTTTGCGAACATCCATCGATGTCTCGAAGAGATTATGGCGGTCCCAGAGCTCAAGGATCTCCTTGTTGACATTGGAGAGATTGAGCGGGGTTGAGTATTCAGTGAATTTTTTCATTTTTACGTTATGCGTTTTACGTTTAGCGTTATGAGTTGTCTTTAGAATTTGGTGCCTTTTGCACCCTTTACTCCACCTTTTCCTCCGCCTCCGAGGGCGAAGATGTTGCGGTCGTAGCTGAATGTCTTGCGTTCCACTTCGCGCTTGCGCTTAAGGG
>JAIDTO010000242.1 GCA_029060625.1 Muribaculaceae bacterium | reverse complement strand
CTCTGAGACAAAGGGTTGAATCTGTCTTCTTTGCCATTCTCCTCATTGAAGAACAGATAGAGCAAAGCGAAATCACCCTCAATCTTCTTCAAAAGAATCTCGAGCAAATTCAGTCGAAAGTCAGGAATGGAGTCGCGATGCAATGCGACGCAGATATGGTTGAGGCGCAAGCTTTGTCATTGATGCAGAATATAGCTCAGGCCAAGAGTGCATCTGAAGGATATAGGGATGTGCTGGAGCTCTTCATCGGGGAGACGATCAACGGGAGGAAGCTGGAAATGCCATCAGCTGATATACCGGCTATGAATGACAACAATAGACCGGAATTAAGACTTTTTGAGCGTAGGCTTCAGGCTAATGAGACAATGCAACGTTTGGCCGATGCTTCACTTATGCCCAAAATAGGATTGTTTGCACAGGCCTACTATGGATACCCCGGCTTTGATTATTTCAAGAGCATGATGAATCATAACTTATCTTTCAATATACTTGCCGGGATAAAGGCATCATGGAATATAGATTCCTTCTACTCAAAGAAAAACACCCACAGACAAACAATTGTAAAAGCACAGGAAATTGAGGCAGACAAGGAGCTATTTTTATTCAACAATGAGATGCTGTCAGCTTCGCAGAAAGAAGCTATACGAGGACTGAGGGAAGTGATGAAGGATGATGCCCGCATAATACAGCTTCGTGGAAACGTAAGACGAGCAGCAGAATCGCAACTTGCTAACGGAGTAATCGATGCGACTGCCCTTCTTACCAAAATATCGGATGAAAACATAGCTCAATTGAATGCACGGCTTCACGAAGTTCAACTTATAAAAGAAATCTACAACCTAAAATATACTCTAAACCAATGAAACCATACACACTTTCCATCGCCATATTTGCATTGCTTTTCGCATCTTGCAAGAAAACACTTGAATATGATGCCACAGGCATTTTTGAAGCAACGACTGTCACCGTTTCAGCCGAGACATCAGGGAAAATCTTGTCGATGACAATTCAGGAAGGGGATAGCGTCACAAAAGGAGAGACCATTGCAGTAATTGACACCACTCTCTTGGTGCTTCAGCAAAAACAGATTGAGAGCCAAAGGCAATCAGCAGAAAGCAATTCTCCGGATATCGCTGCACAAGCAGCCGCACTACGGTCTCAAATAGCACATCAGCAGCATGAGTGTGAACGTTTTGCCCGTCTTCTTGCAGATGGAGCCACAACACAGAAGCAATATGATGATGCTCAGTCGCAATTGACGGTGCTCAAAAGCCAACTCACTGCCCTGCTATCAACACTCGGGAAAAATCGCAGTTCAATCTCAGACAATGCTGTAGCCATCCAATACCAAGCAGAACAGATCGAGGAACAGATAGCAAAGAGCATAGTCCACTCCCCTATTTCAGGAACCGTATTGATAAAATATGCAGAGCCGGGAGAGTTTGCCACTCCGGGACGCCCACTTTGCAAATTGGCAAATCTCAACGATATATATCTGCGGTCGTATTTCACCGCCTCGCAACTCGCTGATATCAAGATAGGACAGAAAGTGACCGTGATTGCTGATTTTGGTGGCGACGAACAGTATGAATATCCAGGCACAATAACGTGGATCGCCCAGGAGAGTGAGTTCACACCAAAATCAATACAGACGCAAGATAGCCGCGCAAACCTCGTGTATGCCGTGAAGATTTCTGTCAAGAATGACGGACGGCTGAAACTCGGTCAATACGGAGAAGTGAGGTTATGAATGTTGCCATTGAAGTGTCAGGCGTGTCGAAACGCTATGGGAATCTGACAGCTCTCGACAATGTGAGTTTCACGGTGGAGAGAGGAGAAATGTTCGGTCTGATCGGACCTGATGGATCAGGTAAGAGCTCACTCTATAAGATACTCGCAACGCTTACCTCTCCGGATGCAGGCTCGGCTACAGTCTGTGGTCTTGACACAGTGAAAGATTATGTCCAGTTGCGCAAGGTGATCGGCTATATGCCGGAGAAATTCTCGCTTTATCAGGATCTAAGTGTATCAGAAAACCTTCATTTCTTTGCCTCCCTATTCGGAGTCTCCATTAAGGATAACTACGACATAATCGCACCTGTATTCGCACAGCTTGAGCGTTTCCCAAACAGAAGAGCGGGGGCCCTTTCGGGAGGAATGAAGCAGAAACTCGCTTTGAGTTGTGCGCTTATCCACAGACCGGAAATATTGCTTCTCGATGAGCCCACTACCGGAGTGGATGCCGTCTCAAGAAGTGAATTCTGGGACATGCTCTCCACATTGAGAGCGAAAGGGATCACCATACTTGTCTCCACCTCCTATATGGACGAAGCCACTCGTTGCGGAAGGATTGCGCTCATTGATAAAGGTAAGATCCTGAGGGTAAACACGCCCGACGGTCTGGTTGCCGGACTCGATGAAAATCTTTACAACGCTTCGGCAACCCGGATGTTTGAGCTTCTTACAAGGCTCAGGCAGTTGCCGGAGGTAGAGGACTGCTATACATTCGGTGCGACTCTACATGTAGTAGGTCGAAAAGGATTCAATCCATCTTCTGTCATGGACAAGCTCCGTCTTGAAGGGCTGCACGATGTGAAGGTTTACCCTGCCAAAGGTGACATTGAAGATTTATTCATAAAACTGACACGATGACAATGGATAAGGAAAATGCGATATCGGTAAGGGATCTTACCAAATGCTTCGGATCGTTTACAGCCGTCGACCATATATCGTTTGATGTAGCCAAGGGAGAGATATTCGGATTCTTAGGTGCCAACGGAGCGGGGAAGACGACTGCCATGCGCATGCTCTGCGGCCTAAGTGTCCCGACTGCAGGCAACGGCCACGTTGCCGGTTGCGACATCATAACTCAGGCTGAAGCCATCAAGCATAGAATCGGCTATATGAGCCAGAAGTTTTCTCTTTATTCGGGTCTGACTGTAGAGGAAAATATCCGTCTATTCTCCACAATCTATGACATGACCTCCAAACAGATCAAGGAGGCATCGGCACGGCTCTATAAAGAGCTTGGGATGGAGGATATGCGGCGTGCCTTTGTGAAGGATATTCCAGTGGGCTGGAGACAGAAGCTTGCATTTGCAGTAGCGACTATCCACAAGCCGGAAGTCGTATTTCTTGACGAACCAACCGGTGGCGTCGATCCGGTGACTCGCCGTAAGTTTTGGGAACTAATCTACAAGGCATCTTCCGACGGCATGACGGTCTTCGTGACAACTCATTATCTTGACGAAGCAGAATACTGCAACCGCATATCGATTATGGTCGACGGCCGGATAAG
>JAIDTO010000241.1 GCA_029060625.1 Muribaculaceae bacterium | reverse complement strand
AATAATGATTACAATCCTAATCCTACGATTGTCGGGTTAGGATTTTTTTTATGTTATAGGGCATAAGACTTGAAATAATAGGATTTTTTTTGTATATTTGCAACATAGAAAGCAACCTATCAATGGTTGTGGACTTATAAACCTATCAAAATGACCTAATACATGAAAATAAAGAAACTTCTATTGGGTGATGAAGCCTTCGCGTTGGGTGCAATAAATGCAGGACTCAGCGGTGCATATGGATATCCGGGTACTCCATCTACCGAAATCATGGAATTCATACAGGCTAATCCTACCGCAAAGGTAAGAGGTGTTCATTCCCATTGGTCGAGCAATGAAAAGACTGCATATGAGGAGGCATTAGGGATGTCTTATGCAGGAAAACGCTCAATTGTAACAATGAAGCATGTAGGGCTTAATGCCAGTGCAGATGCGTTTGTGAATTCAGGAATGACAGGTGCCAACGGTGGTATGTTGGTAGCTGTTGCCGATGATCCTTCGATGCATTCATCGCAAAACGAACAGGACTCGAGATTTTATGGAGAATTTGCCTTCATTCCTGTACTTGAACCGACTAACCAACAGGAAGCGTATGATATGGCGGATTACGGCTTCAAGCTATCTGAGAAGTATGAAATTCCTGTGATGGTCAGGTTTGTAACCAGACTCAGCCATTCCAGGGCGACAGTAGAAGCAGATACGGAGGCAAAAGCAGAAAATGAGATACATTTCCCTAACGATGGCAAGAGATGGGTGCTTATGCCGGGCAACTCGAGAGTCAGGTATAAAGAATTGATAAAAATATATGAAGAGATTGAGAAAGAATCGGACGAATCTCCTTACAATGTCTATACTCCGGGAAAAGACCAAAGTCTTGGAATAATTGTGAGTGGAATTGCATCAAATTACCTCAATGAACTTTTTCCTGATGGATGTCCTTATCCAACAGTGAAGATTTCTCAGTATCCGCTTCCATTAGGATTGATAAAGAAGCTTACCAACGAGTGCAAGGAGCTATTGATAGTGGAGGAAGGGCAACCTTTCATTGAGAAAAAACTACGTGGCCTTATAGAATCTCCAATAAAGATCTATGGAAAACTTGATGGATCATTAGCACGCACCGGGGAATTAAATCCCGATAGAGTGATGGAATGCCTGATAAAGATCAAGCCTGAACTTGACGCAATCAAGTCGGGAGAAATTAGAGAAGCCTGCGACATAACCGTGGCTCGACCGCCATCTCTTTGCAAGGGATGCGGACACAGAGACGTGTACCAGGCTCTTAATGATGTGCTGGCCGGATATAAAGATGCGCGAGTCTTCGGTGACATAGGTTGCTACACATTAGGCTACCTTGCTCCATTTAAGGCTCTGCATACAGTATTGGACATGGGAGCCTCAATCACCATGGCAAAAGGGGCATCAGAAGCCGGCGTCCACCCAGCGGTGGCAGTGATAGGAGATTCGACTTTCACTCATTCAGGAATGTCAGGTCTTCTTGATGCTGTGAACGAAGACAGCAACATCCTTGTGATAATATCGGATAATCTCACTACAGGAATGACCGGAGGGCAAGATTCACAAGGGACAGGCAAGATAGAAGAAATATGCCTTGGACTTGGAGTCAATGCCGACCACTTACACACCATAGATTCTCTTCCAAAGAATCATGATGAGATGGTCAGTCTATTTAAGCAGGCTATAGAACATAAAGGTCTGTCAGTAGTGGTGTCACGTAGGGAATGCATTCAAACCGCCCGACGACATGGAGCTCACAGAGGACCAAAGACTACTGAATAATGATGAGAGTAATAACAAGTATAATAAACTGCTTTCAAAATAACACACCATGAAAACAGATATAGTACTTGCCGGTGTCGGCGGACAAGGAATTCTCAGCGTAGCCACTATTCTTGGTGTGGCTGCACTTAAAGATGGACTGAATATAAAGCAAGCTGAAGTGCATGGAATGAGCCAAAGAGGTGGAGATGTGCAATCAACATTAAGAATATCATCATCGCCTATACATTCGGATCTGATACCTTCCGGCAAAGCCGATCTAATAGTCAGCCTTGAACCGATGGAAGCACTTCGATATCTTCCTTTGCTTTCTCCTGAAGGATGGATTGTGACATCTTCAGCACCATTTATCAATATTCCAAATTATCCGGATATCGAAGAAATTGAAAGTGAGCTCAAGAAGGCCGGGAATGTCATATCATTTGATATGGAGACCATGGCAAAGGAAATAGCTTCTCCAAGATCAAGCAATATGGTATTACTCGGAGCAGCTTCACACTTCATAGAGATCAGTTCAGATAAAATTGAAGATGCAATAAAAAGTGTTTTTTCTTCAAAGGGAGAGGCAATAGTAGAGTCAAATCTCAAAGCATTTCGATCAGGACGAGAAAGGGCCGACTCATTCATAGCAAAGTAACATTATAATGCTTCAGTTATGTTTCCAATATCACAAGAAATATTGACAAAGACAGCTTCCGAACTGGGGATCATTGATATATCCACTGCCACTATAAGACAGATTGTGGCACTTTCCACAGCTCTGGAAAAGGAAGCTGATGAGAAATTTGTGCATCTTGAGCTTGGCAATCCTGGCTTGCCGGCTTCAGCTATAGGCATAGATGCGGAAATAGCTGCATTACAAGCCGGAGTAGCCAATACATATCCAGCCATCAATGGAATACCGGAATTAAAGAAAGCCGGAAAAAGATTTGTGAAGGCATTCATGGATATTGACGTGCCGGAAAAAGCAATCGTGCCTACCGTAGGATCAATGCAGGCAAGTTTCACATTGCAGCTTCTTCTCAGCCAGCGCATACCGGGACGTGATACCATACTCTTCTTCAATCCGGGATTCCCTGCGCAAAGACATCAGGCCAAGGTTCTTGGTCTCGGTATCGAGCAATTTGACATTTACAATTTCAGAAACGCAGCTTTGGAAGCTAAACTTGAGGAGATATTATCGGATGGTAAAGTCACTGCCATGCTTTTCTCAAACCCCAATAATCCTTCATGGATCAATCTGACAGAAGAGGAACTTGAGATTATTGGCAAGATGGCTACAAAGCATGACGTAATAGTGATAGAAGACCTTGCGTATCTTGGTATGGACTTCCGAACGGATTTCAGTCATCCATTTGAAGCTCCGTTTATTCCATCTGTAGGGAAATATACCGATAATTTCATTATGCTCGTTTCCGGCTCAAAGATATTCAGTTATGCCGGACAGCGCATAGCCATAGCCGCTATGAGCAAATATGTCTATGATCGACAATATGAGTTCTTCACTAAGTTTTATGAAATGCCGGCATTTGGAGATGCTTACATATTTGGAGTCCTTTACACGGCAAGCTCCGGCACTACGCATTCTGCGCAGTATGCATTAGCAGCCATGATGAATGCTGCGTGTGACGGAAAACTTGATTTTGTAAAAGAAACTTCAGAATATGGAAGAAGAGCAGAGATAATGAAGAAATGTTTCTGTGATAATGGATTTCATATTGTTTACGACATGGATGGAGACACCCCAATATCAGATGGTTTTTTCTTTACTGTTGGCTATCGGGATTTGGACGGGAAAACACTCCAGACCGAACTCCTGCGACATGGTGTGTCGGCTATAACACTTGAATCTACAGGATCAGAACAAGACGGAGTAAGAATTTGCGTGTCAACACTCTCAAAGAGTGAGGATTTTGATATTTTAGCTCAACGTTTAAAAGCATTTAAGAATGAACATTAACCCTCGTTATATGACCGCTGAAGAAGCGGTGATGATGATAGAAAATGGTGATCACGTATATATTCAAGGCAGCACTTCCACACCGGAAGTGCTTTGTCGCGCTTTGGCTGAAAGAGGAAACGAGCTAAAGGGTGTGACTCTTTATTCTGCTTTTGCTGTTTGTAAAGGCGAGGCACCATATTGCAAAAAAGAATATATTGACGCTTTTAATGTAGAGAGTTTTTTTGTATCCAATGGAGTGAGGCGTTGGATACAAGAAGGGTATGGAAGCACCATCCCTCGATTCTTAGGAGAAGTGCCAGCACTGATGCGTGATGGCACTTGCCGAGTAGACGTAGCACTTCTAAACTGCTCGATGCCCAATGAAGACGGGTTGGTAAGCTTTGGAGTTTCTGCAGATTTGGCAACTGCTGCCGTGGAATGTGCGGATAGAGTCATTGCTCAGATTAATCCTCATATGCCATTCAGTTATGGTGACCCTGTGATTCACATAGATAAGCTTTCAGCTGCAGTAATGGTAGACGAGCCATTGGTGGAAGTTCCTACAGCCATTCCAACTGAAGATGAAATCAAAATAGGGAATTTTATCGCCGAATTGATTCCGGATGGAGCAACCCTCCAAATTGGAGTCGGGGGCATACCGAATGCCGTAATACGCGCACTCCAAGACCATAAGCATCTCGGATTGCATACAGAAGCAATGACTGATGGAGTGCTTCCACTCCTTGAAAAGGGAATAATCGACAACAGCCTGAAGAATGTGATGCCCGGTAAGTCGGTAGCATCTCTTGCGCTTGGATCTAAAAGACTTTACGACTATATGGACGGGAACCCGGATATAATCTTTAAGGATGTAGCATGGACCAACAACCCATATATTATAGCCCAGAATCCAAGAGTGGTCAGCATCAATTCTTGCCTTGAGATTGACCTTACAGGGCAGGTTTGCGCAGACTCCATTGGTAAGAAAATTTTCTCAGGAATCGGGGGACAGCACGACTTCGTCTATGGGTCGCAACTATCAGAGGGGGGAATATCTTTCCTTGCCATGCTTTCAAAGACAGCCAAAAGTGTCAACAAGATTAAGCCTATATTGACAGAGGGGGCCGGGGTGGTGACAACACGCTTTCAGACCAATTATATAGTGACGGAATATGGAGCAGTCGACCTTAGAGGTAAGGATCTCGCACAGCGAGCAAAACTCCTTATCTCAATCGCAGCTCCTGAATTCAGGGAAGAACTTGAGAAAGCGGCAATCACACGATTCGGACATTCATTTACCCGCTTAAAATAAGTCGAAACAATTTTAAAACATACTGCTTTTCCACTCTCCTTTTTTTGAATTTTTTTGTTTTGTTCAATTAAAAAAATACCAAAATGTCAACTTATAAAGCTAATCAGCCGGATTTTTGGCTTGAAATCAGAAAAGAGTACATTATAGAAAATTTTGAGAAACTTTTATTTTATATCCGAAGATATCAGTATAATGGAAACAAGGATGCCGGCAATGGTGAGTTTCTTACTACTTGTCGGTATCTGGTGGACTTAGCTGATGAGTTATCGGGATATGCATTAAAAAGAACTTTTATATCATCACCTGAATTTGTCTTGTCGGGATCGGATATGGTGGTATCCGATGTGCTGGCATATAGGATTATGGTGGCCGCTATAATAGCATCACAAAAGATAGGAGAGGACAAGCACTTAATTCTTAGAAGATTACTTAATCTGCTTGTAGTTGCTCAAAAGATGCCTCACACTGACATTGCCGATGATCTGATTTATGTCACTACAAATTGCATACGAAAATCCCCAATAACCAATCTGGGACTAAAATGGGATGATATTGAGAATCCTGAAACTTTCAGTCCTATTCGAGTCCTTCACAATTTAAGCCGTACGAAGTTTGATGTCAACGGAGGGAAGGAAGCTCTTTATGAGGGTAAAGGCACTGTCGTATTTACAGAAGATGAAGTTTTGGCAGCACCTGTAAACAAAACGGATTTTTTGAAAGGAAACCTCACGGAATATATTGCCCTTGGAAAAAGCATCAAGGTTCTTCTCCCTAAGAGTGACCATATGAAAAGTCCTGATTCAGTTGAAGATGTAGCAGAAGGAATGACTTTCATGACAAGGGCTCAAGGTGGAGTAAAAGCAAGTGTGGTAGAAGCCAAAAGAAAATATGCAGCTGGGTCGATTATACCTGTCATAGTAAAGTCCAGTTATGGAGTAAAAGTCGAAGCCGAGACCATAAGCCAAGATTATGAAAAGGTGTCAGGGAAGATAAATATCAATCTTTCTGAATGTTTAAGATATGCAGATATCTTCAGGGTATTGTCTTTTTTTAATCCTGGCAGACGCCTTTATGTGGAATATACCCCGGAGAATAAGGAGTTCTCGTTTGAACTTAAGGGGGGCTTTAACCAATTTTATTTGGAATACGCAAATCAGATGAGAGGGGAATCGCTACCCGGAGTATATATAGGTGACTATTCAGCCGGAACCCAATGGCTGACAGAAGATGGATTCCTTGTCAATGTGATGGGAAAGATCACAAAAGAAGAAATGCTCGAGGCAATGGAGCAAAAAATACCTCTTACGATTAGAATAAATTCGCTTAAGGCAATTCCCGGAACAGTGCTTGTAAATGGATCAATAGTAGATGATATCGAATTATATGGCTTAGATGAGCCAATCCTTGATATGGAATCATATCAGCATGAGTGCTTCATCTATATATTCGGACAATTTATAAAATACTGTGAGGAAAACATACCATATGCATCAGAGGACTCCAAGATAAATGAAATAGACAGCAGCGGAGTAATGGAAATAAGCAACATACTAATGAGTCATCAACGTTTGCTTTCCGACACTATGCCACGGCTCCTTTGTCTGCAGACAGCCCTTATGCTTTCCATTGCTGCGGGAGACTATACCATAAGCGCGTATATCCGACATGAACTCGAATATCAAATATCTGTGGCCAAGTTTGCTGCAGGAGCTTCACCTATGTCGATATCTCTCAGTCATGGACCGATTCTGGATGGAATTCCGGAAGTAGAGAAACATGAGAGGATAATATCTATGATCCGCAACTATAAGGAGCCGGAAATCGACCATTCAACTGAGAGGATAACCACGGACGAAAATATTGAAGATACTGTGGATGGGCTGATTGATGCATCCAACAGACTTATTGGAAAGATTGATGAAAGAGAAATATCCAGAATCAAGCTTGAATTGGCACGTACACTCGACGTAGACGATCAATATAGGAGTCCTGACCTCACAACGTATTACGGAGTAGAGAGTGACACCTTAGAATTCAAGACATCTGCAGTGTGTCCACCCAAAAATAAACTGAAGGGTAATGCAGAGTATGAACCGGAAACTCAAAAATGGGCTATTCTGAAGACAATATGTGGCTTTTTAAACTCCACAACCGGGGGTGAATTGCTTCTGGGAGTAAGAGACAACGGTATAGCATCAGGAATAGCACATGATTATGATCTTTTATATGAGGATAGAAAGATACCTGAAGCTAATTCAGACCGCTATAGGACTTATCTAAAGAACATCATAGACAATTCTTTTATAGCCTACAAATCAAGGGCTCAAAAAAAGAGTGTGACGACCGCCAACATCACCTACAACATCGAGATGAACAATGAGGGACTCGAGATCTTACGTATCCACGTGGATAGCTATAGGGGTGATATGGTGCAATTCCACCCGGATTGTCACAGGCCTGAAGAGATAAATGAAGCATATATTCGCACGAGTGGTGCCACGGTACCAATGACTCATACTGTGAGAGACTTGACACTCTTAAAGAAGTATTACCTTGCAGGCGACAAAGAGGGAGTGGGAATGGCTGCTATTTATGAGGCCAGAAACTCTAAAAAACGCGTTCTGCTAAAGGATTATACGTCGAAAACCGGAGTGAAGGACAGGGAGATTGAGGTATTTCAGGTATTCCCGGAATCCAAGTGTATCTTAGGATATGACGTAGCATTAAGAGATGTCAGACTATTTAAGACACTAAGATGGAAGGATGCAAAGATACTTGATAAAAACTGTACTCAAAGCAGCAGTTCAAAACGGGATCTGCGTCCGGATATATTTGGATTTGTATTTGATCCTTCTAAGCCAATATATGAGATAAAAGTAGATCTAACTAACTATGGGGCAATTATTCTTCAAGAAGAGTATCCAGGATCAGAATCGTTGCTTTCATCTACAAGCGATAGCCAATATCCATGGCAGTTGACACTTAGTGTCAATACACTTGAGGGGATAGCAAGATTTGTGAGAGGGTTGCCAACGGAATGCCGTATTGAAAAAGAATCGGATCTCGGATCTTATCTGTTTGTGTAATGGAAGAGACAATTGATATAAATAAGAAAAAAAGAGACATGATGGAGTTGTGGAAGAATACCTTTCACGACTCCTCTCGCTATATACAGCTCGTTTTTGACGCATATTTTAATCCTGACAATGCTTTCACCGTCTACGATGGAGATAAGCTTATAGCAGCTCTTTTAGGAGTAGAATATGAATTTAAGGGCAGTAATGGCTGCTCAATCTACAAAGGGATGTACTTATGCGGATTGGCTACTCATCCTGACTATCGAAGACAAGGAATAATGGGCAAGCTTATGGAGGAAGCAGAAAAGAGTGCGAGAGACAGAGGATTTGTCATGACATTTCTGATACCGGCAGATGCCCATCTAAGGGATTATTACCAAAAGAAAGGATACCGAACGACTTCATTCAAGCGAAATCAAAAAGCAAAAAGAGAAAAAATAGAGTGTCGAACCAAAATGTATATTTATACATTTAAGGAGTTCTTCGAGAGAAAAAAATTTGAATTCGTAAGTAAAGTAGCCGAATGGTGTTGCGATAGAGAGAGACCCAATCAACAATCAGCGACAATACTGCATTCAAAGAAAGATATGATCACCATAATTGCAGAAAATGAGAATTCATTTTTCATCACCGATCAGTCATTTGATCCAGAATATCCGATTCTCGCGAAAGTTAGGGCAGTGGTGTTTCCAATACCTCCGGATGAAAAAAATGGTTGTTGGGGTATAGTTGGGATCTTCCTTAAAGAAAATGACGAATGCATATCAAGTGATGCCTCTAAGGTATGTCTGCCAGACGATATCACTGATGCGATTCAAGAAACGTATCCCACTATGGATTATGAATTCAATCTCCCTTACACAGGCAGAGAAAAAAGTCGTGGAGTAGATGCTGAGCCGTATGCAATGACAAAATCATTAGTTAGAAATGATAAAATCTTAAAATCTGAGAATTCATCCTACAAAATTTACCTAATGTTGGATTGAATTTATAAAATAATTGAACCTCGAGGCTTTAAAAACCGCTAAAATAATCCTGAAATTGCTAAGAATCAAGCATTTCAGGATTATTTAATTTTGCAAATTATATAACCCAAATAGAGAAAAGCA
>JAIDTO010000240.1 GCA_029060625.1 Muribaculaceae bacterium | reverse complement strand
GCAGTGCCGGTGATGAATTGCAGTAGACTGAATAAGAGGATGAGTGCCGGAGCGTTCATTGTCATTTCATCTGCTGTTGTGAGTATATGAATATTGTGCGTGCTTGATCCATGTGTAGCTTACACATTGTAGGATTCAAGATGTAGGGAGTGCATTTGGTCAGATATTTTTTCACGGAATTTGAAGAGCTGCTAAAACCATAGTATAGACTATACAATGAGTTATAATAGTTGCTTGAAGATTGTTCCTCTTCAAATTCGAGGTTTGCTGGAATGATGGTGAAATCAATGTCTTCATCCTTCAATCCGTCTTTTATAAGACGAAGCATATAATTTCTCATTGAAGAGAAAGTGTACCGTTGTATTTTTTCATTATATTCAGCATAGAACGAATCCGTGTTGTCCGGCAAAGAATTGCTTGCAAGGAATTCCGCAAGCTTTGAAGTCCTCACCATAATCAAGTAGGGAGGGGGGGTCAACCCATAATCATTTTCTATTTCTTCAGCAGGGATGCTGAGTGTCAGGTCACTCACTACCGAAAGTTTAGACTGCGACTGCCGATATATGTCTAAGAGTTCTTTTGCGGGGAACCGGAAATTGACGCGAAATCCACCGGGAGTCGTGATGATAGCCTCATTGTCTGATGCAAGACTCTTTAGATATTCTGATGGCTTATAGCTGATATTGTTGCTATTGAGCACTATTGGAGAGGATTCAAATACTCCGGTAGTTCCAACTTTGGTAGTGGTTGTCGTAGTAGTTTTGTCATCTGTAGTGGTGGTCTCAGTCGTCTTGTAATTATAGAATATCACAAATCTTGTATATACTATATTGGCTACACATCCCCTGCCAAACGATGGCTCCACATAAATCCCGTGGAAATACTTTTCAAAAGTCTGAGGCCATTCGAATATAGAATTGATCTTGTCATCCCTATAGGCATTGACTGTCTCGACCGCCATCTCTTTGGATAATGGGATCTCGATATTTATATAGGGCTTATGAGTATATAAAGAATCGCTCATGCCAAGGGCTGAGAGTGTGTAGCTCCTGCTCCCAAGGGGATTCTGAGGATCGTAATATCCTGTCGGGTCAAAACGATTGTCGATATCTGATGGCAAACTTTTATTGAGTCGGAACACTTTCAATTGCTGCGGAGCAAGGGAGTCTCCGGTGAGAGCACCTCTTGGAACGTAAAGCACCAACTTCATCGAGTCAACTTGCGACACCGGTATAGAATCAGGTATATCAAGACTTGTGGTGCTGAGCATTTGGCTGACATACGAACAATTAAGGTCGCCATATTCCGGCACACTTATTCTTCCTATAAGATTGGTGGTGCTCCTTGTGTCGACAGCATCATCGAATATCGTGGAATAGCTGATCTTAGGGCATACTACCAAATGCTTCTGATCGCCACGATATATATTTTGTTCTGAGCCGTCCCAAATCAATGAGTCGAGTGCAATTTGTACCTCACCGTTGGCAAGTGCACTGCCAACAGTCGACACATTGTCTTCGCAAGAGGCGAAAACAGCTCCGGCAGCAATGCCGAGTAAAGGGGCTGCAAGAAGCTTGAGCGTCTTGCGCAAGGATTTATAGCGCATCATTTATCAGAAAGTTTGTCGTAAAATTCAATATAAGCCTCCAGATTGCCATCAGCCTCCTCTTTTTTGAGATAGGGGATTCCCTTTGCTTCCACAGCTGCCAATACCTCAGGGTCAGGCTCATCAGTCATAAAGATAACTCCGTCAGAGTTGTCAATGGCCATTTTGTGGAGAAGCTTTGGGGTAAGTTCCATATTCTCGTAGGAGGCCAAAAAATCTTCTCTCACTCCTTCTTCCTTAAGGCGACGGAAAAAGCCCGGGTCGATGGTCAGTGTCGGTTCTTCGGGTAGCACCGTATATACTACCTTTGAGCTTTCAAAAGGCACGGAGTCGCTAAGCTGACGGAGATAGACTGGGACCATTGAAGACACCCATCCCTGTGAGTGGATCACTGCAGGATCCCATTGAAGCTTCTTCGCGGTTTCAATGGTAGACCGGGTGAAGAAGATGATTCTCTGGTCGTTGTCAGTCCGGTTGCTGCCTACATCGTCTATGTCTGAGTCAAGTTTCTGGAAATAGTCGTCGTTGTCGATAAAATATACCTGAGTCCTTGTCGGGTGAAGGCTTGCTACCTTCAGCAACAATGGATGGTCATTGTCGTCAATTGTGACGTTAAGCCCACTTAGGCGTATCACTTCATGAAGCTGGTTGCGACGCTCGTTGATAGCTCCCCATTTTGGGGTGAATGTGCGCACTTCATAGCCTCTTTTATGGATGCCTGTGGCAACTTCCTTACCCAGTGATGATATTTTTTCAGGCGGAAGATAGGGGGCTACCTCCTGCGCCACAAACAGAAATTTTTTCTTGGCCATATCTTTATTTTATATTCTGCATATCGTATCGCTTCCCGCGTCGGTATATGCCGTAGTGCAAAATTACAAAAAAAATTCCATATGGCCCTTATATTTGGCTCCCTTTTTGATTCTTTAGCATTAGAAAACATTATTTTTCTATTTTTTTAACATTGACTTGTCTTTTTTGGCAGAAATGCTTGGTGGTTTTGTGACTTATTTATTAACTTTGCAAGTTGAAACTTTTACATAGGTAATAAGCCGTCATTTTTCCGGCGGCTGAAATATTATCATACTAAAGCAATGGCAATGCAGATAATTCGTAATGTCAGCGATCTTGAGGCCTTTGTAGGCGAGACGCTCGGCAAAGGAAAGACAATAGGATTCGTTCCTACCATGGGTGCCCTCCATGATGGACACCTTTCACTCGTGAAGAAGGCTGTGTCGGAAAACGATGTTGTCCTCGTCAGTGTGTTTGTCAATCCGACTCAGTTCAATAATCCGGTCGACCTCGCTACTTATCCAAGAAATGAGGAAGAAGATTTTCGCCTTCTTGCAGGTGAGGGGACCACTGCGGTATTCGCACCTTCGGTCGAGGAAATGTATCCTGATGGCACTGTAGCTGACCATGAGTTCCAACTTGGCACTGCAGCCGAAGTGATGGAAGGTAAGTTCCGTCCGGGACATTTTCAGGGCGTGGCACAGGTGGTGAGCCGCTTGTTCCGTCTTTGCCGTCCTACACGTGCATATTTCGGAGAAAAAGACTTCCAGCAGATAGCTGTAATCAAAAATATGGTGGAATCCGAGCATATTGATGTGCAGATTGTGCCCGTGCCTATAAAGCGTGCAGATGATGGTCTTGCGCTTTCTTCACGCAATGCTCTCCTGACGGAGGAGCAGCGTAAGGTGGCACCGGAGATTCATGCTGCGCTTGCATATAGCGTGGAATACTCAAAAGATCATTCAGTGCAGGCAACACATGACACCGTTGTGGAGCGTATCAACGCTGTTCCTTACATGAATGTTGAGTATTTTGAAATCGTCGACGGTCGCACTCTTCTTCCTGTCGATGAGTGGTCAGAATCTCCCGACATCGTAGGATGCATCACCGTATATTGTGGAAAAGTACGTCTAATTGATAATATCAGATATAAATAAAAACAGCAATGCAGATAGAAATGCTGGCCTCAAAGATCCATCGTGTGCATGTCACAGAGGCCAATCTCAACTATATCGGAAGCATAACTGTAGACTCCGCACTTCTTGAAGCCGCAGGTATTTTGCCGGGACAGAAAGTATCGGTGGTCAACAACAACAATGGTGAGCGACTGGAGACATACACCATAGCCGGAAAGGCGAACTCAGGTATCGTTTGTCTCAATGGAGCGGCTGCGAGAAAGGCACAGGTCGGAGATATAATAATCATTATAGCATATGCTTCTATGACACCTGAAGAGGCAAGGACCTTTGAGCCAAAAATTATTTTCCCTGATACTGCAACCAATCTTTTGAAATAATAATTGTAATATAGTGTATAATTTCATAAATGCATCCCACTGTAGGTTCAGAGACAAGTAATTATGAATTATGCATTATGAATTATGCATTAAGACTAAAATATTATGTTTAATAATCTTTCTGAAAGACTCGAACGCTCGTTTAAGATCCTGAAGGGTGAGGGACGAATCACAGAGATCAACATAGCCGAGACCATGAAAGACGTGCGCCGGGCGCTTCTCGACGCAGACGTCAATTATAAGGTGGCAAAAAGTTTTACTGACACCGTCAAGCAGAAAGCCCTCGGACAAAACGTAATCAATGCACTGAAGCCGAAAGAGCTGATGGTGAAGATAGTGCATGATGAGCTGACTGCTCTTATGGGTGGTAAGGAGGAGCCGCTTGTGCTTGAGGGGAAGCCTGCTGTGATCCTTATGTCCGGTCTTCAAGGTTCAGGTAAGACCACATTCTCAGGAAAGCTTGCATTGAAGCTAAAGAAGAAAGGTCGTAAGCCTCTTCTTGTGGCAGGTGACGTATATCGTCCGGCAGCTATTGAGCAGCTTAAGGTTCTTGCATCCCAGATTGATGTGCCTGTATATACAGAAGAAGGCAACAGGAATCCTGTGGAGATCGCTCAGAATGCCATCAAATATGCCAAGGACAACAAGCTTGACCTCGTGATTGTCGACACTGCCGGACGTTTGGCTGTCGACGAAGAGATGATGCAGGAGATCGCAGCCATCAAGAAGGCGGTAAATCCTGACGAAACTCTCTTTGTCGTGGACTCTATGACCGGTCAGGATGCCGTCAATACTGCCAAGGAATTCAATGATCGTCTTGATTTCAACGGTGTGATCCTGACGAAACTTGATGGTGACACACGTGGCGGTGCAGCCCTCTCTATCCGCTCCGTGGTTGACAAACCAATTAAGTTTGTCGGTATCGGCGAGAAAATGGAGGATATCCAGGAATTCAACCCAGAAGGCATGGCAAACCGTATCCTTGGTATGGGCGATATCGTGGAGCTTGCCAAGCGTGCGCAGGAAATCTATGACCAGAAGGAGGCTGAGCGCCTTCAGGAAAAGATTCGCAAGAACAAGTTTGACTTCGACGATTTCCTTAAGCAGATACACCAGATAAAGAAGATGGGTAACATCAAGGATCTGGCAGCCATGATCCCGGGTGTAGGAAAGGCTATCAAGGATATTGATATTGATAATAATGCTTTCAAGGGAATAGAAGCCATAATATATTCTATGACTCCTTACGAGCGCCAGAATCCCGAGATTATCAATGCATCGCGCCGTCAGCGCATTGCAAAGGGTAGTGGAACATCGCTTCAGGAGGTAAACAGGCTCTTGAAGCAGTTTGAAGAGACACGCAAGATGATGCGTATGGCTACCGGAGGCATTAAGAATCCGATGGCAATGATGAAGCAGATGCGCCAGAAAGCGGGTGGACGCCGCTGAGGCTAATCGATAAAAAGATATCCCATTGCCAATACCAGGCAATGGGATATCTTTTTATCGGGGTCATTAGATGTTTAATTCATGATATATCATGATGCATCATTAACAATGATGGATATTATTTTTTAATGTCGTAGCCTTGGTCCTTCAGATACTTGAGTATCTGATATTCCATCGCATGGTCGTAGTAGTTGATGATGTGGGCACACCAGTCATTGTCTGAAGTGCCTCCGGCACGGGTCTGATTGTATTCAGTTACGACTTTATCGTATTCTACAAGTCCTTCGGTCAGTTTTTCCTGATCTTGAGAATAGTAGTTTTTCATGAATACGAGATCACGTTGCTGCTTAGGCTTGAGGTCAGGGTGTTCGCGTGGAATTCCGAGAGCAAGCCCGCATACCACAAATACACCTTTGGGAAGTTTCAGCAACTCGGCGACAGCCTTGGGGTCAACTGTACGGAGATAGCCCACACAGTTGCATCCGAGTCCGCAAGCTTCTGCAGCCACAACAGCACTCATCATAGCCAATGAGGCATCGATGATTCCGATGATTGTTCCGTCCATTGTGTCGGTGAATGGGGGCATATCTACGCCTTTTTTCTTTGCGAGAAGAGTCATCTTATTATAGTCGGAGCAGAAGATGAGAAGGCGGTTGCAGGTCTTGAGCTGTTTCTGGCCCGTAAGTTCATATAGTTTTTCCTTAAGTTCCTGATCATCAATGTCGATGACTGAATATTGCTGGCCGTTGTAGCTTGTCGGTGTATTGCGGACTGCATCATAGATGAAATCCATAGTCTCCTGAGGGATAGACTCACGCTCGTAGCGGCGGATTGATACCCTGTCGAGAAGGGTCTGTTTTACGTCTTTCATATCTTGGGTTATATCTGGGTTTAAAGGGTATATTAAAAATTAAGGAGGCGGATGGCATAAAAGCCTTCTGCCTCCTTTATAAAAAGCCACACCAAAGGTTTTGTGATGAAACTCCGATAGACAGGATTTGAGTTCCATCGGCACTTTGTAATCCGCCTGCGTCCCGTGAGGGAACACCACCCGAAAGTGGGGGGCCCGCCATTGCAACCGACAGATAGTCTCGGTATTTCATAAAAGTTTGATGAGTTTCCCAAATTTCTTTGATGTGGTATTGGGATTGTCAATTTCTAAGCGCCGGCTCTCCGCCGCTCTGTTTTTATAACGCAAAGATAATGCATATGGTTGATATATCCAAATTTTATTTGAAGAAAATTTAATGACCATTGCTATTTATTCTTATTTGTTTTCGCGGTGCTTTCAGTTTTTTTAGTAATTTTGTATTGAAAAAGATTATGTATTATGGATTTTAAAAACATAGAACTCGACGTTCATACACATACCTTAGCCAGTGGTCATGCATTCAGTACTATTCAGGAAATGGCAATGGGTGCAAGGGAAAAAGGTATTAAGCTATTAGGTATCACAGAGCATGCTCCCGGTATACCCGGCACTTGCGAGACTATCTATTTCCGTAATCTGCATATTGTGCCACGCGAAATGTATGGAGTCAATTTGATTTTGGGCGCTGAGATCAATATTCTTGATGGAGAAGGGAATCTTGATATGGATGATGAATTGATGTCAAAGCTTGATCTCAGAATAGCCGGCATTCACTCGCTATGTTATAAATGGGGTACTCGCGAGGAGAATACTCATGGAATGATAAAAGCCATCAGCAATCCTTTTGTCAACATCATCAGTCATCCGGGCGACGGTACCGCTGAATTGGATTTTGAGCCAATTGTGTTAGCTGCAAAAGAGCATCACACTCTTCTTGAAATTAACAACAGTTCCCTGAAGCCGATACGCAAGAAATTATCAGCAAAGGCAAATAATATAGAGATTTTAAAGCTATGCAAGCGTTATGATGTGCCAGTCATCCTTGGTAGCGATGCTCACATATCGTTTGATATAGCCAACTATGAATATCTTCCTCCTCTTTTGAATGGAACAGAATTCCCGGACTCCCTCATCATCAATACCTCGATAAAACGCTTTAAATCATATCTAAACCTTGATTTTTAGCTAATCCAGATCCCGGTATGTGGCACGACATAGGAATCGAGTTGAAGCCAACCGGAAAGCATACTTTTGAGGCTGCTTTGACTCGAAATCTCAACAATAATCAGCCGAGAGTCTATAGACTATACAAAAGCGTACGGTTGGAAGGAGAAAAACAAAAAATATGGCTGATGACAGAGTTTGTTCTTAATTAGAATTGTAAATCTTCTTTATCTCCAGATAAGAAAAAATACGCTTTTTTTGTAGAATCAAAAAAATATTGTTACCTTTGCAGTGTTGTACATCAGTGCAACACTTCGAAACATTCTTATCCTTAATATATCTGGCTATGATAGAACTGAAAAATGTTACTTTTTCCTACAAGGGCGCAAAAATCCCAGCCTTGTATGGTATAACAGCTCAAGTCGGCTCAGGACTTTATTTGCTTGCCGGGGAAAACGGAGCAGGCAAGACAACACTACTACATGTAATAGCCGGACTTGCACACCCACAAGCTGGAACAAGCTATATAGATGCACATCCTTCTTGCACAAACAAACCTACAGAAATGGGCGATGTTTTCCTCTTGGAAGACAATATGAGATTTCCGGGCAAAACAATCAGAGAATTCAAAAACTTACATTCGCGTTTCTATCCTAATTTTTCGGAGGAAAAATTTGATGAAAATTTGAAGGCTTTCGGGCAATCAGGAAATGAACTAATGAACTCACATTCTCTTGGCAATCTAAAAAAAGCACAGTTATCATATGCGCTTGCATTGGGAGTGAAAGTTCTGCTTCTTGACGAGCCGACTAATGCACTCGATATTGAAGGCAAAGAGACACTTCGCAAACTAATCGCTGCAAACATAAGTGAGAATCAAACAATCATAGTTTCAACACATACTGTCTCAGATCTTGAAAAACTATTTGATGGTGCTATGATAATGCAACAATCCAAGCTTCTGTTTGTGGGGACAGAAGAAGATGTGGCAGAAAAATTAGCATTTGAATACTCCAACCATCCTGATATGGACTCGCTCTATTCAGAGAATATTGGAGGCCGATACCTTAACATATATTCGTCTGTGGATCATGAAGAGACCAGGGTTGATTGGAGAGCCCTTTATTTGGCACTGCATTCTGATAAATCACAATGTATAATATCTCAACTTCAAAAATAATGAAAACACAGGATTTATTTTTCTCGTGGCATAGAGTGGTTCAGTTATACCAATACAATGCTCCATGGATCAAGAAGCAAACGGCAATATATTTCCTCTTTTCGTTGGTTACTGCTCTAGTATACTTACTGATTCCATCACAAACTATACGCATGGGAATCTATAGCCCATGCAGAACTATCTTGCTCTTCATATTCATTTGGGCACCGATAGTATTCACAAAGGGAGGAGATACCAGAATAGTAGATAGACTCATCCCTGCAAGCGCACTTGAGAAATTCTTGTTTTATATGAGCTATCTTTTTATAGTCGTAGGATTAGCTTGCTATCTATGTCCATGGATAGCAGAAAAAATATCTTTGGAATTTGATCTTTTTTGTACGGATAGC
>JAIDTO010000024.1 GCA_029060625.1 Muribaculaceae bacterium | reverse complement strand
TTGCTTTATTCTATTGCTGACTGTGAGAAAACAGTGGAGGTGCTGAAGAATCGCTACAGCGATCATGCAGGAAAAGATAAGGCTGTAGTGTTGGTTGGTCATGGCACCTCCACTCCTGCCACAGCAATTTATTCCCAGATTGATTATATGTTCGGAGCTGCTGATGCAGGCAGCTTCCATGTGGCTACGGTGGAAGGCTATCCAACCTATGAGACCACAATAGTCGGACTTAAGAAGGACCAGGTGAAAAAAGTTTGTCTCGTGCCGTTTATGTTCGTAGCAGGCGATCATGCCCGTAATGACATTGATGTAGAATGGCGCGAACAGCTCGAGAAGGATGGCTTCCAGGCGGAGGCTGTCATTGAGGGTTTGGGTCAGATTCCGGAAATCCAGAATATTTATATAGATCATATTAAGGAGGCTATGACAGCTCCGGTGATGGATGCCGCCTCTCAAAAAGCCGGTTTTATAAAGGAAAATCTATAACTGTAATATGTCACGAGTCGGGAAAATATCTGTAGTGGCCGTATTGACGGCGTTGGTCGTCGGAATCGGGTGGTTCGTATACACAGTCTGGTTCAAGCCTACATCTATTCTTGTAGTCAATCCATTGCCTGCACAGGAAGCTGAAATAATCCTCAACAACGACAGTCGCAACATAAAGGTAACTTGTGTCAGTATGGAAGAGGCAAAGGATTTCGAGAGTTACGATGCGGTGCTGATGTATGGACGTGGTCTTTATCTCGACTCTATTCAACTTCGTTCGCTCGACAGTGCCGCCGGCAAGGGTGTACCCGTATTTACGAATACTCTTCGTAATTTCAGTTTTGTCGTAAACCATAATCTTGATTCCTCACAGACTGAAAAACTTCAGCTTTATTTCTCAAATCCATGCAGAGAGAACTATCGGAATATGCTTAGATATGTGAGAAGCATTTCAACTCCGGGTCGTTTCGGAGATAAGGCATTTTCGGACCCGATAGCCATGCCCTCTAACATGTATTACCATCTTGAAGCGGGAAAATATTTCGATAAAGCAGTTCAGTTAACTGAATATCTCAAGAAAAAAGGACTGTATTCCCCTTCGGGCAAAAACGTTGCGTTTGTATCAGGTGTGAATTTCCCGGTTGAGAACAACCGTGCCCATATAGATACTCTCGTGACTCGCCTGACTCAAGATGGATATAACGTATATCCACTGACTGCCACAGGGAAAGCACGCGAAAACATGATAAAGGATGTCATGCCGCATGCGATAATCTATCTTCCGATGGGGCGTCTCGGTAATGACTCGCTTATTAATTGGGCTTATGACAACAAGATTCCACTTTTCATGCCATATCCGCTCATTCAGTCAAGGGAGGAGTGGCTTGATGTGAATAATCCGATGGGAGGCGGAACTCTCAACGCACGCATAGTGGTGCCTGAGATTGATGGAGGAATGACCCCGTTGTGCATTTCCACTCAAGATCCATCGCCGGAAGGATATCTGCTTTATAATCCGGACGAGGAGAGAATGAATGCCTTTATCAGTCAATTTGAGCGATTCATGAACCTTCGTGAACAATCAAACTCTGCAAAGAAAGTTGCCATCGGCTATTTCAAGTCGCCCGGTAAAGATGCTCTGCTTGCTTCAGGAATGGAAGTCGTTCCCTCGCTATATAACTTTCTTAAAAGACTCAAAAAAGAAGGATACAATGTACAGGGTCTTCCTGCCACCCTTGAGCAATTCAGACATCAGATAATGAAGCAGGGGAGCGTCATGGGCGATTATGCCCCTGCTGCCCAAGAGAAATTCATGGATGAGGCAGACCCATTATGGATAAATAAAAAGGATTATGAAAGATGGGCTAAAGAAATACTTCTGCCTGAAAAATATGCTGAAGTGGAACAGCGTTACGGAAAAGCTCCGGGTTCTCTTCTTGCAAGGGGCGACAGTATTGCAGTAGCAGCCCTTAGGTATGGCAATGTACTGTTGTTTCCGCAACCGCGACCCGCTTTGGGAAACGATGACTTCAAGCTTGTGCATGGAGTCGATGTAGTGCCACCACATAGTTATCTTGCGCCTTATCTTTTCATGCAGAAGGAGTTTGACGCAGATGCCCTGATACATTTCGGAACGCATGGAAACCTTGAATTCACTCCCGGCAAGAATGCCGGACTCTCACAGGCTGACTGGGCGGAAGTACTTGTTGGCAACCGTCCGCATTTCTATTTTTATACCACCGGCAATGTCGGAGAGGCGATAATTGCAAAGCGCCGCAGCCACGCGGTGATAGTGACACATCTCACGCCTCCATATGTGGAAAGTGGACTGCGTCAGAAATATAATGCCCTGATAGAAAACATTCATGCCGCTATTGCTGATCCCTCTCGTAACACCGGTGCCCTGAAGCGTCAGGTCATAGGTCTTGGTTTTCATCGGGATCTTGAGCTTGATTCTACTTTGTCTGGCACATATACCGTAGAGGAATTAAAGAAAATCGATTCCTTTGTAGAGGAACTTGCGAATGAGAAGATAACAGGAGCCTATTATGTGATGGGTGAGCCTTATTCCTCCAAAGACATGACCACAAGTGTTCTTGCCATAACAGCTGATGAACTTGCCTACAGTCGTGCAAGAAAAGATTATGAAAAGGGTAAGATATCAAAAGAATCCCTTCAGGATTTCACTTTTGTTTCCCATCGCTACCTTCCTGATGCGAAGCGGTATCTATCCGGAATACTTGAAGGAAACAAATCAGCGACAGATAATGAAGGAGAGAAGGCATTGGAAACACGTCAGTTGCTTAAGGCTTCTGCGGGCGCTGAGATAGACGCTATGGTGGATGCCCTCAACGGAATACCTGTTCGTCCCGCTCCCGGCGGTGACCCGGTCTTGAATCCGAATGTGCTTCCGATGGGCAGGAATATGTATAGTATCAACGCCGAGGCAACTCCCGGGCCCCGGGCTTGGGAAAAGGGGGTGGCTCTTGCAGAGCAGACCTTGTCTGACTATCTGAAAAAGCATGGCGAGTATCCGAAGAAAGTCAGCTATACATTCTGGGCAGGTGA
>JAIDTO010000239.1 GCA_029060625.1 Muribaculaceae bacterium | reverse complement strand
TATACAGGCGTGGGCTTCTGCGTTGCCGTCCGACTTAGATAGGGCAATGCGAGAAGCCTCAGATGGTAGGACGGTAACAGATACAGATTCCTACGCTTTTTTCATTTTCCAACCTAACGCCAACGAGGGGAAGACCGCGGCTTGTGAATTAATTATGTGTAATAATTTACGCAAAATTACTTTCTGTCTTTTAAAAGACGGATATCTGCCAAATCTGCCAGCGGCTGAAGAAGAAAAGAGAGAGGAGCTCTTACGAGAAAGAAAAGGATACTTCCACAAATGGGTTGAGGATGTGGATTGCAGTAAGGAAATCCCCTTTATCAAGCCAATGGCTTTAGTGGAAGAGGCCGAGAGTGGGACAATGTATGAAGTGGAACCTCAGAATATAAGGTTTACTAAAGATTGGCAATGAGTACGATTCCCCAAATGATAGATAGCAACCTCCCGGAAGAAGGCCTTCGTTTCTTTCACGGTCTTTCAAATTGGGTTGAGAATGTTAAGGGATTAAAGCTGTCTCTTATAGAGTGGAAAAATGGGCAAAAGAAGTTAACCTTACTCAATTGTAACAAGCCAAAGAAGAAAGATCCGTTATCTGTTCCTGATAAATTACCTGAGAATTCGCTTTATGTTCCAACCCAGAGTTGTGGACGCAATGTCATATATCAATTAAGGAATGCTTTCTGTCATGGCAACCTAAAATTTGATGATAATTCAAAACAATATCAAATCGAATTTTATAATAAAAAGCACATCGCGGGCAGTTTTTCTTTGGAAGCTATACAAGAATTCGTGAATATATATCTTGAACCAAAAGAACTTAAAAAGAATAATAAATAATGAAAACAATTTTACAAAAAATAGGTATGCTGATGGTTGTGCTGTTGGGTTCACTCTCAGTCTACGCCTATGACTTCGAAGTTGACGGAATTTATTACCAGGTTCTGTCATTATCTGATCTTTCATGTGAAGTAGTATCAGGTGACAATAAATATTCAGGTGATATCATTATACCAGCTGAAGTAAATTATAACAACAAGAAATTTTCCGTAATCTCCATTCACGAATATGCTTTCGAATCCTGTCGTGCATTGAGCTCTGTTCATATGTCAAATTCAATCATTTCCATTGGCAAATATGTTTTTTCAAATTGTTCTGCACTTAGAGATATTACGTTATCCAATTCTCTATCATGTATAAGTTATTGTGCTTTCAATGATTGCACGTCATTAACAGAAATCATAATTCCGAATTCAGTTTCAAATATTGAGCCATGCGCATTTCTTGGATGTTCCTCATTAACGGATATCGATATTAAAGATTCTATAAAACTGATAGGCAAAAGTGCTTTTGCGGGTTGTACTTCACTAGTATCTATAACTATTCCTGATTCAGTGACATCTATTGAAGAACGTGCTTTTGCAAATTGTACATCATTAAAATCTATTACAATCTCGAATTCACTCATTTCCATTGAGACTGAATTATTTAGCGATTGTAAATCGCTAATTAATATTACCATTCCAAATTCTGTCACTACAATATGTGATAAAGCCTTGTATGGATGCTCATCACTGATAACCATAAATATGGGATCTTCTATTACATCAATTGGTAAAAGAGCATTCGCAAAATGTTCTTCTCTAAAAGAACTTATCATACCTAATTCAGTCGTAACATTAGGTGAAGAAGCTTTTTTTCAATGCTTTTCATTAAAGAGTATCAAATTAAGCGAGTCATTGAAAACGATAGAAAAGGATACGTTTTGGCAATGTGAACAATTGGAAAGTATAACATTCCCTGGCAATATCAGTTTAATAAGTTGGGGTAGCTGGAACAATGGTATTCTTTTTTATAATTGTAAACATTTAAAAGAAATGTCTTTTCTTTTCGGAGAGACACCATTAGAAGTTAGGTATTTAAACATCAATGCTATTGACGGTCCCTTGCCTTTAAAACATATCTATATTGATCGGGATTTGGAATGGGATTCAACAGCTGGTGAATGTCTAAACCAAATTAACAAACTCTCATTAGGTCCAAACGTACATAAATTTGACGGATATTTTTATCAGAACAACACAGATTTAGAAACAATACAGTGCTATTCCATTAATCCTCCTTCAATCAAAGAATTTACTAATGTACAATACATGAGTTTAAAAGTTATAGTACCATATGAAGCCATCGAAGCATATCAAAAGGCAGATGTATGGAAGAATTTTTGGAATATAGAAGGTTTTGACCCTAATGATATAGGTATTGAAATGATAGCTATGAATACTCAGGAAGTAGAACTTAACATCGGTAAAACGGTTCAACTTGAAGCTACGGTACTGCCTGAAGATGCTACAGATAAGACTTTGGAATGGGAGTCTTCCAATGAAGAGGTTGCTATCGTAGATGAAACAGGACTTGTTACTGCCATTGGCATAGGAACAACAACCATACGAGTTGTTAGCAAGGCGAACCCTGAAATATATGCAGAATGCTCCGTAACTGTGGAGCCGATAGCAGTAACTTCGATAACTCTTGACAGGTCTGAATGGACGGGCCATGTCGGTGAGGAATTCACGATCAGCGCAACGGTATCTCCAGAGGATGCCACCGACAAGACTCTTGAATGGACATCATCGGATGAGACTGTAGCGACAGTTGATTCAGAAGGTAGCGTTAATGCCATCGGCATCGGAACTACAACCATCCGGGTTGCAAGTAAGTCTACTCCTGAGATCTATGCGGAATGCTCCGTAACAGTTGAACCGATAGCAGTAACTTCGATAACTCTTGACAGGACAGAATGGTCAGGCCATGTCGGTGAGGAATTTACGATAAATGCCATGGTATTCCCGGAGGATGCAACCGACAAGACTCTTGAATGGACTTCTTCAAATGAAGAAGTTGCTATTGTGGAGGAATCCGGACTTGTGACTGCCATTGGGGAAGGATCTGCTACTATTACAGTATCTTGCGGAGAAGCCAGTGCTCAATGTGAGATAACCGTCTTGGAAGAAAATTCGGTGGAAAAATTATTTGCTAATCCAAATAGTTCAATTTCCATTTACTCTATTGATGGTTATGTAATAAAGAAAAACTGTAATGCAGTAGACTTACGGACTCTCGACAAGGGAATATATATAGTAGTCTCTGGAAATAACAGATATAAAATTTCAATTTAAAACGCAATTGAGTGACCGGCTTCGGCTGGGCATTCTTTTAAATAAATGAATATAGAAGTTCTATAGCTAAAAAAGGTAGCTGGAGCCTTAAATCCAGAAAGGGAGATGACATTAGAATTGAAGATCCATTATTTATGAACCCATAACTTAAAATTATGGCACGAAGTAGTTTAATAGATGATAGATTAGATTTCTGAAGATTCTTCTGGAGCCGTATCGCTTGGTGCGGCTCCTTTTTGTTTTTTAAGCTATATTTTTAATTTGATAAATTTAGTGAATACCGAATTTTTATTGTATCTTTGCAGATGAGAATCAGTTTGATTGCTTGAGACTTTAGGCCGGAGCCTCTGAAAACCAAGATAAGACTATTTATAATATGAACGAATTAGCAAGCGGTAAATCATACGACGAACTCTACTCGGAAATCAAAAATGTGCTGACATCGGCAAGAAATAATGCTGTAGTTGCGGTAAACACGGCAATGGTGAAGGCATATTGGGCTGTAGGTAAACTTATTGTAGATGCACAGGGAGGAGAACTTAAAGCTGCCTATGGCAACCACCTTCTTGATGATCTTTCGTTACGTCTCACAGCAGAATTTGGCAAAGGGTTTGATGCTTCGAATCTTAGGCGAATGAGGCAATTCTATCTTGCATTCCCAATTTGTGACACAGTGTGCCACAAATTGAGTTGGTCGCATATTCGCCATTTGATAAAGGTATCTAATAAAGATGCAAGAGCCTATTATGCAGAAGAGGCTGTCAAAGGAGGATGGAGCGTAAGGGAACTTGAGCGCCAGATTGCAACGCAACACTATGAGCGATTGCTTTCTACACATCGCGATAGTGCAGAGATGACGAATCTACTAAAAGCCAATATTCCTGTCAGACCTGACAAATTCGATCCTCTCAGTTTGGTGCATGATCCTTTTATCCTTGAGTTCCTTGATGTAAAGCCGGATGCTGCTTTGCAGGAATCCGAACTTGAGAAAGCAATTATTTCTCATCTTGAGCAGTTCATGCTTGAGCTTGGCAGAGGATTTGCCTTTGTCGGTAGACAGAAGCGCATTACAATAGATGGTCAGCATTTCTATCCCGATCTTGTATTCTATAATATTCCTGCACGTTGTTATGTCATTATTGACCTGAAGATGCATGCTCCGGATTACTCCGATATTGGTCAGATGCAGCTCTATGTCAATTATTATAATATGGATGTCTGTACGGATATGGATAATCCTACTGTCGGCATCATTCTTTGCTCTGAAAAAAACGATGCAGTGGTAAGATACACACTCGGAAACCGAAGCGACATCGGTGTCTTCTCGCCTCAGTATAAATTGATAATGCCTACGGAAGATGAATTGAAGCGTGAGATTGAAATCACACGAGAGAACTTCCACCTACTGAACCAATGACTACATATAAGTTTGCAATATTCATAGATTGAGAAAGCTACGGCATGTAGCCGCACTATAGCGCCAATTATATTGATGCTGTTGTAACATATCAAGTGTTAAAATCCCCTTTCATTTTGCTTTCTTCAGTTTAGCTGTAAAATAGTATGAAATCATATGAAATTTACAAAATGTTACGATGGCATATACACTTATATCAGCAGGTTAGAGCAATCGTGTAAAATTGCCGTGAACCTTTCTGTTACAGAATTGTTGCACGCCTGTAACAGGGTGTTTCAATAATGATATATTAATTTAATCGGCTGT
>JAIDTO010000238.1 GCA_029060625.1 Muribaculaceae bacterium | reverse complement strand
CGACAGCCGACGCGGCTAAAGCCGCTGCCAATTTATTGATCATAGGTTATTTTTTAGTTTCCTGATACTTCATAGGCTTTTATAGCCTTAAGCTTGATATTAAATACAAGAGTCGAATAAGGCATTATGCTTGAGCTTGAGGCACCATAGCCGGCATTCTGTGGAATGACACAAGTGACAGAATCACCTACGTGCATATTGGTGAGCATTGTCCAGAAACCCACAATGAGAGTAGTCGGAGTAAACGACCTGACGCTGTCAACCTCACTGTAGCTCGAGTCAAAGACAACACCATTACAGTAAGAACCTTGATATACTATATCGCATGTAGAATTGTCCATCGGCACGAGGTTGGATGCAGTCAAGCTTCGATCGTTGTGCCACTGGGCAAGTATACTGACTCCCGGGGCCCATACAGGAGTTATCTTCTCGAATACCTTCTTCCCGTCAGAGCCAATGGTGTCTTCCATACGGGCGAAGTATGTCTCATTCTCATTCTTCCATGCAGTGTAGTCGTATTTATCATCGTCGTCTCCAAGACAAGAAGTAAGCCAAGGGGCGATCAGAAGCGCCATCAAAGCAGGAAGGATATTTTTTCTAATATTCATAATGTTGTCAAGTTGTCAGGTTGTCGGGTTGTCGTAATCTCTAATTAGAACTCAACCTTCGGAGCCTTGTTGGCACCTGCTTCTGCCTTGAACTGCTCTTTCTCCTTGAAGCCGAACCAACCGGCATAGATCGTGGTCGGGAACTTCTTGATCGAAGTGTTGTAGTCCTTCACAGCCTGAGTGTAGCGTTCGCGCTCGGTGGCAATGCGGTTTTCCGTGCCCTCGAGCTGAGTCTGCAGGTCGATAAAGTTCTGGTTAGCCTTCAGGTCGGGGTAAGCTTCCTTTACAGCATTGACATAAATGTCGAGGGCACCTTTCAGTTTGCTCTGAGCTTCCTGATACTGCTGGATGTTCTGCTGGGGATTTTCCACCGCCTCAGCTGCATTATAAGCCTCGGTCAAGCCGCTGCGAGCCTGAGTGACCTTAATGAACGTCTCGCTCTCATGCTCTGAATAACCCTTAACGGTATTCACGAGATTGGGGATGAGATCGGCACGACGCTGGTATTGGTTTTCCACCTGAGCCCATGCCTGGTCTACGGTCTGCTCCTTCTCCACGAGGGAGTTGTAGTTGCAGCTCGAGAGCGTCGATATCGCCATTATCGTCATAAAGGCTATGGCTATCTTGCTGATTATTTTTTTCATATCAAAATAGTATTGATTCTTCTTGTAGGGACGCACGGCTCGTGCGTCCTTGTTCTAAAGCAAATACTTATTCGGAAAGGACGCACGAGCCGTGCGTCCCTACAAGATGGCTATAATTACAATAGTTTCTTAAGCAGGGAATTGAGCGATACTTTCTCTGCGAGTATCTTCTCGAGGTCGTCGACATTGACACGCTCCTGCTCCATGGTGTCACGGTGACGGAGTGTCACGGTGTTGTCCTCAAGAGTCTGATGGTCGACAGTGATGCAGTAGGGTGTGCCGATTGCATCCTGACGGCGATAACGCTTGCCGATGGAGTCTTTCTCATCTACCTGGCAAGTGAAGTCGAAACGAAGTTTGTGCTGTATTTCACGAGCCTTTTCAGGAAGACCATCCTTCTTCACGAGAGGGAGCACTGCACACTTCACGGGAGCGAGGGCTGCCGGGAAGTGGAGCACAACTCGACGGTCGCCGTTGCCGAGGTCCTGGTCTTCATAGCAGCTGCAGAAGACGCTGAGGAACATACGGTCTACACCGATTGAAGTCTCGATTACGTAAGGCACATAGCTTTGGTTAAGTTCCGGATCGAAATACTGTATCTTCTTGCCTGAGAATTTCTCATGCTGGCTAAGGTCGAAGTTGGTACGGGAGTGGATACCCTCCACTTCCTTGAAGCCGAACGGCATCTCAAATTCGATGTCAGTGGCTGCGTTTGCATAGTGAGCCAGTTTCTCATGGTCATGGTAGCGATACTTAGCGTCGCCAAGGCCAAGAGCCTTGTGCCATTTTAGACGGGTTGCACGCCAGTAGTCGAACCATTTCATTTCCTCGCCGGGGCGAACGAAGAATTGCATCTCCATTTGCTCGAACTCACGCATGCGGAAAATAAACTGGCGAGCTACGATCTCGTTGCGGAATGCCTTACCGATCTGAGCGATACCGAAAGGAATGCGCATGCGGCCGGTCTTCTGCACGTTGAGATAGTTGACGAAGATACCCTGAGCGGTCTCTGGACGAAGGTAAACGTCCATTGCACCGTCGGCAGTAGAACCCATTTCGGTCTTGAACATAAGGTTAAACTGGCGTACGTCAGTCCAGTTCTTTGTGCCGCTGATTGGGTCTACGATCTCATAGTCAAGGATAATCTGCTTAAGCTCTGCAAGGTCGTTGGCATTCATTGCATCAGAAAAACGCTGGTGCAGCTCGTCGCGCTTCTTCTGGTGCTCGAGCACGCGAGCGTTGGTGGCACGGAACTGAGCTTCATCGAAAGCATCGCCGAAGCGTTTTGCAGCCTTTGCCACTTCCTTATTGATCTTGTCGTCGATCTTAGCGATCTCGTCTTCGATAAGCACGTCTGCCCGATAGCGTTTCTTTGAGTCGCGGTTGTCGATGAGGGGATCATTGAAAGCGTCAACGTGGCCTGATGCCTTCCAGATTGTAGGGTGCATGAATATGGCTGAGTCGATGCCTACAATGTTATCGTGGAGCATAGTCATTGCTTCCCACCAGTAGCGTTTGATATTGTTTTTCAGTTCTACGCCGTTCTGTCCGTAGTCATACACTGCGCTTAGACCGTCATAGATTTCTGATGACTGGAATACGAATCCATATTCTTTGGCGTGAGCCACAATCGTCTTGAAGACATCTTCCTGTTTTGCCATATTATTTTATGCGTTTTACGTTATGCGTTTTACGTTGTACGAAGTCTTTACCACTTTGTACGAATTCTGATAGAGCGATGACATCAACCAATGAGTACGAAAGTTGATTCATTCAATTTGCAAAGTTAATCATTTTTTTTCAAATAGACTCCCTAAATGTTCATTTTTTACATTTTTAATACTTTTCCCTAACACCTCAGCGCAATCACAGAAAAAAAAGGACGCATAAGCCGAAGCCCTGCGTCCCAAAATATGCATTAAGTATTTATTACTTTACGATAACTTTGCTTGCATTCTTACCCTGCACCTTGATATATGCACCGTTGGAAGGATTGGCTACGCGTACACCCTGCATATTATAGTAAACTACAGGAGCATTCTCATCGACAGCCACTTCTACAGCACCCGGATCAGATCCAAGATAAGAGAGAGTGAAGCTCTTGAAGGCAAATCTGTTCTGCCCAGCAGGATTGACAGTCTTCTCCATCTTTATTGAGAGCTTGCCATCTTCTGCCACTGTGAAATTAGCAGTTTCTGTGTGTTCTGCAAGAGCATCCCATGCACTATTGTACCAAAGGTCAGACTCCTCATACTCATAAGGAGCGCCTTCTGTATCGTTGAATTTCACAACGAGAGCTGTGTTATTCTGGTTGACTACACGATATTCAACCTTATAGCTACCGGCAGGCATACCTTCAACATCCTGAGAAACTACATCAACTCCTGCTACAGGCTCCTGGTTGTTAGCATTTTCGCCAGCCTCATTGATGCACCAAGCATATGTAGTCTTGTTGTTCCATTCGCCATGACCAAACCAGCCACCGTCGGGAGTTACAATCTGAGCAGGCTCACCATTTTTGATGTAAGTCCAAGAAGATATGTTGTTGTTGGCGTTCACTTCAATCTGACCAGCATTGAGGAAGAATGAAGCATCCACAGGATTCTCCGGTGTTGCAGCCTTAAGGGCAGCAATCATCTCATCACGAGAAATAATCTGCCATGCAGAAAGGTTGCCCGAGGGAGCGTCTGCAGCATCAACCACATGAATCTTCACAAAATTGAGATAGTCTACGACCTCGGCATTGGCTGTAAGATATTTGCCATCTACCTTGATATTGTAAGCCTCGCCAATAGATTCAAGATATACGGGAACCGGAGCGCCACCGTCCATATAAGGTTCTCCTTCGATCTTTATATATCCATAAGCTGACTTTACAGTGTAGTTTTCTGCATTATCTGCATCAGTGGTGCCAAAGACCTCAGGATTTATCAAGAGATGAGAGCCTTCGCAAGTGAGGAATGAACCCAGAACATCGCCATTGATGCCGTCTACGGATACATTCTCATAGAAATCCTTTCCTTCTACGGTTTTGATTTTTGCCTCTACCTTTACGTTGGATCCATTTCG
>JAIDTO010000237.1 GCA_029060625.1 Muribaculaceae bacterium | reverse complement strand
TAGTCGAGCGTGAAGGTGAAGTCGTCAACTCCGAATTTTTCAGCCTCCTTAAAGGATGCTATCATCTCAGCATTACGGCAAAGGCATTTAGTGGGGATACAGCCTTCGTTCAGGCATGTTCCACCGAGGCGGTCGCCGTTGAAAAGTGTAACATCATGCCCTCTCTTGGCAGCTTCAAGAGCTGTCTCGTATCCGCCGGGGCCCGCGCCGATAATGATGATTTTCATGTTTTTTAAGTTGTCATCGTTGTCGACGTTTTCGTCGTTGTCAACGATAGGAATTAAAAATTCTTACTTATTGGATTCTTTAAGGGCTTTATAGTTCAGAATCGGATTCTTAGCGGCTGTGGTCTCGTCAAGTTTGCGCACTATAGTGGTAAGAGGTGCATTCTTAACTTCGTCAGGTGTCTCGCGAGCTTCCTTCGCAACCTTGTGCATGACATCGATAAATTCGTCAAGAGTCTCAAGGCTCTCTGTCTCTGTAGGCTCGATCATCATTGACTCATGGAAAAGCAGAGGGAAATAGATGGTCGGGGCATGGAAACCGTAATCAAGAAGACGCTTTGCCACATTCAAGGTAGTCACACCGGTAGATTTATCCTTAAGTCCGTCGAATACGAACTCATGTTTGCAAGCACCTTCAATTGGAAGCAAATAATCATCCTTAAGGCTTTCCTTAATGTAGTTGGCATTGAGAGTTGCCATCGGACCAACTTCCTTGATACCTTCTTTGCCAAGACTCAAGATATAAGCATATGCCTTCATCATGACTCCGAAGTTGCCGAAGAATGTAGACACGCTTCCGAGAGCTTCATCCCCATTCTCAACATAGAACTTGCCTTCCGAATCTTTTTTCACGTGAGGATTAGGCAGGAACCTAACGAGATGCTCAGCTACACCAACGGGGCCACTCCCAGGACCGCCACCACCATGAGGTGTGGAGAATGTCTTGTGCAGGTTGATATGCATAATGTCGAATCCCATGTCGCCCGGACGCACCTTACCAAGGAGCGGATTGAAGTTAGCTCCGTCATAATAAAGGAGACCTCCTGCATCGTGAACAAGCTTTGCAATCTCTACTATCTCGGTCTCAAACATACCAAGGGTGTTCGGATTGGTCATCATGATGCCGGCTACTTCATCATTGAGCAAAGGCTTAAGGTCTTCGATATCAATCGAACCATTAGGACGGCTCTTCACTTCCACGACCTCGAGTCCGGCTACCATTGCAGACGCAGGATTTGTGCCATGTGCAGAATCAGGCACAATAATCTTAGTGCGCTTGTGATCGCCACGAGCCTTATGATAACTACGCATCACCATAAGACCTGTCAACTCACCATGAGCACCTGCATAGGGATTAAGAGTAAACTCAGCAAAACCGGCAAGATTTGCGAGCGCATTTTGAAGATTCCAATATAATTCAAGTGCTCCTTGAGCAGTCTCAGGATTCTGAAGAGGATGAAGCGCAGCAAACTGAGGCATTGCGGCAACTTCCTCATTGATTTTCGGATTATACTTCATGGTGCAGCTACCGAGTGGATAGAAGCCGGTGTCAACACCAAAGTTCTTGTTAGAAAGATTTGTATAATGGCGCACTACATCGAGCTCTGAAACTTCAGGAAGGTCAAGAGGTGACTTGCGGAGCAGGTCAGAAGGGATTTCCTTTTCGCCGTCAGTGTCAAATCCATTTTTAGGAAGTTCGTAACCTACACGGCCGGGACGTGAGAGTTCAAATATCAGTTTATCGTAGTATTTCATCTTCTTAAGCCTCCAGCATTAAAGTTACCAATTCATCGATTTCTTCCTTAGTTCTCTTTTCAGTCACGGCAAACTCTACAAGACCATCACCGAGGTCAATGCCACCCATATAGCCTTTCGATGCAAGATATTCATTGACTTTCTTCACATCCAAGTCTGTGCGAAGAGTAAATTCCTTAAGGAATGGCTTATCGAATACCTTGTGGAATTTTCCTGTTGCGAGTAGCTTATTATAAAGGTAATGAGCACCATCGCAGCTAAGCTTGTTGACTTCCTCAAGACCCTTCTTTCCCATTAATGCCACATAAACCGTAGCATACAGAGCCATCAGGCTCTGGTTAGAGCATATGTTAGAAGTAGCCTTTTCGCGACGTATGTGCTGCTCACGAGCCTGAAGGGTAAGCACAAATGCACGCTTGCCGTCAGCATCTTTTGTAGCACCAACCACACGACCGGGCATTTTGCGGAGTTGTGCTTTGGAGCAAGCCATAAAACCGAGATAGGGACCACCAAACTGCATTGGCATTCCAAGAGTCTGGCCATCACCACAAGCGATGTCAGCGCCCCATTCGGCCGGAGTGCGAAGCACGGCAAGAGTTGAAGGGTCGCATGTCATGGCCAAGAGTGCCTTCACTGCATGCACCTTATCAGCAAGACCTGTGAAATCTTCTACGATACCATATTTATTAGGACATGGCACGATTACACCTGCAACGTCTCCAGAACCCAACGCTTCATAAACGGCATCAAGATCAGTCACGCCATCTTTCTCAGGAATGACAGTGAGATCAACGCCATGAAACTTAGTGTAGGTCTTCACCACGTCTACCACACGAGGAGAGACAGTAGAAGAAATAAGAACCCTATTTTTCTTCTTTGCAGAAGCCACCATCATCATGGCAGCTTCAGCAGTAGCAGTGGCACCATCGTACATTGAAGCGTTGCTTGCCTCAAGACCGGTGAGCTCGCATATCATGCTCTGATATTCAAAAATATACTGTAGGGTACCCTGGGAAATCTCAGGCTGATAAGGAGTATATGCCGTGTAGAATTCACTACGTGCAAGAAGATGGCCAATCAATGAAGGGGAATAATGGTCGTAGGCACCCCCACCGGCGAAAACTACAAGATTGCTGTTTTTGTCGGCCAGTTCTTTGAAGTGTTTACGAAGTTCCACCTCCGACATAGCAGAGGGGATATCGTATTCACCTTTGAATATTACATCTTCAGGGATGTCGGAGAATAGATCGTCGGTAGAATTTACCCCGATCTTTTCAAGCATCACCTTGACGTCTTCTTCAGTATGTGGAATATATCTATTCATAATTTTATCTAATGCATAATTCATAATGCATAATTCATAATTCCAG
>JAIDTO010000236.1 GCA_029060625.1 Muribaculaceae bacterium | reverse complement strand
GCTATGTCTGTTATGCCATTTTTATTGACATAATCCTTAAGATTGTGGGTGAAATAGCGGAAATCTATCACATGAACTTCATTGAAGCTATAGAAGAGATTGCCGGGTACGGCGTTGCCATATGAATCCTTTATTATAAGAAGTTTCCGATTGCCGGGAGTAGAGGTCTTTACCTTTACATAAGCCTGGTCTGTGCCAATGAAAGTTAGATAGGCATTGCCGCTGCCATCCTTGAATTTCTTAAAGAATGCAGATTTATATGGCTTTGATTCGCGTATAATCTTAAAGTTTTTGTTGAGGGTATAAGATACGAATTGGGCGTCATATCCGACCTGTGTAGGCACATAATACACAAAGTCTTCCGGAGCCTTCTTCACCGATATATCTTTGGAGTATCCATACATCGAACCGACGAAGTTTTTGACCACATGTTTTTCGTAGGCATCCAGTCCTTTAAACGGGACGCCGGCGGTCTCAGCAAGTCTTTTCGCAGCGTAGTATCCTCCCAGTCCTGCCCAGTGATGGTCTGTGCGAAGATAGATATCCTCCTTTTTATGCTTTAGGAGCTCATCATAGATATCCACAAACTTTACTTTCGGCGAAAGTCGGTCGCGTATGCTATAGATGAATGGTTTCTGCGGATTGCTTGCCTTTGCTGCTTTAGCCGGTAGGTAGTATTCTGTGGCAAGAGGAGCCACCATAGCGTAGACATTACTGTTGGGAAATTCATTAGCAAGAGTGTTAAGCAGATCCACATATCCGCCGCCACCCTTGGCAGTGCCTCCAAATGCCATCAGAGCTCTTACTTTTTCACCCTTTCCAATGATAATTGTACCTGAGCTTCCAAGTTTAGCCTTGCCGTCTTCTATATCCTCGTCGTCATCATCGGCTGCCGGTGCTTCCCCATTGTAGGTATTGTCTGAGCTATCTTCGGTTTCTGCATTTTCCTGATTGGAGGTATTATCAGATTTCTCTGAATTCTCTGACTTGTCAGGTTTCACTGATGCTACTGCAGTCTCAGCAGGACGGAACGAAACTGTCTCTTCATCCGATCGGAAGTCTGCTTTCATCGCTCCGCGTATTTTCATGCTCATGGTCATAAGCTCATCGCGATAAGGTTCCGTATCGCTAAACCATGAAGAAACTTCTGATGTGAATTTGGCAGGGTCTTGCTTAATTTTCTCAATATCCGAGATGTCAGGAAACTCTGCGAGGTCTCTTTTTTCAAGTTCTGAATAAGCTGAACGTGGGAAAAAAAGGAACACAGCCGTAAGGATGACAAAGAAAATGCCAACAGTAATGATATACATGACTGATGCGCCATGCTTCCCTTTTCCCTTTGGAATATCGTTTTCAGTATGATTTTCCATTGTTGTCTTAGAATCTTGTGTAAATGAATGCATTGTTGGTGGCTCCTACGAGAAGTGCCACAGAGCAGATAAGTATTGTTATGGAAATGATAGCATGGCAAAACTGCACTGTATAGTTGCCTGCATAAGGAACATGGACAGCCATCCTATACCCGATTTTCTCCACTTGTTTTCTGACCGGGAGACACAGGATGAGGGCAGCTACCCAAAGCCATAGGTTGTCGATAAGTACGGTCTCGACGTGCATTGGAAGTCCTTGGGGCTCGTTTTGTCCGAAGAATGCCGCAAAGAATTGGGTCATACGTCCGAAATCATCGAAATAGAATATACCCCATCCTACTATAATCAAAAAGATGCTATAGATATAGAGGCCTATCTTTGGCATCCATTTCCATCTTAGCAATGTGTATTTCTCAATCATGATGATTAGGCCGAAATATACACCCCAGATGATAAAATTCCAGCTGGCACCATGCCACATACCGGTCAGAAACCATACCGTCATTATATTGAGGGCCTGATGTCGGCGGTTGCCACCCATAGGAATATACACGTAGTCGCGGAAGAAAGATCCCAGGCTCATATGCCATCTGCGCCAGAAATCAGTCATTGAAGTGCATGTGTATGGATGATTGAAGTTTTCGGGGAAATGGAATCCAACACATCTTCCGATGCCAATGGCCATATCGGAATAACCGGAGAAATCAAAGTAAATCTGGATTGAGAATGCAAGTATTCCTACCCAAGCAGCAGCCGCCGACATATTATCGAGGTTCCCTCCAAGCAGGGTCGTTGCTATTTCACCCATTATGTTGGCAATGATCACTTTCTTGCCCAATCCTATGATGAAGCGGTAGATGCCGTCGGCTACATCGTCAGCCGTAGCGCTTCGCTTGCCGATCTCCTCTGCTACAGTGCCATAGCGCACGATTGGTCCGGCAATAAGCTGGGGGAACATGGAGATGTAGAGCAATAGGTCGAAATAATTTCTCTGAGGCTTGGAATCTTCACGGTAGACATCCACCAGATATGAGATTGATTGGAAAATGTAAAAGCTAATGCCAATAGGTAGGGCTATCTGGGGATCTGGCACGTCAAACCCAAAGCCTCGGATAATTCCTGAGAAAAATCCAAGATATTTGAAGCTGGCAAGAGCAGCTAAGTCGGCAGCGACGCCAATGAATAGCCAGGCTTTGCCAATGATATTGTGCTTCTTGTATAAGAGAATACCGCAGAAATAATTGACAACTACCACAGCCAGCATCAGGAAGACATAGATCGGTTCTCCCCAAGCATAAAAGAGGATAGAGAAGATGGTAAGGATTATATTGCGGAAAAGCATCGGACGCCTCAGGCGCTTTTCTCTTTTGTCAGCGTAATGGATTCTTGCTTTGTCGAGCCATCCGAAAAGTATGTAGAGCAATCCGAACAGCGGAATGAAGCAGAAGATGAAGAATAAGTCTGAGAATACCATATGAGTTGTCAGTTGTCAGTTGTCAGTTGATTTGTTATGGAGGGAAGGAGAGATGTCAGGAATTTGAGGATATAATCGCCGAGGAGGCGTGCCCCCTTCGGATTGGTATGGACTCCGTCGTAGGTATATTGGGGCGATTTTGCCTCTTGTTCGTGATTGATGGCGGTTTCCTTATCAGCTCTCAATACGTGATATCCTTTTTTTGATGCGGTCTTGTCTATGATGTCAGAAACTTTGAAGATGGTTTCAGCTTCAGTTTTCGACATTTGCAGAGGAGTGACAAATAGGAGGGTGGCATCCTGAAATCTTTCCTTAAGCAATTCACTCACAAGATTTATGCTTCCTTCAAGGGATGTCACGATTGCAGGGTCAGTATCTGAGGAATATTGGATATTTGAATCTTCTTTATCGTATATCCCCGGGCGTTTTACTGCGAACCATGCGTCATTGGCTCCCGCGAAAAGAACGATAATATCGGGGTTTTCGTTGCTGTTGTCAGCTTTTTCGATCAGTCGCACCGCTTGGTTGTAGACTACGTTGTCGTCATGAAGGAGTTCTGTGTAATGATTCGGATTGCGTTTTGTCGACCTTGTGTTGGTCCATGTGGCTCCGCTTCTTGCATACACGTCGATTTTTCCGGCGATCCCGCTTTCCTTAAGTATATGGCTCCATCCGGTTGGATTTTGACAAGAATCGCCACCAATCCAGGTCATTGAATCACCTAAAAGTGCAATTTTCGGTCGCTTTGAGGAAGATTGATGAGTGTTAGCGGAAGCATACGCTATTCCAAGCAGTATCAAGAATACCACCGACACATCTCGGAATATGTTGCATTTATATGGTTTACAATGATTAAACATTGTCTTTTTGCCAAATTGTTTTTATACCTGAAGATAGATTTGCCATCTCTTAAGTTTAGGCGTACAAAGTTACTCCATATTTATGAAATAGCAAAATAACTTAGCGAAAAAAATTAAAAAATATTAGTATTATTCTTCGGCTTTGAGGAGGAGCTCGCGGATGAGAGAGGCTTCTTTTTCTTTGAGGCTGCGGATGACGAAGGTGGTGCCGGATGTGGAGATGGCGAGGGATACGCGATGAAACCGGCGGGTGAATGGTGAGCGTCGGATCTGGACTACCTCTATATCTGTGTATTTGATGTAGTTGTCTATTCCGGCGAAGGCTCCGTTATGGACTATGAGATATTCAGGTTTTAGCACTATACTGCTGTGTCGCATTGTGCAGATTCCTCTTGGTATCAGTATCAGCATATACAGGAGTGGAAAAAGTATCCAAATGTATAATTGCGAATAATACAGCAGGAGACAAACAGCTAAAGCAATAACCGTTGGAATTGCAATATGGCGGTAGAATACTCCCTTTCCCGATTTGGCAGATATGACATCTTCTGCCGAGGCATAGCCTTCTCCCAACCACCATTTAAGGAAAAAGGAAGAACTGTCTGTGCCATACAGCTTCATGTTTTCCTCTTCTTTTTGGGCGGTCACGTTCAGTGCCTGACGAAGCATCAGTGTGCAAAAACCAAACTTCTTTTCAAGGAAATTGCGTTTTACCCAAATGGTGCAGATCTTGTCGTAGAAAAAGCGACAACTTGATCTTGTCAGCATACCATAGGTGAAGGTCAGGAGCTGCTTGTCATGGTTCATGGTGGTATCATAATATCGTAGCAGAGTCTTTCCAAGCCACATGACTAATATCACTGCATAGACGATAACCAATGAGGCGACTATCCTCAATGGAGAGGCGACAAGCATTTCCAAAAAAGAAACCATCCATTCCAATATGCTCTCATACTGTTCTTTAGAAAGGTCTTCAAAACTACCAAAAATTACGGCCGACAACGACAGAAGTACAGCCATACCCTTCAGATGGTTTTGGCACAGTGCAGCTAAGAGAAGATTTTTAGTAGGAAAGTGGATTGTTGCAGTAGGATTGTATTCCGGAGGTTCACTTTCCGATTGAGGCAGTGGTCTCTCTTCTTTTTCAATTACCGCAAGCAACCGCTTCCAGTCATATTCATCCAATATCAGCTCTATTTCCTCTTGTCGTGTGGCAAGGGTATCGAAGATTATGCCACGCATGTCGAGCAGACGAAACCAGATCCCTTTTTCGGTGCGCAATGAATGTACTCGGTCAAGGGGAACAATGGTATTCTCCCGATTGATCAGTCCATATATGAATATGAGGTTTCCATCCTTGATATAGAATTTTTTTGGAAAATAGGAGAGGAGTGCCAAAATAAAGGGCACAAAAAGACAGACTCCTATAATCATCAGGATTATGAATACTCTATCTTCGGAAGAAGATGTGAAAAGAGAATAAAAGGCAGGGAAGGATAGCGGACCAACTGAGCGTTTGAAGAGTTTCGCATAGATTATCACTAACGCTGCCGGACTCATCCTCTGGGGACGAGAAAACAAATCAGTCATCATTTCTCAGCTTCTGAATTAAGATGTCCTTGATTTGATTGGCTCTCTCTTCAGTAAGCCCCGGGATAGTAAGCGAAGCCATACCCTGTGCACCGTTGAAGACTTCCACCGAGTACATGCTGAATAATTTTGAGACCGGATTTTGCTTTACGCTTACCTGCTGCAAACGGTTGTATGGAATAGTCGTTGTCTTCGCAAACACCAGTCCGCTACGATAGGTGATATCATTTTCGCGCAGGGCATAGCCCTTAAATTTCCATGCCTTATTGGCGATGATGAGATTCACCACCATTGCAACTACGATTACGCATTCCGCAAGTATGCACCATATGCAATCATCAGTAAGGAGCAGAAGGAGAGCAAATGCTGCAGTGAGGATGTAGCCCAGTCCGGTGAGTATTAGCTGGACCGATCTGTAGCGATGGTCGACCGTCTCAAATTCCAGTTCATCTACAGGCTGGATTCCTTGCATTATATCCTCAATTTTTATCTGAACGTTACCCATTGTGTTTTATTTGGAGCGTTTGTCTATTCAAAAGACAAAGATAATGCATTTATGGCTATTTTGCAAGAAATTTATGACATAAACACAAATACGAAAAAATCAGACTCCAAGCACTATAGATGGAGCGATATTCAGTTTCTGGCTTATGACTCTTGCCTGATTAAGAGTAGGCTGCTTTTTTCCTGAAAGATACTCACATACGCGGGAAGGATTCACTCCGATTAACTTTGCCAGGGCGGCTTGAGTAAGTCCCATTTCATACATACGCAGTTTTATTACATCGACCAATGAGGGTTCTCCTATAGCAAAATGCTCATCAGAATAGTCTGCTACAAGACCGGAAAGCAGTTCAAGCTCCATGCTATATGGATCAGTCAGCGGAGTATCGTCCTTTACATGCGGTAACAATTCCTCTACTCGTGCAAGTGCCCAACGATATTGGGCTTCATTTTCTATTTTAGTCATATTTTGCTCCCTTTATATTCATATTGTTGAACAATCTATCTTGTCATATTCCTCATGTGTTCCAATAAATCGAATGTAAATCCATTTTATTGTAAATTTAATAACTACGACAAGGCGATGGTTGTTGCCACGGATATTAAATACATAATGCTGATTACCAACATTATCCACACTATTGAAACTCTTCTTTACATCAGCAAAGCATTCCCATTGAGCTTCTTTAACTATCTTCAACCAGTTTTGCAAGGCAATCTTGGTATCAGGGAATCTGACGATATAATTTTTGAGAGGTTCTTCAGTTATTATTCTCATGGCGCTTTAGAAAATTTGTGTTGCAAAATTACAAAGAAAATTCCAATTTTGCAAATGCTTTTGTATATTATTGGGACAGTGAAAAAATACGGATGAGATCTGTCCAACTCAAATATTAGAAGCTTTGGCGCAGAACTTTATTTCTTCGGCTACTTTGAACAGGCAGAATTGCGCAGAAAATATGTTTAAATTTGTTGATGGGGTGGGAATAGCAGATGCTGAAGGATGCTTTCTCCGTATGAATGTGGATATGGGACAAAACATACCACAAGCAGCAATATCAGAAAAATTGCAACTATCGTGACTATACCCCATGTCTCTAATGATGATGGTATCTCACCTAAAAGCTTTCTCACCTTTTCCGATCGGAGCTCTACAATTTCATCTTTCTTTTGCGTTGACTTCATTTCAGTTTCCTAATTCAAGTTGGTTTTTTACGAGATTATAGTATGCACCTTTCTTTTCGATCAGAGAATAATGGTCTCCGGTCTCAACAACCTTTCCTTTATCGAGAACAATAATTTGGTCTGCATTCTTTACAGTTGACAGCCTATGGGCTACCACTATTACCGTACGTCCTTTGTAGAACTCATCCAGATTCTCAACGATTGCTCTCTCGTTTTGGGCATCGAGAGCATTGGTAGCTTCATCAAGGAAGATAAAGTCAGGATCTTTATATACGGCGCGGGCTATGAGTATTCGCTGTTTCTGTCCCTGACTTAGTCCAATACCGTCACGACCAATCTTGGTATTATATTTCAGAGGTAAGCCCATGACATAGTCATGTATATTGGCAATGCTTGCGGATTTTTCTAAGCGTTCAATATCGATATCTCCGTCATCGACAGCAATGTTGCGGGCTATGGATTCCGAGAATATCACCCCATCTTGCATCACGACACCACAATGCTTGCGCCACCATTTCAGGTTATACTCATTGATATTTCTGTCGGCAATTGATATTCTGCCGGAGGAGACCCGATAATACCCGAGCATCAGTTTGATTAGTGTGGTCTTTCCGCTGCCTGAAGCGCCTACAATTGCAGTTACCTTTCCTTCGGGGATATTTAAAGAAATGCCATCCAACGTTTTCTTCAGTGCGTGAGGATCATACTTAAAATCAATGTTTTCTATACGTATTGATTTTTCCGTGCCGAATGTTTTCGCTTGATTTTCATCGGTTTCTTCGTTCTTTCCCTCATGAATTTCATTTATGCGCTCCAAAGATATTTTCACGTCTTGAAGAGAATATATAAAGGTCATCAGTTGCTCTACGGGAGAATTTAGCTGTCCGATTATGTATTGCACTGCAAGCATTGCCCCAAGGGTCATATGCCCATTGATCACTGCGGTAGCTGCAAGGACTGTAATCAGGATGTTCTTTACCTCATTGATAAAAATGGATCCGGCCTCCTGTGTCTGCTGTTGCCTGAGTACCTTCATCTGGATGCTGAAAAGGTCGGCTTGCGTATCCTCCCATTCCCAACGGCGTCTTCGCTCGCAATCCTGAAGCTTTATCTCCTGCATCGAAGTGATGAACTGGTATGTCTTGTTCTGATTTATCGCCTGCTGTTCGAAGAGTTCGTAGTCAAGCACCTTTCGTTTTTTTAGGAATGATGCGATCCATAGGCCGTAACATATGCTTCCGGCGATGAAAACAGCAAAGATTAAGGGATTGTAAAATAGGAGTACTATACCAAAAATGACGAAACTCAGTGATGTGAAGACGACACTTAGCACTTGCCCGGTCAAGAAGTTCTGTACCCGTGAATGGTCACCGATACGTTGCAGAAGATCACCCATCAGCTTTGTGTCGAAAAACGACATGGGCAGTTTCAAAAGCTTTATAAAGAAATCACTGACGAGCGAAATATTAATTCGCATCGAAATGTGAAGCAAAAGCCAACGGCGGATAAAGTCAGTGGCAGTGCGTCCAATTACTATTATAAGTTCACCGAGCAGTACAAGCCATATGAAATTAAGATCATTGTGCTTTATTCCTATGTCGACAATCCATTGCGTCAAGAATGGCATTAGCAACTGTAATATGCAACCGATCGCGAGTCCGAGAATGATATGGTCGAAATATCTCCTATACCGTTTCAAATAGCCAAAGAGGAATTTGAAAGAACGTTTTTCAGGAATCTGGTCTGAGGCACAATGGTAGAATTCATCTGTCGGAGCCAACTGCATTGCTATTCCATATGGACGGTCGTCGGTATTGTCACTGATCCAATGACTTTCGAAATCCTGTCTGTCATACCTGACCATACCTTTGCCGGGGTCAGCGAGGTGGAAATATTTACCATTCTTTGATATATTATGTAGTACCACGAAATGGTTTTGGTTCCAGTGAAGGATACATGGTAGTGGAATTTTCATAAGACTATCACTTGAGGTCATAACTGTCACTGTTTTCAGACCTATAGCCTCAGCCCCTCGTGCAATACCGAGCATCGATACTCCCTCGGAATTAGATGGGCATACTTTCTCTATAAACCTTTGGCTATATTCACGACCAAAATGGTGGCATATCATTGCAAGGCATGCTGCGCCACACTGCATTGAGTCATGCTGCTTGACTATACGGAATTTTTTCCTGAACATTCTTTTATCTACACGTTAGCTACATCTTTAATATTGAAGATGTGTTGTCTGTATTGTTGAGGTTTCTTCGGACAGTATGGAATATTGATCCGAAATCTGTGTTGTAGCTGACGGAAAAAACAATCATGTTGGCGTTATTCATTATATAACGGTCTCTGTATGCAGGATTGACTTGAGAGTAGTTCCAGACGGGATATTCAGTTCCATGCCGATTGAACATATACATCCATTCGACCCCGAGAGTCCAATGTCGGTTAGGTTTGAAATCGACCTGCAGTACGTCTCCGTTCTCCTCCTTGCCTATGGAGTGACCACTTAGATATTTACCGGGAAGTTTACACCAATAAGAGAGTGTCAGAGGACCTTTATTCCACCAAAGACTTATGCTTCCGGACAAAGACGTGAGCGAGTGTTCCCAGTTCTCACCTGCTGTAGTGTAGTGGGAAATATTCGCAAAAAGCGTAGCTCCAAATCCGTGGATATTTCTCAGCTGAAAAGTCACGGTATTGTAGAAATTCAAAGCTTTTCTTGAATTGACTGAATGCGAAAGGAAGAGTCCATCTCCCAAATAAGAAATATCGTTGATCACGCAATTGCGTGTGTCGCTTAATGCAGTCTGGAAAGATGCAGAGAACTTCCTTATGTTGAAGGTTCCCATTATCTTATAGATGAAATTATCGGCCACCTTAAGATCAGGATTTCCATTATATAAGAGATATGGAGTAATCTGCTGCGGATAGTCGGTCAGTAAACTGAGCGATGGTATAGAAGGAGTGTGTTGGAATACTCCCTGGATATTCCATTTGGAATCAATATTCCATGAGAATTGAGCTGTAGAGATATTGCGGATAAAATGTCGGTGGACAAGGTCGTTTTTAATCCATATGAGCTTTGCTCCAGAAGACGCACTTATGTAGACTGATTTGATCCGGCGGCTAAAGCGAACGTATACATAGTTATTGTTTTCTGTCAATATGGAATTATAGTCGGAATTCAGATATGTATTGGCACTTCTTGACACCGTATTCTGTATTCCACCGGAAAGAGAAGTAAAGTTACTGATAGAATGCACATAACTCACCTCCGTAATCAGCGACCTTCTTCTGCTGTCTACGTCCATAAGGAAAGATTCTGTATACCCGTCAGGATATATGTATGTATTATTATGGCTGTAATTGCTCTTGCCGAGTGTTCCGACTATCTGAGCCTCAAGTGAGTTCTTTTTATTGATGTCATGGCGCAGGAAGAGATCAAGCGAAGGCGAGAGTTCTTTGTTAAGTGTCTCGTCGCGATTATCATATATTCCTCTTGTCGAGTCGATGTTGTGCGAGTCGGTATTTGATGAGTTGATATATGGTTTGATATTGAATGAGGCTGAAAAAAGAGTTTTGTATATCGGAATCCAATCGTATCTTAGCCTTATGTCATGAGTATGGTAATAGAAAGGAGCTTGATCGCTTGCTTCAAGGTCAACCCGGAAGTTGTTGCCTATAAAACTTTCATAATAGTGATCATATACTTTCTTGTAGTTTCGCCATGAGGGAGAATAAGAGAGAGTAAACTGAGAGGATCCATGATGATACGATGTCCTAAGCTGCGCATCCATGAAGGTAGTATTGACAGCACTCTGTCCCCATACATATATCTGTCCCCCATCGGTAAGTTTCCTTACCGAGATGTCAAGCAGTCCGGACACACCTCTGCCAGCGTATCTTGCCGGTGTGATACGTGAATACTTCACGTTCATAATATCCTTGGGAAGTATGGAATTGACGTCGGTCATAGACGACGGTACCCCATTGATGAGAATCATAGGAGAACCTCCGTCTACACTCAGAGTCCGATTGACCTGATCGGAGAGCAGACCAGGGAGGGGGAGTTTCTGGAAAAGGCTGACAGCAGTGGCAGAAGCCTTGACCTCGGTGGAAGAAGGATATACAATTGTGATACCATCCTTGATTATCGCAGAATTAGCTGTAACGGTCACTTCTTTAAGTTTATGGCTCTTCTCCATATACAACCTATTTAGTTTTGTGCCTCTTTTCCCGTTCTTTAAAGTTATATATATAGGAGAGAACCCTTCCTTTTCAATGGATATATCTATTTTCGATTGAATGTCAATGTCGAAATGGAAGTTACCATCAGAGTCGGTTGAAGTGGAAAGAATAGGTTGAGTGTCGGCGGAAAGACGGCATACTGCTCCAGCCAATGCCGTGGAATCGGTTGCATTTAGAACCTGCCCCTTGATTGAACGCGCTTCGGCAGTTATCGCCATACTTGCGACGACAATTATCGGAAAAACAAAAGACTGTCGAGCTATCATCTCAAGATATCTCTAATTTCTTCAGTATAAGTTGTTCTGATATTATTCGCCTCACCATCTTATCCTTATCTTCATCGGTGGAGTGAAGGCAATATTCTTCCTGCCCGGAAGCTTGATCAATATTTTTCGAACATCCACCTACGCATAGAGGAAGTATTCTGCATTTTTTACAATTAGGGTTGCTAAATCGTTTGACAAGCCGTTTTTCAAAGGCATCATCAAGAGATGCAAAAATATTATGATCTAAAGTAGAATCTTCCTTCTTGATGTTGAAATCAATCGCCGTACACTTAAATATGCGTCCGTCATAATTAACGACAGCAGAATGTCGTCGGTCGGCATAGCAGATTGATCTTAAAGCATCGAAGGATATGGGCCAGGGTCGTATACCTATGTTGAGGAATGCTTCGTATATATCCCATTTACCATCAAAGATGTTATTCTCGATATCCTGCCACACTTGCTGCACGCTGACGTTGATTCTTTCTTTTTCTTGAGGATTCAGATCTTTAAAATAGTGTGGAATTTCCAATGCGCTGTGTATATTCTCCTTTGTGGCATTAATGCGTATGAGAACCTGCAGTCCAGCTTTTACAAGTAATTTAATATTATCGACTATACGCTGAAAGGAATCAAAATTTACCGCCTTTCTAGTTTTATTATGATAGTCAGGTCCACCGTCAAGAGTGATCTGAGATGTACCGACATCATATATAGATAATTTCTTTATTATATCAGGATTGATTAAGAACCCATTTGTCGTAAATGTCGCCAAATATGTTTTTCCCCTTTTTAGGCAGAGGTCTTTAGTGTATTCAATCAAAGGGAGTACTATCGAATCAAACTCCATCAATGGCTCTCCACCGAAGAACGCAAGTTCGATTGATTGATATCTGTCCATAATGTCTGCTATAAATTGTTTGAGCTTTTCGAATACTTCATCGTTCATCACAGATGCGGCATTGTGCTGCTCGTAGCAATACCAACATCTGAAGTTGCATTGAAGGGTTGGATTGATAGTTAGTCTGAAGTTTGACTTATCTTCTATGGTCTTAAGAAAAATCTCGGTAGCCTGAGTCAGTTCATCTTTGTTATCGTCACATATGATACCAAAGCTCTTTAGTGTATCGATTTTAATATCATCTGCATCTTCTGTGTTCAATGGTATTGTAGCATTCTTATGTATGATAATAGACTGTTCTGACAGAGCATTGAATACTATATCTGTATGTTCAGACAAAGGTAAGCGATTATTAAAGATACTGTATTTCATAAATCTTATGTAAAGAGGTTTGTTGAGATAATTGGTAGAGCTTTACTTTCGAAAATTAACGATATACAGATGTATCGTCAGTGCCGAACCTTTTGTCCGGCACCGACGATTTAAACATTAATTGGATGTGGGACATACACCATGAATGACTGTGTTGCCGGGACAACCACCAACATTTTTGAGATCACAATAATTTCCATAGCATTCGCTGTCCGTAACGCATTTGCTAAGGTTGAGGTGAGGTTTGAAACAATCGTAACCATTCCCTATCTCAATTGGAATGTCCCAACCGCCTTTAACACACAGCATGTCTTTCTCAGTTAGTATGACTTTGTCGGCAGTCATACCTAACTCTTCTAATAGATTTTTTTTCATAGTCCTGAATTTTGTTAAACTTATTGTTGATTATCACGTGGGTCACTGTTAAGTGCCGTCTCAAGTTCTGTCAGACTGAATGATACCTTAATACCTTCAGGAGAGCTTGCGGTTACAAAATGAACAGCAAAAGGGATTCCTGCATTATAGGCGGCTTGTGCCAAAGAAACAAATGGCTCTCCAAAAAAGGCTTTGAAATCAACCATGATCGTGTTTTTTAACATTTCAAGAATCTCAGGAGAAACTTCCTGAATACCTCTATCACCCACATTGGTAATTACAATCATTGGGGTTACTGGAGATTCGATAGCCACTACTGTGCCATTGGTTCTTGTCATTATCGGCAGTTGGTTGCGAATAGAGTCTACTATAGAGCAAGTTTCTTTTGTTTGTGGTGTAGTCAGGTTTTGGGCTATAGAACTGAAGGATGCAAATAAAATTGCTCCTATGGAAAGAATCATAGGCAAGTTGTGAGCGTAAAGATTCGTTTTTGAATGCTTGCTGTTTAACTGTTTTTTAGTCATAGGCAATTTAGTTGATTAAAGCTTAGTATATAGGGTGTTCAGTTCTGTTATCCAAAATTAACTCACTTTATTGAGAGTTCTGGAGCGCAGATCCACCCGATTCGGAGATAGATTCTCCTTGGCCCAGAGATCTATATCCTTAAGTTTGACATTGGCCAAGCGTTCTTTGAAATTTTGTTTTTTTAGCGTCAGAATCGACAGATATTTCTGGATATAACGGCAGTATGAGGCGGTTTTCTCGGAGGCTTTTTCCACAGACTCCTTCACATCATCCCTTCTGAAGCATTCCCCGACCACTTTACGGAGACGTTTCAATTCCTACTCGGGAGTCTCCCTTGGGGAGTTTTAACCTGACTTTTTTATTGTTTCTTTAGATGTATATTAGAATACAAATATACTAAAAATCAATGAAATATCCAAATTTATAACGTCCTCTTTTGTACTAAAAATCAATATTTCCAAGCACGTGTTTTTATTAAACTTTCAGGTGTTTTTGAATGAAGTTTTAGGAACATCAAACAGAACACCCTAATTGCTTCATATTTCAATTTCACCGATGACCGACCAGTATTCTGTTTCAATGCATACAAGAAGAATTCCTGAGTAGTCATAAGGTATGATTAATGTGGTATTAATTGATGAAGAATAGGCAAGTGTGCGGCCACTCTCATCTTTAATATACACTTGTGCTTCTAACTCATTGTCTCCTGTAACTTCGACTGTCTGTGTAACTTCGTCGTAGTATATCTCTACAGGCGCTTGCATAGGTGTTCGCTTCACAGTTGTATTTCTAAGGTCTTGTCCTTTTAATAAGATAGTAACGAGGACATCTTCTTTAGCGGCTACGGTGTGAACTGAAATACATAGAAGTATTCCAATAAGTAAAATAATCTTTTTCATATGTCTTTGTTTGTTGGTTTAACTGGTGCAAAGATATAATGGAAAAAGTTTTCATGCAAGGAAAAAAGTTTGACGGAGTGAATTTTTTTTAGTGGTAAAAATCAATGAGATAGCAAATATGCTTAGATGAATTTTGGATTAGGATTATGAAAAGTTTGACACAGGGGATGGATAGGCAATACATTCGTAGGTAAGACATACTTCTTCCATAAGTTCTGATGTAAGAAGATGGCAGGAGGATAGGAAAAAAAGGCTTACGATTATGTTGAAATTATTGTAGGGATTTTAGGAGTTTGCGTATGTATATGCCCAGGTTTGTCTCATGTTCGTCGATTCCGAGCTTCTTCCTGACTTCGCTGCTGATGTGGTAATGTCTTTTAAGTTTAATATAGTCGCCTACTTCTGTTCCACGAAGACCAATGGCATAAAGACATACATAATTGATTTCCGATTCCGAAAGATCATGTTGCGTCATATATCCAATGAAGTTTGGGTAAAGTGCTGTGAAGGTGAGACGGGTGGATTTCATAAACTCGTCTTTATCTTCTATCAGTTTGTCTCGCCATTGGTTATATAGTTTGGCATGTTTATCGTTATTGGAGATTGTCGTAGCCAATAAGGCATTGAGCATCTCCATTCGTTTTCTAAGAATCTCCTGAAGCGGCTTTTCCAGATCTTTGTGTTCCTCCAATATTTCCTTTAACTGCTGACTTTCCTTTTCCAACTGGTCAATTTTCATCTTGAGGTTTTCTGTCTCTAACGATTTTCTATCGCGTTCAGACTCGACAGCCTCCTTTTCAAGAATAGTATTCTTTTTTTCAAGTTCAAGATTTTCGTTTTCCTTTCTTAGGTTTTCCGCTTCTAATGACTTCCTATAGAGCTCAGATTCTGCAGCCTTCTTTTCAAGTATAGTATTCTGTCTTTCTAATTCAAGTTTCTCATTCATCTGTTGCAGCGAAATTCTCTTCATTTCAGACTGTTGGTTTTCTGCTTGAGATAATCGATAGCGATAATAGATTAAAGTCATCCCTATAAACAATAGAAAAGATAGGCATAACACTATCCAGATATTACGGTCTCTCTTATGAATTTTAATTATATTGGATTTCTCAATCTCATACTTTTTTTGAGCAAAAAGCAGGTCATGTGACATCATATCAAGATGTATTGAATCTATAGTAGTTGAAAACTCTTTGTATGCTTCCAAGGCTTTATCTAAATCTCCATTTTGCTCTAATAAATATGTATTCAACACAAGATATTTCAACGATGATCTAACAGCTGAACCAGAGCTAATATATCCTATTTCTTGAGTAGCTTTTTTAATGTTTCCAAGTTTATAATACGCTGTAGCAATATTAATTTTATCAAAATCATCAATTGAATCTTGAGAATTATAGAAAGAGAGTATGCGAAGAATGTCATCTTTTTCTCCAAAATTTAATAGATAATTTAGTAAATATGACCTTGCCATTTCACCCAACTCTGGATTTTCCTCAATCCTTTCTTTTACTATTGAAAGAATACTATCGGCATGAGATTTGTTGTTCTTGATGATGCAGCCGTCCATAGCATTTCCCAGACATGATATTTCATAATCAGTTAGCCCAATTTTTTTGTACAATTTAGCTGCTTCAACATTGTTCTTAATGTAATCGTCAAATTTATACATCTTGTATTGAATCGTGGCCATAGCAACTCTGAGATTTGCCACCGTCATAGTATCGTTAGCTTGCTCGAAGAAATCCCTCCCTTTCAGAAAGCTATACATAGCGGAATCATTCTCACCTTTGTTCTGGTAGATGCGTCCTTGATAATATAAGGTTCGCAATTTTTCATCGGGGCATCCTTTTTTAAGATAATAATTGATTGCAGGCTGGAGTACATCGAATGTTGTGGTGTCAACATAGTTCTTGTCTAAAGCCATCGATTTAAGCAGGGCGTATCTTGCACGCTCTTTATTTGTGCTGATATTTTCCGATGAAATCTCATTCAATAGGGTCATTGCAGAGTCAGGCATTAAGTTCATGACAGATTCTACAATATCCATTTGTTTCATTACTTTGCTGTAGCGGTCACAACATGCCAGTATAAGGCTGAATACAGACAAGAATATGAATACATTTGGACGGTTATTGAAGTTAATCATAGACATTATTGTTAGAATCGAAGTGCAAAGATAATTCTTTTTTCTTGAAGATACAAGGATTTAGGTATTTAATGCTATTTAAAAATAAATCACGGAAGAAATCAAAATGGGGGATCTGGTCCAGTTGAAGATAAAGTCTGCAATTGATTTTTTATTAAACCAAAGGGGAGGATCTGGTGTTATATTTTCGTAAACACATTATAAACAATCTAAATTATTAATACTATGACACGCACAATGCTTAAAACCGCCTCCAAATATTGGTGGATTCCTGTAATCACCGGTCTTCTTTCCATAGGACTCGGAATATGGTGCCTCGCAAGCCCGCAAACCTCTCTTCCTATCATGGCTTACACATTCGCTTTGGTGATCTGCTCTGTGGGATTCCTCAACACAGTATTCGCTCTGCTCAGCATAGGAAGCATTTCCGGCTGGGGATTCAAGCTTCTTGTAGGTGTAATCGAGATCATCTGCGGTGTATGGCTACTCCTTCTTCCTGAAGCTTCAATGGTGAGCGCATTCATATATGGAATAGGATTCTATCTTGTATTTGTAGCTCTTAATGCCGTATGTGAGGCTGTCCTTTATTATGGCGACACAAAATATTGGCTCGCGATGCTTCTTTCATTTATCCTTTGCACACTGATTCTTGCAGTCATATTCCTCGCCGGTCCTCTTGCAGGTGGAATTGCAGTATGGCTCTATATTGGAATCGCATTCATCACATTCGGTATCTACCGTATGCTTCTCGGATTTAAGATAAGCCAGGCTAACAGGATGCTGAATAGATAAGGCGTTTTACGAATTATTAAAAAATATAAGAGGGTGTGTCAAAATGGCGCACCCTTATTTTAGGTATATGCTTAAAAACATAAAACAAAGCCTCGACTTTCCCAAG
>JAIDTO010000235.1 GCA_029060625.1 Muribaculaceae bacterium | reverse complement strand
GGTGTCTATCCCTTGAATTCAAGCAATAATGGCGTTATGACCCGCGACTGCAAGCTCCTGTATCTTTCCGATACAGCAATGCAGCTCATTCCGGATGGTCTCAAGTCAGGTTCGGCTACTTCTCTCAACTACGTGACCAAGGATTATTTCGACAATTATCAGGCTGATGAGAGCTCCAAGGAGCCGGAACTCCCTGACGGATGGAGGGAAGATGTTTCCCAGACTGTCATCACGTCGGTGAAGTGGGTGCTTTCTGACAAGAATCCTCTTGACTGGGCAAACCTTGACGGCTCGCTCATGAACGGCTGGCGCAATCCCGAGGATTATCCCGACTGGCTCGGCACTCCCGATCCGGCATCCTATGCGGACTTCTCGATGACACTTGACAGCAACGATGGATCCGCCGTCTTCACTTATCCTGACGGATCCTCCATCGATTGCAGTTATGAACTGAGCGACAACGGCATCTATACCTTCTCTGAACCAATCAAGTCATTCTCTCTCGTAGGCTGGGCAAGCTTCGCGGTCGATGCCGAGAATAGCCTGCGTATCCTCAGCATTGAGAAGAATGTGTTTGGCAACGTGACAGGCGTATGGCTTGGTGCCCTTTCAAGTGAGAAGCCCGAATATATGGCATATCACCTTATCCCGACCGCCGGCAACGGCGGCGGTGGTAGCGACGAGCCGGCATATGCAGCCACTTTGAGCTATTTCAGCAACGACTGGTCGCTCTTCGTCAGCAGTGATCCCGTCATCTTCTCCAAAGATGGCACCTACACAGCTACTGTAGAAGGGACAGTTCCTGAGTCAGGCCCCGGCGGTATGTTCCTTGATGTTCCCGATATTCTTCTTGACTATCCTAATGCGGATGTCATCATCAAGGATGTGAAGATCGACGGCAACTCCATCTCGTTTAGCGATGAGGTGATATCCAGAGGAGCCGGTGATGATCCCAACACACTCCGCCGCTACTTCTTCCATCCGTGGGGACTTAACCCGGATGATGCTCCCAAATACAACTTCACAAGCACTCTTGAAGTGACATTTGAGGTGAAGATGGATTCCGGTGAGCCTTTTATAAAGTAATAATGTAAGTTCTATTTTTCAACCACCGAGAAAGTCCGGTAAAAGATGCCGGACTTTCTCCATAATTTTAGATTGATGAGATTAAAGGATTTTGTTTTATTTTGTATTTTGTCGCTCGTCTCGTTCGCATTCAGCTCTTGCGAGGAGGAAAAGGGCTCCATCGATAATTCATGGAACAGCGGCACATTGACTGTCAAGGATGAGGTGCTCCTATCCGGCTCTACCACGCAGTCGCTAAATATAAAGGCGTCTGTGAAGCCGACGGTCACAACGGATGCTTCATGGCTACGCATCGGCGAGGTGACAAGTCTCACTACCGGGATTTATTCGGTGGAGCTCACTGCAGAGGCCAATACCACCGGGGAGACTCGTTCGGCACAGGTGTCTGTGACTGCCGGAAAGGAGACATCCACAGTCAAGGTGACTCAGGTATCCGGCGACGTGGTTGAGATCCGTAGCATTGACCCCCAAGGCGACCTTGACCCTAATGGAGGCACAATAACGATCAAATATGTGGCTACAGGTGATCCTGCCACGAATCTTCCGGAATGGATCAAGCCGGCTGATACGCGTGCTCTCAATGAGGGGATCTTGACGTTTACGTATTCTCCCAACAACACAGGCAAGGAGCGTGAAGGCATCATTGTATTGGCAGTAGGAAAGACAGGTATCGCCAATATCACTGTGCGTCAGGGTGCAAGGTCAGTAGCGGCCCTGAATGGGAAAACTGCGATGGAGATTGCTGCTGACATGTATGCCGGAATCAATATTGGCAACACCATGGAGTGTCCCGGCGGAGAGGGCGACTGGAGTATGCCTGTCAACGAGACCTACGTTGCCGCCCTGGCTGCAATGGGCTTCAATGCAGTGCGTATTCCTTGCGCCTGGAATGCCCATGCCAAGGATGGCGTGATCGATGCTGTTTGGCTCGATCGCGTCGACGAAGTGGTAGGTTGGGTGATTAGAAACGGAATGTATGCTCTTCTTAATACCCACTGGGATAGTGGCTGGATCGAGGGAGATCCCTGCACCAAGGGCTTTGATGAGGCCGTCAATGCCAAATTCGGCTCGTATTGGACCCAGATTGCTACCAAACTAAATCATTACGACCAGCGTCTTCTCTTCTCGGCTATGAATGAGCCTCCGGTAGATGAGACTACTAAGGCAACCAAGGAGCGCGGCATTGATGCTATTATGAAGTATGAGCAGACAATGCTTGACGCAGTCCGCGCTACAGGAGGCAACAACCTTGATCGTGTGCTCGTGATGTCTGTGCCCAACACCAATATCGAGATTGCGGCAGAGGGCTATTTCCAGATGCCGAAGGATGTAGTGTCAGACCGCCTTATGGTAGAGGCTCATTTTTACTCTCCTTACAACTTCAATATGATGACGGAGGATGCAAGCTGGGGTAAGGTTGCCTGGTACTGGGGCAAAGAGAACCACGTGGCAGGATCCGACCGCAACAGTACATGGGGTGAGGAAGACTATGTAAGGGATCAGATGCAACTGATGAAGAAGCATTTTGTCGATAAAGGTTATCCTACGGTTCTTGGAGAATACTGTGTATGCGAAGATAGATCCAACATCGCAGGTGTAGATAAGGAAAAGCATCAGGCAAGCCAGACACTTTGGAACAGAGAGGTGACACGTGAAGCTAAGAATGCAGGTTGTGTTCCGTTTTTCTGGGAAACCGGAGGCGATATCAACAGGCGAGATGGATCTATAATCCGCACCTATCAACTTGACGGCCTTTTCCTTGGAGCATCTGAGGGGAAATACCCATTCTGAAAGAGTCTTTGATTCTTTCAGAAAAGTATGGAGTAAAGAGTAAAAAGTAAAGAGTAAAAAGTAAAGAGTAAAAAGTAAAGAGTAAAAAGTATTGAGTATAAAAAAGGAAGGCCCAACGGTCTTCCTTTTTTTTGATGATTAAGCATCCCTTTTTACTCGATACTCATTACTTTTCACTCATTACTCTTCACTCATTACTCATTACTCTTTACTAAATAAAGGTGTCATTTCGGTTCAAGTCCCATATTCTCGTAGATGAAGGAATAGATGTCGGTATATTCGTCGATGATCTTGTCGATGGGTTTACCGGCTCCGTGGCCCACATTGCTGTCAATGCGGATCAATTTAGGGGCATCACCAGTGTCAGAAGCCTGGAGGGTAGCGGCATATTTGAAAGAGTGGGCAGGCACCACACGATCGTCATGGTCAGCGGTTGTCACAAGGATTGCAGGATAGGGTGTTCCGTCATTCTTGATATTGTGGATTGGAGAGTAGGAGAGTAAGTAGCTGGCCATTTCGGGAGAATCAGAAGACTTTCCGTAGTCATGTGCCCAGTTCCAGCCGATTGTGAAAAGATGATAGCGCATCATATCCATCACACCTACACGGGGTATCGCAACCTTGAAGAGATCGGGACGCATGTTGGTCACTGCTCCTACGAGCAGACCTCCGTTACTGCCACCTTCTATGACGAGATTGTCCTTGTTGGTCCATCCCTCATTTATCATATATTCTGCAGCCGCAATGAAGTCGTTGAAGACGTTTTTCTTCTGCTGCTTTGTGCCTGCTGCATACCATTCCTCACCATATTCGCCGCCTCCACGGAGGTTTGCCTGGGCGTAGATGCCTCCATTTTCAAGCCAGAAGAGACGGTTGGCTGAGAAGCCCGGGTTTAGAGTGACGTTGAAGCCTCCATAGCCATATAGGTATACGGGATTCTTGCCGTTTTTCTTGAGACCTTTCTTATATGTTATAAACATCGGGATCTCCGTACCGTCGGCAGAAGGATAGAACACTTGTTCCGTCACATAGTCATCAGGATTGAAACCTTGAAGCTCAGTGGCATGGAAAAGCTTGCTTTCGCCGGTCTCAGCGTTATATGACATAATTGTCGATGGGGTAGTGAAGGAGGAGAAAGAGTAGAAAGTCTCGGGATCCTTGGAATTGGTAGAGAAGGAGAGTGTCCCGTAGCCGGGAAGTGATATCTCTCGTTCCCTGACTCCCTCCTTGCTGTAGACGTAAGCGTGGTGAGACGCATCCTTGTCGTAGGTAAGGATTAGCTTATCGCCGGCAAATGTAGCGTCCACGAGCACTGCGTCTTTGTCTTCAGGCACAAGGTCTTTCCAGTTATGTCTCTCAGGATTCTTTACGTCGACTGTCATGAGCTTGTATTTCGGGGCGTCGGCAGAGGTGAATATGTATAGTGTGTCGTCCTTCTTCCCGATTACGCTGATGTCATGGTCTTGGGAGCCTTCTACAGTTATCCACTCCGGATTCGGTGATTTCAAGTTCTTTATATATAGAGAGTTTCCTTTTCCGGCTCCACCTCCCATTACCATCAATACAGACTCATCGTCGGAGATGTCAACACTATGGAAATGCTGGGGCTGTTTGCAGTTGTCGAATACCACCTTGTCTTCGCTCTGTGGCGTACCGAGCTTGTGATAATATATCCGGTGGAATTCATTGGTGTTGGAATATTCCTTTCCCGGGGTCGGTTTCTCATAGGCACTGTAGTAGAATCCGTTGCCATGCCATGCCACACCGGTGAATTTAGTCCATTCAATATGGTCGGGTAGCAATTGGCCTGTTGCAGTGTCCATGACATAGATATCAGTCCAGTCACTGCCCTTGTTCGATACCGTATAGGCGGTATATTTGCCGTCGTGTGACTGATATACGCCCTTCAGCGATGATGTGCCGTCGTCGGAAAGCTTGTTCGGATCAAGGAAGACTTCAGCCTCTCCTCCGGGTGTGTTTGAACGGTAAAGGACAGATTGGTTTTGCAGGCCGTCGTTCTTGTAGAAATAGTATTTTCCATCATTCTCTTTGTAGGGCATACCGGTCTTCGGGTAGTTGTTGAGCTGAGTCAGTCGCTCGCGGATATTGCTACGGAAAGGGATATTGGAAAGGTATTCTTCTGTCACGGCATTCTCCGCCTTCACCCATTCGAGGGTCTCTGCAGCGGTGTCGTTTTCAAGAGGGCGATATGGGTCGTTGACCTCTTTTCCGAAGTATACGTCTACTGTCCCGTCGTTGGGAGCCTCCGGATAAGTGATTGGGTTCTGCTTAGAGCAGCTTGCCATGGTTAATGCCATAAGTGCAATTATAGTGGATTTGCGTGCCATAAATGTATGTTATTGCTTTAGAGTGCAAAAGTAGAAAAAAATCGCTGAACCACCAAACTCTTCGGAATCTTTTTGAAATAATTTTGTAACTTTTTTGAAATAGGACTCTCTTTTTAGACCCCCGATCCAAAATTATTCTTGCGGGGATGCATTGGGGAGGGAGTATTTGCATATGTGTGGATTATTTGCTATATTTGCATCCTCAACTCGAATCCTATAAAATTTTGGCATGAAACGTATTATTTGTTCGATTAAATCACTCATATATTTATCCTTTATTTTGCTGCTTGGTGCTTGCGGGGGCACTCAGGTACCTACGGGCAATGTGAAGGAGGCTCAAGAAGAGCCCAAGATAATCCCTGACTATACATCCATAGTGATTCCTCCTAATATCGCACCTCTAAATTTTGAAGTCGATATGCCGGGTGAGGAGTATGTGGCAAGAGTCACGGGAGCCGATGGGAAGTCGTTGGTTGCCGACGGAAAGGTTATCCGCTGGGACATTGATGATTGGCATAAGCTTCTGGATGCATCGAAAGGGAAAGACATCAGCTATGAGGTCTATGTGAAAAACGACGGGGAGTGGAAACTTTATAAATTCTCAAGCCATGTGGCGGAATATCCTATTGACACACATCTCAGCTATCGCCTCATAGAACCCTCCTTCGTGCAGTTTGCAGGAATGTCGATCAATATGCGTGATCTGACATCGTTTGATGAGCATGTGGTCTATAGCACTCCCAATCCCTGCGATGAGCGACGCGGTCAATGCATTAATTGCCATGTCCCCCGCAACCAATATGCCGACCATAGCTCACAGTTTCACGTCAGGAAGACAAAAGGGGGGACTGTCGTCATGGCCGGCGATTCTGTCAGGAAAGTAAACCTGAAGACAGGTAGCACCAGCTCAGCCGGAGTCTATCCGGCTTGGCATCCTACCCTCGACCTGATTGCATATTCCACCAACGAAACAAAGCAGAAATTCTTCCCCACCGGCAAAAGGAAGGTTGAGGTGTATGATGACTCCTCCGACCTTATCCTCTACGACATGAAGACCCATGAGGTGAGCAACATTGCAAGCGACCCTCAGCTTCTCGAGACTTTCCCCGGATGGGCTCCTGACGGCAAGAAACTCTACTACTCCGTGGCACGCTACCCGGAGGGTGTCACACCAGAAAATGTCGCGGAAAACAGCGACCTTATGCGCTACGACATAGTGAGCCGCGACTTTGACCTTGCCACCCGACGGTTTTCGGAGCCTGACACCGTGGTCTACGCCACTGTCGACAGTCTAAGTGCCCTCCTTCCACGCATATCACCCGACGGGAAGTATCTTCTCTATTGCCAAGCCCCGTTTGGCACATTCCACATATGGCATAAAGACAGCGACCTCTATATGATGAACCTTGCGTCAGGCGAGACGCGCTCCTTGAAGAATGCCAACAGTGACGACACTGACAGCTATCATTCCTGGTCGTCAAACTCAAGATGGATTGTGTTCAGCTCTCGACGCGACGATGGCTCCTATACACGTCCTTACATTGCATACATCTCTCCTGAAGGCAAGGATTCAAAAGCATTTGTCGTGCCACAGGAATCCCCGGCTTACTATCGTGAGCTGATGAAGTCGTTCAACGTGCCGGAATTTTTCAACGGACCGTTGGACCCATCACGCCATGATATCATCAGCCAACTCGACCAAGATCCAATACCAGCCAAATTCAAATCCAAGTGATGAAAAAGTCTCATAAGCCTAATAAGCCTGAAAGTGTGCCTGTGCAAACTCCGAATGCAGAGGAAACTAAAGACGACTCCAAGTTCCCGGCCATCCTGAAGAGCCCGGCATTTCTGACTACGATTGCTTTTGTCGTCTTCTGCTATCTGATGCTTCCGCTAAGAAACGGGTATATGCTCCGATGGTATGATGAGATGTCGCTATTCGAGCCCACAAGGTTCTTCTTCCGCCAGTGTCTCTATTTCCCCGGTGGCTTGCTACGCTATGCCGGGGCATGGCTTACGCAGTTGATGTATTATCCTGCATTGGGTAGCGTGGTGCTTATCTTGCTGTGGTTGCTGACAGCTTGGTTGACCCAAAAGGTGTTCAGGCTTCCCGGTGTAGCTGCTCCGCTGCTGTTCATTGTCCCGGTGGCGATGTTGGTGTCGGTGGTGCAGATGGACGACGCCTGGGTGTCGATGAAGACTGTGGGCTATATGTATTCCAACACTCTCGGCTATCTTTTCCTTATGTCAGCCCTCTTCCTTTATAGGATTGTAGAGAAGCATATGCCGCTTGCGTTTGCATTGCTTTTGCTGATCGCAGGGTGCTATTTCATCGCCGGATTCTACGCCATTTTTGCCGCATTCATCGGTGTAATTTTTATGGGGGCAGAGAGCATACGATGTAGAAAATATATGGGATTCGCTTTTTGCGCAGTGGTGCTGGTGGCTATCTTTATGGTGCCATACCTTTATTATGAGTATTTCCAACCAACGACTGTCGACAACGAATATCTCCTACTAAAAGGGCTTCCCGACCTGCTTATAGAATCGTTTGATGTGTATTTATGGATGCCATTCATCGTGGCTTCAGTATCTCTGTTGGCTCTTGCCATAGTCAGTTCTGTTGGAAAATTCCCTGCCGCTCGTTGGATTATGTGGGGGAGTGCAGGAGCTTTGTGCCTATGCGGAGTGTGGTGTCTTAATGCCGACAAGAAGAACGAGCAGCTCAGGGCTACCGTTGTAATGCTCCGTCATCTGGAAAACAACGACTGGGGGAGCATGGCCATGGTGATGTCAAGGATCAAGGAGCCTCCAAGCTATACGATGCGTATGCTCAATAATTTTGCCATCGTCAACCTTGGGGGAAAACCGGAGGATCTCAAGGATATGAAGCCAAGAAACATTGATCCCCGTCATGCTGAAGGATTCAGTATGACGGCTTACGTCAATATTCCTATCAGCTATTACAATGGAGACTTCATGCATTCCTACCGCTGGGGCATGGAGCACTGCGTGCAATATGGGAAGAGGGTATTTTTCTTGAAATATATGGTGAAGGATGCTCTCCTGAACGGCGAGATACAGCTGGCAAAGCGCTACAACGATCTGCTGTTGGGCACACTGTTTCATCGAAAATGGGCAGAAGAAATGAACCGTTACATCGAAGACCCCTCGCTCATTGACTCAAATATCGAATTCAAAAGCATCCTCGAACTCGCAACACCTGCGGAGGAATAATAAAAATATGACAGTTCGCCTATGAATCCTCAACAAACGAATTCCAATTCAGGCATTCCTGCAGGGAATGCGGAACAGACAGCAGTAAAAGCTGACAAGCATGGACGCCTTGTCGGAAACGTCTCTATGTTTGTGGCAAAGACTTTTTCCGGTCTTAATGAGAATGCCTTGAAATTTCTGCTCCCGACATGGATGAATGCATTCACAGGGGTAGTGCTCCGTCTCGGTTTCGGGTCTCTTTTCTTCTGGATCCTCGGCTGGGTACGTCCTGACAAGACGGAACAGGTGACGATGCGCGACCGTCTGCTGCTACTGCTGACCGGAATCATCGCTGTTTTCGGATACATGTACACACTCTTGATAGGCCTTACATATACCACTCCTATTTCCTCATCGATATTTATTGCTCTGCAGGCTACTGTGGTCTATATAATCTGTCTTTTCCTACGTACCGACCGGCTTTCAACAGGCAGACTGATTGGAATCGTGCTTGGTATCGGCGGAGCGTTGATATGTATCCTTACTCAGAAACACAGCGAGGTGGCATCAAATCCTCTCTTAGGCAATATGTTTTGCCTTATGTCCACATTCCTTTTCAGTGCCTACCTTGTGATTGAGAAGAAATTCCTCAAGCGTCTGAGCAATGCTACGGTGAGCAAATATACTTTCTCAGGTGGTCTTCTTGCCGGCATTGTAGCCGTCATCATCACCGGCAAGTGGTTTGCCCCTGTCTTGACTTCAAGTGTCTTCTCCACTCCCTTCCTTGTGCTGGCTTTCGTGCTTCTCTTCCCGACCTCACTGAGCTATCTTCTCACGGATGTAGGACTTAAGAAGCTCCCCGCCACTGTAGTGGCACTATACTCCAACTGGATTCTCATAGTGGCGGCAATCGTCAGCTATGCGCTTGGACAGGACAAGTTCTCATGGTGGCAGATTCTTTCCATAATCCTTATCATTTTCTGCGTCTTCCTCGTAGAGAGTGCCGAAGCCAAAGACCATAAACAAAAATGATGTTTGATCGTGAAAAATCCAGATAAACAGAAATCGAGCAACTTGAAAGGCTGCTCGATTTCATAGTTATTTAAGATGTCTGTAGGCGGTTAGAAACTGCCCTCCCATATCTTCTTCCATATTTTATTTCGGTATTGAGAGGCCGATGGATTCGATGTAGCTGACTTGTGGGGTGCAGTTACGGGTCTTGCATTGATCAATGAACTTGTTGAGGGCAACTTGGGCTTTTGCTCGGTCTGGCTTTGCGTCGCGGATCTCAGCGAAGGTATGGTGTGGGCCTTCAGCAAATCTCACCACTTCTTCCCATTCCTCCGGCAATGTTATGCCCATCATGCAGCTGCCTCCTTCTTTCTTGTAGGGCCAGAAGGTGTAGCCTATGTTATTGTCTTTCATCACCTTCACAAAGTCAGCCTGCCATTCGTCGGTGTTGTGGCCAATCTCTCCCATATACATGGGACGGTTGCTGCTGTTCTTGAAGTCGATATACGATTGGATTGCCTCCGCCGTTGCAGGACCGCCATAACGGTGGCAGGTGAACATCAGCTGAGGGTCGTAGTCTGTATCCTTCAATGGCTCGAAGTTGCTGTTCCATTGAGGAGCGCCAATCAGTATGATATGGTCGGGATCCACCTCGCGGATTGCGGCCACAGCACGCTTGTGGAGCGGCTCAAGCTTTGAGTTCAACTCATCCTTGTTGTCGAAAAAATGGGCTATAGGCTCGTTGATGAGCTCATATCCGAGAATAGTCTCCTCATTCTTGTAGCGGTCGGCAATCGAGCGCCAGATGTCGCAGAACTGCTGCTGGCTCTTCTCGCTCTCCATAAGCCAGGGATAGCCGTAAGAGTCATCAATGTTGTCGCCGGTCTGTCCGCCGGGAGCGTCGTGCATGTCGAGGATTAGGTAGAGGTCGTTGGCCTTGCACCAGCTCACCACGCTGTCGATGCGTGCGAAGCCGTCCTGATCCTTTGTCAACCCCATATAATCCTCATCTGTGAATAGCTTGTAGTGGAAGGGTAACCGGATAGTATTGGCTCCTGTCGATGCGATGAAGTCGATATCGTCTTTTGTGATGTAGTTGTCTTTGAAAGCTGCCCAGAACTCTGCCGCTTTGTCCGGTCCGACGAGTTCGCTGAAAAGCTCGTTGATCTGGCGAGGCGCATTCATACGCTGAAAGCCAAACATGTATCCTTCGGGGTTCAGCCAGTTTCCGAGGTTAGTGCCGACGATATAGAGTTTGCTGCCGTCAGGAGTGACGAGGTCCTGACCCTTGACCTGGACGAAGCGGTCTTTGTTGGAGACAGGGGCTTCAGCTGTCTTGTCGGAGCAGCTCCATGCGAAGGGGAGTAGAAGAAGGGAGAGAAATATAGGTTTGAGTTTCATAAAAGGTATGCTGTGAAAAATCATAAATCGCCTCTCCGAGGCTACTGTGAATTCTTATGAAGAACCCCAGGCTCAAGCCTGGGGTTTTAACATGATTTTCAGGTCTCCGACCTGACTGGTGGGAGGCTGGAAAGCCGCCCGTCCATATTTATTTTGCGATTTGCATGCGGATGTCGGAGACGGTGATGTTGGTCTTGTCGGGAGCGCCTGCATAGTCCATACATACCTGGATGTTCTTGGTGTCGAAGCCCGGCTTACCTTTGAAGAAGTAGGTATAAGGTTCTCCTGCCTCTACGTCAACGCGGTCAACGGAGAATGCTACCTCGTTGTCTGCGTCATCAGCTCCGAGAGAGTCACCCTTCTGAATCTTCACTGTCACGCCCTTGATGTCCTTGTCTGACTCAATTGTCAGCATAAAGTCATACTTGTGTTCTGCAGATGCCTCCACATTGGTCCAGATGTGTACCTGTCCCTGCCACTGGTCGCTGCCGATACCTTCGGGAGAGATGAAGCTGTAGCCGTCTTCGTAGAAGACGATCTCCGGCTGTACTATGGCGGATGAATCCCATCCTGAGTTGGCGAACCAAGTAGAATAGTTCACCACTTCAAAACCTGCGAAGAGGTTGTCGGCATCGGAGATTTCAGGAGCAGGCTCTACGTTGAGATCAGGAACCTTGGTGCCATCATCATACTGATGCTCCTTGAAGACGATGTTGGTCACTTCCACGTCGCAGTCGCCGTAGCCGCCAAAGTCAAACGCTATCTTGAGAGTGCCTTCGAAGCCTTCTACGTCGGAGAACCAAACGATCGATCCATTAGGCTCAACATCCACGCGGTCTGCGGTGAAGAATGTCTCGTCGTCGCCCTGTTTCTGAACCTTGACTGTCACTGCACCTGCCTTCGGCACATTGACGTTGCAGGAGAAGTCGTAGGTGATACCTGAGTGAACCTCGATATCGGTCTCCACGTGTACCTGTCCCTGCCACTGGTCGTTGCCTGTTGCGGCCGGTACGTGGAGCGAGATGCCCTTGTCTGGAGTGAGTGTCACTTCCGGCTGCGGTGAAAGTTCCCCCCAACCACCGTCGGCAAACCATGTAGAGGCTACTACTACGGAAGCGTCTTTCCAAAGGTTGTGCTCAAAGTCATATTTGAAGCCTGTCACAGTCACGTCAGCCTCGGCCTTTGGCGCAATTATGTACTGCCATGAAATGCCATCGAGATCCTGAACGAGTGTGATTTCGTTCTTGCTGAAGTTTGCAATGCGGTATTTCGGATTTGCAAAACCTGCCTCCGATGGAATATAAGGGAACGGAGTGTTGGCAGGAAGCACAAGATAAAGGTAGGCTCCTTCTGCAGAGAGTGTGAAAGTTGATTCCACAGTCTTTGCCTCTACGCGGAAGTCATTGCCATCGTCGGGATTGTTGACGGTGTAGCCGGGAAGTGAATGTACGCCGGTGTTCACGTAGAAAGTGCCGGATGTGCCCGGATCATATACGTATGTTCCGGTGGTTTCAGCTCCGGTGTTGGCAAATGTCAGGATGTTGGCATATACTCCTTCAGCCTCTTTGCAGCCCGGTTCTCCGTTCCACCATCCTGCAGGATTATTGGTGTCGGGGCCACAACCCATATGGCCTTGTTTTGTTCCATCGACTGCCCACTCTTTTACAGAGCCATTGGTCAAGGCATTCATATAGGGAGTGAAGTCGAAGATAGTCTTGTCGATATGGATTGTACCTGTCACTGAGCCGTCGGAGACACCGTTGCCGTTGCCGACCTTCATCTCCACAGGATAATCACCGGCGATTGTGATCAGGTCGCGGTAGGTGAGAGATGTGGAGGGGCGGGTGCTTTCGTTGACATACCATACGGGATATACTCCCTTCGCATTCTGGCCGTTCTTGTCGAGTATGTTGAGCTCCACATTGTTGAATTCATCTACCGATATTCCGATCTGGTAGTCGGAAGCCTGGGGAATTCCAGCCCTTGATGGCTGGAAGTTAGGCTCTGTAGAGCAGGCGCCCAAGGCGAGCATCACTCCCGCCATTGAGGCGAAGCCTAATATTTTATTTGTAGTCTTCATTTTGTCTTAGTGTTGAGAGTGAATTACTGGAAATAAGCGTCGTTCTGCTTCAGTGTGCCGTGGCAAATGTCGATTTCAGACTGGGGGAAGGGGAGATACTTCTTGTTGTCTGTGTAGTTGCCGGTGCGGTCGTCGGGATATTCGGTGCCCTTCACGAGATAATCTTTTGCAAGACCGGTGCGGATAAGGTCCCAGTAGCGCTTTCCTTCGCCAAGGAATTCCCATGCACGCTCTTGGATGATATTGTCGAGGGTTGCCGGAACAGATCCGAGACCGGCACGTGCGCGAACCATATCAAGATATTGCTGAGCGTTAGGCGAGCCAAGTTCTGCAGCGTTGAGAAGGGTCTCTGCGTAGCGATAGAGACGTAGATTGTTGTTGTAGTTGAGCACTGCATCTGCCTGCTGGCCGGAGTTGCCTCCGATTATGCCGGCATATTTTGCAAGGAAGTAGCCGGTGTCTTGGTAGCCAACTGTATATGATCCGGGTGCGGGCTGCCAGATGGAAGCATCGCGACGGGTGTCGGCGGGATCATAAGAGTCGTAGCATGATTTGCGGACTGTGCCGAAGCCCCAGCCGGTGTTGTCGTGTATGCCGTCAGAGGAATCATAGCCACGAGGAAGAATCATACAGGGAACAACGGTGCCGCCTGCTGTGCCGCCCCAGCTCCAGTTACGTGTTGCCTGATAGTCGGAGTAGTTGATCTCCCATACGGATTCGCTGCACCATTCGCCTGCTACATCCCAAATGGATGCAAAGTCGCTTACGAGCTGGTATTTGCCGGAATTGATGATTTCTTCCATATACTTCAGTGCTGTCGGTTTGCGCGATGCATCGTTCTGATACATCACCACCTCTGCGTAGAGCATATATACGAAATGCTTTGTCACGCGACCGAGCTCTGCACCTGTGCATTTTTCCGGAAGGCGATTCATTGAAATCACCTTTTCCAGATCCTGGATGATGAACTCATACACTTCATCGGCTGTGTACTGTGTGGCAAGGTAGCCATTGTCTCCGCTGAGGGGTTCGTCGTAGTAAGGAATATTTCCCCACCAGTGCCACAGGTAGTTGTAGAAGAATGCACGGAGGGCAATCACCTGCGACTCATAGTATTCACGGTTGGCAAGCTCCTGGTCGGTTTTAGGCTCCCAATAAGTGTACATATACCTGAGGGCATCAATGCAACGTTTTACGCCTGAATATGCATTCGAGTAGTTGGTGTCGAGCACTACAGTGGCAGTCGTGTTGAAATTGAAGACGGTCTTCCACTGGTTCATGTCGTTGACATCGCCACCTCCCGGCATGACCTGGTCAGCAAGCACTTCAGGATATATGTTTATACCGCAGTAGTTGTTGGCGTAGTCAAACCAGTGAAGGGGATCGTAGGCTGCTACCACAGCCTG
>JAIDTO010000234.1 GCA_029060625.1 Muribaculaceae bacterium | reverse complement strand
CTGTTTGATGCTGCGGGCGCATCGCATTCCGTCGATGGCAGCAGATACAATTCCACCGGCATATCCCGCACCTTCTCCTGCCGGATAAAGTCGATCTATCTCAACATGGCTTAATGTCTCTTTATCTCGGGGTATCCTTACGGGGCTTGATGTGCGTGATTCCAATCCTATAAGTATCGCATCATTGCTCAGGAATCCTTTAGCTTTTCTACCGAAATCCTGGAATCCTTTTTGAAGGCGACCGGCGATAAAAGGGGGAAGGATTTTGTCCATTCGAGCCTCATAGAGTCCCGGAAGATAGCTTGAAGGAGGAAGATTTTTTGAGTCCTTACCTTCTACGAAGTCTTTCATCCTCTGTGCAGGGGCAACTATCCGCTCACTTGATTCCTGATAAAATTTCTTTTCAAGATCCTCCACCAGATCAAGCATTTCAAACTCCCCTCTTCCTGCATACTCAGGGAAATCACCCGGGCGAAGCTCAACTACCATTCCCGAATTAGCCCATATGCTGCTTCTTGACGATGCAGACATCCCGTTGACTACGAGTTCCTCCGGACCACTCCCGGCAGCGACGACAACGCCACCAGGGCACATACAGAAACTATAGACACCACGACCATCTACTTGAGTCACAAAATTATATTCTGCAGCTGGAAGCCAGCGTCCTCGTCCGGTTGGGTTATGATATTGAATCTGATCAATAAGACGCTGAGGATGCTCGAGACGCACACCTACTGCAAGTCCCTTTGCTTCCATTTTCACTCCTTCACGTGCAAGACTGCGATAAACGTCGCGAGCGGAGTGTCCTGTAGCAAGAATTACAGCCTCCCCAAGAATATTCTCTCCATCAGATGTCTCGACCCCAAAAGCCTTTACATTTTCTATTAGAATACGGTCTACTCTGGTTTGGAATCGCACTTCTCCCCCACAGTCAATAATGGTCTGCCGAATTTTTTTCATTATTCCGGGAAGACGGTCGCTGCCGATGTGAGGATGGGAATCTATAAGGATATTTTCATCTGCGCCATGCTGAACGAGCAAAGACAAAACCTCGGAAGGGTTGCCACGCTTCTTGCTTCTTGTGAATAACTTGCCATCAGAAAAAGTTCCGGCGCCACCTTCTCCAAAGCAATAGTTTGATTCCGGATCTATTTTCCGCTCTCTATTGAGAGAGGCTATATCAAGCCTTCTTGAATCAACATCTTTTCCACGCTCAAGCACAATTGGCTTCATGCCGAGACGAATGCATTCAAGAGCTGCAAACAGTCCGGCGGGCCCCGCCCCAACTATTACCACTGTCTCATTAGAAGATGAGACATCTGGAAAGTCCACAGGCACATAGCCGGATGGTACCTTCCGGTCATCTCCGGAAGCTACCCTTACGGTAAGATTAATGATTATGTCACGTTTTCGCGCATCAATCGACCTACGCACAACCTTCCAGTCGTTGACCTTACAACCGGCTGCTCCAAACACTTTATGCGCTAGCAACTCAGGAGTTGAGGCTATCTCAGGCGAAACACGCAGCGATATATCCTTTATCATTGCCTTATTATTCAATCTTCAGAGGCAAAACAAAACAGCCTTCTGAACGTTTTCACTACAAAGTTAATAAATTTTTTTTGCACTTCATAAAAATTCTGTAATTTTGTAGATTATGAATAATAAAAACGATATAGCATGCCTGTTTGACCTTGACGGAGTTCTGGTAGACAGCGAAAGAATATACACTAAAATCTGGGAAGCCATAGAACGCCAATGGCCTACCGGAATCGAGAATTTTGCCTATAAGATTAAAGGCACTACTCTCGAAGACATACTTGAAAGGTATTTCCCGGAGGATGTCAGGGAAGATGTGACAAAGGAGCTGATACGCCTTGAGGGAATGATGATATACGAAGCTTTGCCAGGAGCTGTCGGATTTTTAGATGCCTTAAGGGAAAGAGGGATACCCATTGCCTTGGTGACGAGCAGCAATGGCCTTAAGATGGCTCATCTTTGGAACGATATGCCGAACTTTAAAGAAAAATTTGATGTGATAATCACCGGCGATGAGGTAAAGTGTTCGAAACCGGATCCGGAAGGATATCTGGCTGCTGCGTCAGCTCTTGGAGTCGATCCACACAGATGTGCAGTATTTGAGGATTCGCTGCAGGGAGTGAAAGCAGGTAAGGCAGCCGGTGCATTCGTGATTGGAATAGCCGGGACATTAAAAGCATCCGATATTCAGCCATACAGTGATATAGTGGTGAACGCAGTGGCAGACATATATCCTGATAAGCTGGAAGAGGTGCTGAAGAGCAGGTAGCGGAGTGCGGAGAGTCTATAGACGAACATAGTTATATTTGACAATTGAAGGTAAATGAACAATTTCGAACCATTGGCAGAGCGGTTACGACCTACGACCCTTGATGACTATATTGGCCAGAAACACCTTGTCGGGGAAGGTGGAATTATCCGCAATATGATACAATCAGGGAAAATCAATTCCTTCATACTCTGGGGACCTCCCGGAGTAGGAAAAACTACCCTTGCACGCATCATCGCCAATACGATAGACGTTCCTTTCTTCACGTTAAGTGCCGTAACATCAGGAGTAAAAGATGTGAGAGACGTGATCGATCGTTGCACACGAGAGGCTTCAAGTGTGTTTGCCAAAGGGCGTCCCATCCTCTTCATAGATGAAATCCATCGCTTCAACAAAGCTCAGCAGGACTCTTTGTTGGGCGCAGTGGAGAAAGGAGTAGTAACGCTTATTGGAGCAACGACTGAGAATCCCTCCTTTGAAGTGATACGCCCGTTGCTTAGTCGTGCACAAGTCTACACACTGAAATCGCTTGAGGAAGAAGATCTGCAGATTCTTCTTGACCGGGCGTTGAAAAACGATCGAGTGCTTTCCAAGAGGGAGGTTGAGGTCAAGTCTACAAAAGCATTGTTTCGGTTTGCCGGTGGAGATGCGAGGAAACTGTTGAATATTCTCGACTTATTGGAGCAGAGTGTGCCGGAGGGTGCTCCGGTAGTGATTGACGATGAGTTCGTCACCAACTGTCTTCAAGTGAATCCTGCAGCCTACGACCGGAACGGAGAAATGCATTACGACATAATATCAGCGTTCATTAAGTCGGTACGTGGTAGTGACCCTGACGCAGCCATCTATTGGTTGGCACGAATGGTGGCAGGAGGGGAAGACCCTAAGTTTATCGCACGCCGCCTCGTAATTCTTGCAGCCGAAGACATAGGGCTTGCCAATCCTAATGCGTTGCTTCTTGCCAACGCCACTTTTGATGCTCTTGCCAAAATCGGATGGCCTGAAGGGAGAATAATACTGGCGGAATGCACCATATATCTTGCTACATCTCCAAAAAGCAATTCAGCGTATCTTTCGATTGATAATGCACTCGACATGGTAAGGAAGACGGGGGATCTTCCGGTGCCGCTTCATCTCCGCAACGCTCCTACTTCATTGATGAAGGATATGGGATATGGACATGACTATATGTATGCACATGACTATAAGAACCATTATGCTGCACAGCAGTATCTGCCTGACGGACTTGTGGGGGCACGTTTTTGGACACCACAGCAGAATCCGGCAGAGGCAAAGCTTGACGCTTATATGAAGATGCTACGCTCAAATGCAAATTCATAATGGATTCTCATCAATTGAAAGCTTGGGGCGGTTGGGAAACCGCCCTCCCATAGCCGATGCCGTTCCTACCATTCAAGTCGGAAGGTGACGTTGTAGTTTCTTTCGGGGCGCTCGGCAAGAGCAAGGAGGAAGCCTTGGCTCATCAGAACCTGGCGGGATAGGGAAAGACCGATACCGCTTCCATGATGTTTGGTTGTGAAGAATGGTATGAAAATCTCGCGGGCTACATCGTCAGGAATCACATGACCGTCGTTGCTTATCAGCAATGACGATTTTTCATAACGAATGCCGATGGATTTTGCTTCAGCTTCCTTCGCATTTTTCACAAGGTTGATAAAAACTTGGCGCATTAGATCTTCATCACCCCTCAACGTAAGGTCGGCAGGCAATGATAACTCCCACCTTAGTTCAGGATAAAGCACAGTAAGTCCGCTACAAAAAGAATTAAAGTCGATATCTTTCATCACCGGCTCCTGTAGCTGGGTCATCTTGCGGTAGTTGCTGACGAAGACAGCGAGGCCGGAACTTGAATCAAGGATGGCCTGAAGCCCTTCCTCATATGGCGTGGATTTTATATCCGGATCCTGAAGGTATGCCTGACTTATGCTCTGTATTGGAGCAATGACATTCATTATCTCATGTGTGAGTACACGCGTGAGCTTTTGCCACGATTCCACTTCATTATGAGCCTCAAGTTTTTCTATTTCATGACCCATTTCATTGAGAGCCTTCTGCAAGGCGCGCTCGCCGAAAAGGAGCCCTTTTACAGGCAGTTTGAATGAGAAGTCACGATGTCGGATAGCGTCGCGCATCAGCGCTGCCCTATCACGTAGGAGGCACTGATGACGATATATCCAGATGGCAATTGCTATAGCCACCGCAATGACAGCACAGGCAGCAATCACGGTTGATATTTTCTATAAAGAGTTTGACGTGTGATGCCGAGCATATCAGCAGCCTTACTCATGTTGCCATGGCATTTATCCACTACCTTCTTAATGTGTTCACGTTCTATTTCGTGAAGCGGGATCACTTCCTTTGACTTATCAATGGCATCCTTAAGTATTCTGATCAGTTCGTCGTTGTCCCAGGGTTTTGTGACGAAGTCTGCGGCTCCGTTCTTCAGTCCCCTGACGGCGAGTTTTACGTCGGCATAGGCTGTAATAAGAACCACCGGAATATCCGGATGCCGGCGCTTGATGGAAGATAGCCATATCATGCCGTCCTGGCCGGAATTGACACCATTTGAGAAGTTCATGTCAAGTAGGATCACATCGACGTGTTCCTGACGCAGGGTGATGAGTATGTTCTCGGGCTCCGTGAGGGTAAGAATCTGCTCGAACACCTTTGCCAGACAAATCTTCAAGGCTGTGAGAATGGCTGGATTGTCATCGACAATCAGGATGGTACCATAATTCATATTCTTTCTTTAATTCATAATTCATAATGCACAATGCAAAATTAATAAAAATCACTAATAATTCTAAACTCCATTCTCAATAAATCTCTTTTTTTTGAAAAGTGTATGATTTTCATACGGTGGAGTGTATGATTTTCATCCAATCTGCGTTTCAAGAAGTCTGTTTTCATTGCGGTTTTAAAAGAAGAAGGTATCTTTGCAGTATAAATCACAAAGCAATGAAGAAAATAATCGTCATATTAGTTTTGATATTTAGCTGGGGAAACATGTCAGCCACAGAACCTGACACATTGAGTCTGACACTTGATGGAGCCATCAGACTTGCACATCAAAACTCTCCGTCGGCGCAGAGTGCCCGCAACTCGTTTCTCTCTGCTTATTGGAACTACCGATATTACCGTGCCAACTATCTTCCTTCAGTAACCCTGACATCCTCCCCCTATATAAATAAGGAGATGAATAAGATCACACAGTCTGACGGCTCAGCAATGTTCATCCGTCAAGATCAATTCGGCGCAGACCTTACGCTCAAGATAAACCAGAATGTAAGTCTTACGGGTGGTAGTTTCTTCCTTAAAAGCTCTCTTAACAGGCTTGATGAGTTCCAGCACGGGACAACAGCATACAGCAGCCAACCCCTCGTGATCGGTTATCAGCAGAGTCTTTTTGGATATAACTCTTTGAAATGGGATCGCAAAATAGAACCGATCCGCTATCGCGAGGCGAAGAAGCAATATGCCGAGACTCTTGAGCTTATCTCAGCAACCACCTGCAACCATTTTTTCTCGCTTGCTTCAGCAAATAATGAATTGGAAATGGCACGTCAGAACTTTGCATCTGCCGATACACTCTATCGCATGGCGAAAGGGAGATATGAGATAGGTACAATTACAGAGAATGAGATGCTTCAGCTTGAGATCAACCGACTGAATGAAGAGACTAACGTAATGGATGCAGAGATAAACCTTCGTGAGGCTCAGCAAAGCATGCGGTCGTTTCTCGGTCTTGAAGATAACGTTGAGATTGGTCTGACTGTTGCTGACAGCGTCCCGGATTTCGATGTGCCTTTAGCGAAAGCAATGGAGCTTGCGCTGAGCAACAGTCCGGATCCTGAGTATTACAACCGAATCGTGAAACAGAGCGAGAGCAATCTCGCCTATGCAAAAGCCAATGCAAGGATGAAGGCAGACCTATATGTTCAGTTCGGTCTCTCGCAGACGGGAAAGGATATCGGGCAGTCGCTGAGAAATCTAATGCATCAGGAATATGCAAGCGTTACGCTTTCTGTTCCGATTCTTGACTGGGGGCGAGGAAGAGGCAAGGTGAAAGAAGCGAAATCACAGCTTGCTCTTGCAGAAACTACAGCCACACAAGGAATGAATGACTTCACACAGAATGTTGAGAAGCTCGTAATGCAATTCAACATGCAGGCCCGCAAAGTAAACATAGCATCACTGACCGACCGAAGGGCGACACAAAGGCATTCAGTGGCTATGAGGCTCTTTGTCATGGGACGAATCGGAATACTTGATCTGATGTCGGCCATTAGCGAAAAGAACAATGCCAGAAGAGGAGTCATCAATACAATGAGGACTTACTGGAGCCTATAC
>JAIDTO010000233.1 GCA_029060625.1 Muribaculaceae bacterium | reverse complement strand
TTCCGCGTTCCCTTCAACATGCATGTGGCAGGATACAAGTACAGCGAGATCGCTGAGGAGCTCGACCTCCCCGTCGGGACAGTCAAGAGCCGCATCTTCTTCGCACGTAAGAGACTCCGCGAGCAGCTCTCTGCTTATGCTTGCTAAGCACAATGCATAATTGGATGCCTTAAAAAAAAGAAATACACGAAACACACTATAAGCTATCGAATATTAAAGTATAATACCTGAAAGACACACCGCCTTAATCGAAATCTGATACTTGAAAAGACACACGAAAGAAATACCTGAAAAACACAAGGTCCTTAATCTAATTTACAATATATATATATACCTTAATCAAAAAATAATACTGTGAAAAAAATGCTCCTGAATTCTTTTTGAGTTCAGGAGCATTTTTTATTTGGACGCACGAGCCGTGCGTCCCTACAAGACTATGTGATGACTGACAATTCGAAAGGACACAGGGAGCTTTTTTAATAATTGTATAAATTTAAATAATTTCAATACAATAAAATATCATTTAATTCGTTTCTCTTAAGAAATATTAGCTTAACTGACAAAACAATCAAAAAATGAAGAAACTTTTACTTGCGAGTATCCTGTGTATACCTCTGCTTGGCAATGCGGAAAATATCACCGCCGATTTTTCATATATAAATGGCATTGAGGATTACTTTGGAATGGGACCTAAATATAAAACTGATGTCTATGACGTTGCCATTCTGCTGCCAGGAGATAGGTTTGAGGGGTTTAAGATCAAGGAAATCAAAATGCCTGTACGCAGTGTCTCGGGAATAGATAACTATGGTGCTACCAAGGTGTGGCTTTCCACAGATCTCTATGCAGAGACAGGAATAAATACACCGGATCTGGGTATTTACGACGCCTCGATCTCTATGGTGGGCGACGAAGCTATTCTTTCCGGCACTCTCCCTGAATCCTATACCATCGGGGCTGAGGGTGTGTATGTCGGAGTAACCCTAAATGTCCTTGCATCTGACGAAAGCACTGAGTATCCTATATCATTGGGATTTTCAGACTATAATGAATCTTTCTGGCTTCATATTCCATCCTATCAACTCTATGCAAGCTGGACCAATGGATTCAAAAAGTTCGGCTACGGATGTGGCATAACCGTCACTCTTGAGAACGACGATATGCCAACACACGCTGTCAAGATTACAGATGTTCCTGACAATATTTATATGGCACTTAATACTCCGGAAACAGTTGATCTAACTCTGGCTGCAACAGGTCAGCAAGCTGTGACTTCTGTGGATTTTGAATACTCCCTCAACGGGAAACCATATTCGTATCACTATGACCTCCCGGAGCCTGTAGCTGAGGGTATTGAAAATCGATTTAATGCCAGCCTGGAAATTCCCGCTCAGAGTGAGCCTATCGCAGAAGATGTTGAATTCAAGATTGTGAAGGTCAATGGAGAAGACAATCCATATAGCGACAATTCAGAGAAGTCTAAGGTTTATGTGCTGAAGATGATACCCGTACACCAGACTTTGTTTGAAGAGTTTACAAGTACAGGCTGTCAATACTGTACCCGTGGATATGCGGCTCTGGAGTATGTCAAGGAAAACTATCCTGATTTTGTGACAGCGTCTTATCATACCAACTTCAATAATGTAGACCCCATGACGGTGGTGTCGAGCTTCCCTGTTGCTGTGAATGGATACCCTGCAGCATCTCTTGACAGGAACGACACCTGTGATCCATATTTTGGCAACCAGATTTATGACACGAAGATTCCAATTGTAGACGAAATCCTTGCCATTAATTCAAAGTTCACTCCCTGGGATATCAAGGTTTCACATACATGGGATTCTGACGAACATCTGACAGCAACGGTAGATGCCTGCAATGTGATTGGATACGATAATGGCAAATACAAAATTGCCTATATTCTTGTTGCCGACGGATTAACGGGAGAAAGCGGATGGTCTCAAAGCAACGGTTTCTCCACGACGCAGCCAAGTGATAATTATGTGACAGAGCTGAATGATTTCTGTAGAGGAGGAATATACGGAACATCCCGTGTAAATGGACTGATATTTGATGATGTTGTCATCTATAAAGAGGGATACACCGGAATTATAGGGAGCGTGCCATCCAATCTGGCAGCCTATGAGGAAATGTCGCATTCCTATACTTTTAATCTTTCCAAAGTAAAGCAAAGTCTTCTTCAGGACAAGAACAAGCTTCGTATTATCGCGGCGGTTGTTGACAGTAATGGAAAGATACTCAACTGTGCCAAAGACGAAGTCAACGACTATGTAGAGGCAGGAATAGAGACAATCAGTGATGCTTCCAATGCTTCCGTAGAATACTATAATCTTAACGGAGTAAAGGTGTCGGAACCCTCAAATGGCATCTTCATACGTAAGCAGGGCACAAAAACGGAAAAGGTTGTAATCCGATAATATACAATCTTACAAAAATAATATCCGGCAAACAATATTGTCTGCCGGATATTATTTTTAATTCTCCTAAACCAAATAAACTGGTTACACTTCACTAAGCGATGTGCGGCTTCCTATCTCCCGGAACTGAGTCGGGGTCATCCCGGTGGCTTGCTTAAAGCGAGTGCTTAGGTGAGGGACGGATGAAAAACCTGTCACGTAAGCTATCTCGCTTAGAGGGAGTTGACCGTCAAGGAGCAATTCCTTTATGCGTTCTATGCGTAGGGCTGTGAAGTAGTTTTCTATGGTGCGGCCTTCCGTAGAGGCGAAGATACGCGACAAATTGCGAAACGACATATGCAGGGAGTCCGGAAGCAGGGCGGCAATATCAGCCCTCAGTCCTTCACCGTCACGCGACAACTCCAGCAACTTTGCCTTTATTTCAGAGACAATTGCCTCTTCCCGTGAACGTATCACCTCAAATCCCTCCTTGCGCAGTTCAGCGTCAAGACGTTCGATCACATCGTCCGTAGGATTCCCCTCCACGGTCACTGAACCCAACTCGACTCCGAGCAGGTCCAGCGACTGTAAGCGGGAAGCCACTTCCGCCACCTTTGCCACACAGTGGCGGCAGACCATATTCTTAATTCTTATCTTCATATTGCGGTTGCCCTGTATATCTACAGAACAACCGATTCTTACTTTCTGCTCAACGTATTGAGCGGAGTTGCGGGCGAGAGCACCTTGTTGACCTTTCTCTCAGAGCCTGCAGCTGAGACATTAACCTTCTTACGGATGTCGCGCGAAGATGAGCCTAAAAGCAATGCATACTCACCTGGAGTCACCACCCATTTCGAACCGTCGGCATCGAACGATGCAAGCTCGTCGGCATCAAAAATGAGAGTCACCTTCTCTACTGCACCTGGAGCAAGCTCAGAAGTCTTGGCAAATGCCTTGAGCTCTTTTTCAGGCTTATTGGCTGTCTTTGCATCCGGAGCGGATACATATAGCTGCACAACTTCCTTACCCGGCATCGAGCCTACATTCTTCACATCCATCTTCACCTCGTACCGGTTGCCTACCTTCTCGACAGTGGGCTCGCCATACTCAAACTCAGTATAAGAGAGACCGTAGCCAAACGGATAGGACACATCCTTGCCAAACGTGTCGAAATAACGATAACCTACATATACGTCCTCCTCATAGTTTGTGAAGTCAATGTCCTTCTCCTTCTCCATGTCAGCGCGTGCCTGGTTGTTGGTGATGTCCATGTTAGCCTTCCGGTCTACGGGGAAGTTGGCTGTAGAAGCATGGTCACGGAAACTATTTGGGAAGGTCATTGTAAGCTTTCCGCTGGGATACGACTTGCCGGTAAGAACATCTGCCACGCTGTTGCCACCTTCCTGGCCGCCTTGCCAAGCGCAGAGGATTGCGTCCGGTTGGTCTTTCCAGGAAGCAGTCTCTATGACACCGCCTACATTCATTATCACTACCACTTTCTTCCCTTTGGCATGGAAAGCCTTGGTCACGTCACTTATCAGCTTCTTGTTGGCAGGAGACAAAGAGAAGTCAGCCGACGTACGGTCAAGGAACTCTCCCGACTGACGTCCTATCGTGATCAAAGCCATATCAAGTTCTTCAGCCTGACGCTCTATATCTTTCGGGTCTACAGGCATCTCATCCGGGAGTTCTGCAGGAAGGAAGGCGCTCATCGGATCGTCGCTCTTCTTGAGGTTGTCATAATAGTTCTTTAAATAAGCACGGTATGCCTCCTCGAGTTTCTTGTCGGTCTTATAGCCAGCATTGCCAAGACCATCAAGAAGCGACACGGTATAGGCTCTGTTCACGTTGCCCGAACCTGTTCCGCCGGCGATGAAGTCATAAGACCCGTTGCCATAGACAGCTACATTCTTCACATCCTTGGCTAAAGGAAGTGTACCCTTATCATTTTTGAGAAGCACCATACCTTCGGTTGCGCTCTGGCGGGTGATGTCGGCATGAGCCTTGAGGTCTGGCTTGTTGGAATATTTGTAGCCCTTGAACGACGGTGTCCTGACGATCAATTCAAGAATTCGCTTCACATTACGGTCAAGAACAGCCTCATCGAGCGATCCGTTCTCGAGACCTGCCATAATCTGCTCATACTGTCTGTCGGTACCGGGCTGCAGCATGTCGTTGCCGGCTTTCATCTGCATAACACCGTCCTTACCGCCAAACCAGTCGGTCATCACAGTACCGCCGTAGCCCCATTCATCACGAAGCACTGTGGTAAGCAGGTCATATGATTCGGATGTATACTCGCCATTTATATAGTTGTAAGAAGACATCACTGTCCATGGGTCTGCATCCTTTACAGCGATCTCAAAACCCTTGAGATAGAGCTCACGAAGCGCGCGCTCCGACATACGGGCATCGTTGCCCATACGGTTGGTCTCCTGATTGTTTCCGGCGAAGTGCTTGATGCTCGTTCCCACTCCATTCGACTGCACACCCTTCACGTATGCAGAGGCTATGTTGCCGCTCACCACGGGATCTTCCGAATAGTATTCAAAGTTTCTTCCACATAGCGGATTTCGGTGGGTATTCAGGGCCGGAGCAAGAAGCACATCAGCGCCATATTCCAATACTTCCTCACCTATAGCACGGCCCACCTTCGCAACCAATGTGGTGTCCCATGTGCAGGCCAGCAAAGTACCGATAGGGAAGTGAGTGCAATAATATGTCTCAGAATCATCCGGACGTGTCGGGTCGATGCGGAGGCCGGCAGGACCGTCTGCAAGCACTATCGAGGGAATGCCAAGACGAGGTATCGGATAAGTCGTTCCGGCGGCACCGGGCACTTTTCCCTTTACAGCCCCTACTACGGCGCTGTCGCCTGAAAAACCGGCCATGCCGGTACCAATCACAAGTTTAACCTTCTCCTCCGGAGTCATGGCGGCGATCACCTCGTCAATATTATCGGGAGACAGTTGCGGAGCCTTAGAGCCGCACGATGTGATTAATGTTGCCATAACTGCTATTCCTAAAATTTTTTTCATCTGTTATTTCTTAAAAAGCATAGGTACGAATTCGGTGAGATAGATACGCCAGTTTTTCCAGATATGACCGTCAGGGCTTTCCCTGTATGTGTACTTATAACCTTTGTCATCAAGCATCTTGCGATATTCCTTGTTGGCGTCATAAAGGAAGTCCTTGTCGCCGATTGCGATCCAGTAGAGCTTCGGAGCGTTGGAGAACTGCTTTGCGAGCTTTTGGTCAAGGTTGTCATAGATGGGAGAGGTTGTGCCGTCATGAGGAAGTATAGCTGCTGAGAACAGGCCAACATAGTCAAACATATCGGGATATTCCTTTGAGATATGAAGCGAGTGGAAGCCACCCATTGAGAGCCCCGCAATCGCACGATGCTGCTTGTCAGCGATGGTGCGGTAGTTGGTATCCACATACTTCACTACGTCGGGGAAATGCTGCTCGAATGTGCCGTCCATTGTCTTCGGGAGCTGGGTTGTGGGAGGCGCAAAACCAAGGCTTGTCTCACCCGGAGCACCCTCCATAGCCACGTTGCCGTTGGTCATCACTACAATCATCGGCTCAGCCTCGCCGCGGGCTATCATGTTGTCAAGAATCTGCGTCGCGCGCCCAAGCTCCGACCAAGCGTTCTCATCACCGCCCATTCCGTGGAGCAGGTAGAACACGGGATAGCGCTTGTCGCCCTTCTCATACCCCGGCGGAGTATAAATAGTCATACGCCTATCTGTACCAAGCGTAGGACTATCATACCATACCTTTGATACTGTACCGTGCGGAACATCGTTGACCTTAAAGTAATCTGCATAGTCACCGCCTACCAAGAACACGTTGGTTATTGTAGCGGTGTCCCGGATTTGGAACACGTTTGAGGGATCAGGCATCTTCTGGCCATCCACGATAAAAGAATAGGAATAGAGCTCAGGAGAGAGCACCTCAGTAGTGAATTCCCACACACCCTCGGAGTTCTTAACGAGATCTGCAGAGCCCGGAGCATCAAATTTGCCATAAGGCGTGTCCATCTGCACAGGAGCAAGGAAGTCTCCTGTCACCTGTACTTTCTTAGCATCGGGAGCCTTGAAGCGGAAAGTCACCGTATTGTCGGGATTTACTTCAGGAGAGACAATCTGGGAGAATCCCCAGAGAGCCTGCTGGGCATTGCAGGTCATCACACAGACCAGCAATCCTAAGAAAAAGATGATTTTTTTCATGATATGTTTAATTAGTGTATTTGG
>JAIDTO010000232.1 GCA_029060625.1 Muribaculaceae bacterium | reverse complement strand
AAGCTTGCAATGGCGACAGCTTCGCGAGAATGGAGGGGTGTTAGCCCCAGAAGAGGTAGGCGATGAAGACAGCGGCAATGGCGCCGGTGATGTCGGCGAGGAGGGCGTAGCCGGCGGCGTAGCGGGTCTTCATTACGCCGACCGAGCCGAAATAGACGGCGAGTATGTAGAATGTGGTGTCGGTGCTTCCTCTCACTACAGCTGCCAGGCGGCTTACGAAAGCATCTGCTCCCTCCGCCTTCATCACATCAAGCATCATCGCGCAGCTTCCGCTACCACTCAACGGTTTCATGAGCATTGTCGGCAATGCTCCCACCCATTGAGTGTCGACTCCACAATATGCCAGGGCGTAAGATACTCCTCCCGTCAAAGCGTCAAGGGCTCCCGAGGCCCTGAACATACCTATTGCTACAAGAATCGCAACGAGGTAAGGGATGATTCCGACTGCGGTCTTAAATCCCTCCTTCGCTCCTTCGATAAAGCTGTCATAGACGTTTATTTTCTTGCGGATTCCTGCCAATATAAAAAGGATGATCACACTGAAGAGTAGGAAGTTTGCGGCAAAAGTAGAGTATGACTCCACCTTATCGGCAGGCAATGTTGAAAACCACCATGCTACTCCTCCTACTACGGCTGCAATACCTCCAAGCCAGCTCCAAAGCACTGCATCCATTCTTATCCGCTGCTTAAGGCAGAGTGCTATAAGGCCTACGAGAGTGGCAATTGCAGTGGCAAGTAGTATAGGAATGAATATGTCGGTGGGATTAGCTGCCCCTCCCTGTGCCCGATACATCATGATGCTCACAGGTATTAGACAGAGACCACTGCTATTGAGCACTAAAAACATGATCATGGCATCAGTGGCAGTGTCTTTCTGCTTGTTGAGTGTCTGCATCTCCTGCATAGCACGGAGTCCCATCGGAGTAGCTGCATTGTCGAGTCCGAGCATGTTGGCTGATAGATTCATGAAGATTGCTCCCATAGCAGGATGATCCTTTGGGATGCCGGGGAAGAGACGTGAGAAGAAAGGGCTGACAAGTTTTGCCATTCCGGTAGTGACTCCACCTTTCTCGCCGATCTTCATTATTCCCATCCATAGCGAGAGCACTCCGGTGAGTCCAAGAGAAATCTCAAAGGCAAAAGCAGCCTGAGTAAAAGAGGCATTCATTATGTCGCTCCAGATGCCTGTCTCCCCTGTGGTCAGCGACACGCCGACAGCCATCAGGAAAGCTACAATCAGGAATCCTATCCAAATATAATTAAGTATCATCCCTTTAGCTTAATCCATAATGCCTAATGCATAATTCATAATCACTTCTATTAAAACTTCTTAAGACTTAAGACTCAAGACTCATTGCATTCAGTGAAGGAGTGGTGGTGGGAGTGGCATTCGTGGATGCCTCGGTCTACTATGATATGGCGGTTTGCCATTCCCGATATTACCGACATCTCGTGGCTTACGAGCACTATCGTATGCTCCTTGGCAAGGTCTTCCATCATAGAGTAGATCTGGCGTTCGAAGGTCTTGTCCACATAGCTGAGAGGTTCATCAAGAATTATGATTTCCGGGTTTGAGACAATAGCTCGCGCAAGAAGCGTGCGCTGGAGCTGACCGCCGGATAATACCCCTACATTACGGTTAAGGTAATCTTTCACTCCACACATCTCTACAACTCTTGTGAAGTCTTCCTCGTCTTGCTTGCTTCTTTTTGCCAGAAGACCTTTGATTTGTCCCGACTTGATGGCTTCGCCTACTGTAATAGGAAAACGCGTGTCGATGTTGCTTTTTTGTGGAAGATAGCCGATTCGGAGACGTTTAGTCTCAACCCCGTCATGAAAATATGTGACTTTCCCTGAGGTTGGCTTAAGCAGACGAAGCATAATGCGGAGAAGGGTCGTCTTTCCTCCTCCATTCGGTCCGGTGATAGCCATGAAGTCTCCTTTATCCACGCTTAGCGACACGTGGTCGAGGATAATCTTATGGTCAAACCTGACAGATATGTCGTCAATCCCGATTAATTTCATGTGCTGTTTTCATTAGGTCGTTAAGCCACTCGGCTGAGTTAAGCGACACCTCGATTGTCTGCAATCCAAGCTGCTTGGCTGTCTCTTCATCCCCTGGAGAAGCATGTTCCTTCTCCATGACAAAGACCTTAGTGCCGGAATCTTTCATCAGCTTCATCTGTTGGCGAAGTTGCAGCGGCGAAGCTTCCTTGCCTGATGCCTGGAGCGCTATCTGGGATAGTCCGTAGTCCTTAGCGAAATATGACAGTGAAGGATGCCTCATCGCAAAGCTCTTTCCTGAGATATTCAGTTTGCTGATTGAGTCATCCATAGCTTGCATGCGGGATTTAAGTTTTTCTCCGGCCTTTTGGTACACATCAGCTTTTTCCGGATGAATCACCATCATATATCGTGTGATATTGTCGGCTATGCGGATGCTGTTTTTTATAGAGGCGAGCATATGGGGGTCGAATTCATCGCCGTCATGATCATGGCCGTCATGGTCATGATGTCCGTGGGTGCCGATGATTTTCGCTACTCCCTCCGTACAGTCAACAACTTTTAACTCAGGAAAATTTGATGCGATATTATCGGTAAGCGACTTTTCGAAGCCATCAGTGCCAAGAGTGAAAAAAGCTTCAGACTTTCCGAGCCCCTTCATGGTGCTGATCGACGGTTGATATGTCTCCGGGTCGCTTCCGGCTGGAAGAAGGGTTATGATATCGAAATCAACGCCTACTATTTGCCTCAGCATCCAAGCCTGAGGCTCGAAACTGACAGCGATTGCAGGGCGGTCTTCTTTCTGACCGCCGCTGCAACCGCTCAATATTATCAGCACGAGGCTAAGTATGGAGAGGATTCTCATATTTTTCTTATACCCATTATCTCACGGACATCCTTAAGTGTCTTGGCAGCATATTCACGGGTGCGCTCCGCGCCTTGCTTCACGATCTTGGATAGATACTCATCGTTGTCGCGGATGTCAAGTATTCGTTGGCGGATCGGGAGAGTCACCTTTAGCAGGTCTTCAGCAAGTTGCTTCTTAAGGTCGCCGTAGCGGATGCTGCAGTCGGCATATTTCTCGCGGAAATGATCGGTGGTTTCTTTGCCGCTCACCAGATCCATGAGGGTGAAAAGGTTTTCCACAGGCTGCGACACTGGAGAGTCGGCTCTGTGGGACCCGCATCCGTCACAGCGCGCATCACTTTCTTGCGCAGAGTCTTCTCATCATC
>JAIDTO010000231.1 GCA_029060625.1 Muribaculaceae bacterium | reverse complement strand
GCCCCTTCGTATATCGCTGAGTCTCACGAAGCTTACGCAACGAATTTACAGCTTTTCTATCAAGCAGCCTAAAGTCTCCCACATTGGGAAGAATGTCAATATCACTCATTTTCTTGAGCAAGCTATAAAAAGACAATGACAATTTTCTGCGTAGCCAGCTCTCCTTTCCTCTTCCTATTCGCTTGCCATAGACATCGTCATATCCTTCTCTCCACCAGTAAATCATTTCCGGAACCACTTCGATAGGATCTTGCAAATCGGCATCCATTATGACTACAGCATCACCTTGTGCAAAATCCATTCCGGCAAGCATAGCATTTTCTTTTCCGAAATTTCGAGACAGTGACACTACATTTATCCTTGAGTCACGTTCCTGCAGACTTTTAAGAACTATATTAGTAGCATCCTTACTCCCATCATCAACAAAAAGAAACTCCAAATCCAATTCATTTATATCTATCATGACTTTTTCTTCCTCATTATTTACGACATAGGAAGATCGGGAGAAGCCGTCAAGAACATTATAAAGATTCATTAGATTAGCCTCTTCATTATGACAAGGGACAAGAATTGTCAGCAAGGGTTTTCTGTCTGGCTCCATGGCAATTTACAATGATATTGAGAGAGTATGAGAAACATTTGTCAGCGCTTACGCCGACGTACAGATTTCTCAGCACTGGAATTAGCAGCAGAGGAGCTGGAAGATTTTGGTTGGGTTACTTTTGGAGCCTTCTTTTTCTTTGAGGCTGAATTAGATGATGAAGATGATGATTTTTTGCGTCCTGCACGCTTGGAGGCGCGAGTCTTGACAGCCGGCACCTCCTCATCAGCTGTGACCACAGTTCTCTCCGGGATGGAATCTCCATTAGCCAATGCAAGCTCACGGGCTGCAGCAGCCTCCTCCTCGGCATCACGCATAGCAAGATACTCATCACGTGTCGGCACCCAAAGATTCTTGCCAAATTCACGAAGACGCGTATCAATGCTGTCCTGCGCTCGCTTCAAATCATCTTCATCCGGATACATCTGTGCCATTGACAAATTTCGGAGGTTTTTCGTCTTGTATATCTCACCCTTATACATGCCAAGATTGAAATAGTCGTCGAGGCTATACTGAGGGAGATTATTGTCGTCGGTAAGGAATACGTATTGCTGAGCCAAATATGGACGCAGCTGATCAAATTTCACCCAGAACATAGGATAGTTGGCAGAGCCTCCAAAATCGTCAGTCCTGGTAAGTACAGGGCATATTGCCTCCACGAATGTCTTCATCTGATTGCTTCTGCGGTCAAACTCCCACTTCTCAATAATATAGTATTTCAAAGCTTGTCCGGTAGGCACATCCGCCTCCTCTATGGTATATATAGCCCGGTCACCGTCACCTTGCTTTTGATACATGATATCGAAGCGATCGAGCATCTCACCGACCTTCACCTTGTACTGATCGGTGAAAACCTCCCTGCCATCAAGATACTCAAAGGCCGGAATTTTACCATCTACCACCAGACCAAGTATGATACGAAAAAGATTCTGTTGGCCATCAACTACATCTTCAGGGAAATACAACGGCGTGTTTTCCGGCACATTCTTAAGGTCTAGCTGGCGATAGATCTCACGCTGATAGGCAAGGTCGGCATCATGAGTCTTAGGACTATCGAAAAATCCTTGCATTCTATCAGTGATTTTGGGGCCCGAGGCCTCTTCCTGTTTTTGCCCACGCTTGGAGCCGCCATTTCTGCGCACTACACCGGTATTATCCTGCGCCACGGAGGAGAGGATAGTGGCCGCCATGGCGGCTATTGGGAGTATTTTCTTAAGTACTTTCAACATTGTATTTTTTCTTTTCGGCAGTCAGGAAACTGCCGTCCCATAATTAATTAAGCACTACCTGCATAGGCGATATGGTGCGGGTGATTCCATCGGGACCTTTCGCCTTTACATCTGATATAAAGAATTGCTGACCATTTTTCAGTCGGCGGAACTGTTCCTTCTGTCTTGCTGAGAATTTTGAGCCATCGCTCACCTCCGGGATAGCATTTCCCATCGAATCAAAAAACACCGTTGAAAATGACACCACGGTGTAAGCCACATCAAGTATTCCATCGTCGACTGATGCGGAGAGCCCCTCACAAGCCATCAGGGCTGACTTGCTGATACGCTTAGGTCCACCTTTGTAGACCGATGGATTTCCCTGAGCATCCTTCACTGATATGTAGGCTGTAGGGTCAGGAAGCTGACGAATACGGAATGTCATACTACCTACATTTTGGCTATGGCCGTCGACTGAAGCCGACACATTGATCACAGCGTTCTCCCCTACTTTCGTCGGGCGCGCAATCCAATGGTCGCCACTGCGGGTGAGTGCCCCATTGGTCATCGTTGCAGTAAGGGCAGTCATCGGCACACCGGGCACAGAGATTGAAATAGGGTTGTCAATTCCGGCATAGAGCACATTCATCATTGTCGGCGATATGGTCGCCATAGGCTCTATCACATTATATTGCGACTTAAACTCATGCTTTTCAAGAGTGCCGTCACCTTTCTTCACCTCCAAGTAGCCTGAATATTCATGTGCACCGGTCTGGCCGGCTGTAAACTCATAGATGCCATCAGGATTTGCAAGTTTCTGGCCATTGATGAAGATTTCCGGTCGCATGGTGGTGTCAATGGCAGCAAGAACTATCTTGGCAGAGTATTTTCCCCCGCGCATCACCATATTAGAGTTTGGAAGCACGTAGGCACTAAGTTCATTGACACGCACATCGCCAATGTCAACGTTAGTAATCAAATTTGACAGAGCCTCACTTTCGGCTTGGCTTACATCATTTTGCAATTTCGTAAGCATTGTGACAGCAGCTATAGCCGGCATATTGTCGAATAGCTTCTCCTCCCACTTCACTTCACCGACAGTGCCTTTCACATCGGTAACTTTTGTGGAAAGCATCTCGTTGATCACATTACGCTTCACCGTGTCAGGAATAAGAGCGGTGACGTAAACCCTGTATTGATCAATAGCTTCACGAAGCTTCTCTCCTCTATTGGTTGCAGGATTAAGAAGCACTGCCGAGGCAGCCTCCAGGTCGTCAAGATTTGTCAGGTTGGTGTAATCCCCTTTCTTTCCATCTGCCTTGATTGCAATGTCTGTCTTTATTTCCTCTATGAGGCCATAAAGTTTCCCGGTATTATCATGAAGGGTATTCCCCTTCTCATACCAAGGTCCGGCCTTGGCGGGATTCTTCTCATAGAGTTCCGCCAGATAGTCGAACTGTATTTTATTTTTTGTAGTAAGATTGTCGTTGGTACGATGCAGGGAATCCTGTACCTGAGTGAAGCCATTCAACACATCGCTCGATACGTTAAGAGCGAGCATGGCCGTAAGGACGATATACATAAGATTGATCATCCTCTGCCTTGGCGACATTCTTGCTACGTTGTTTCCTCCTCCTGCCATTGTTTCGTTTTACGTTGTACGTTCTACGTTTTACGTATCTCAGTTTTCTGATTTCGGGGTTTGATCGAATGGATTCTGTCTCTGGACTCCTGCCATGGGATTAGCCATGTGCATGGTCATCGCCGTGATCATGTTCTCGTAGATCTTATTAAGCTGGCGCATATAGCGGCTCATACGCTCCGTCTCCTCGCAGTAACGGCTTGACTCGTTGGCTGACTTCTCATACATGTCGCGTATATCTTTAAGTCCACGGTTGACACGGTCAATGCTCTCAAGCTGAGAACTTATGCTCTTGAGCTGGATTTCATAAATAGTATTGAGGCCACCGATATTGCGGTTAAGATCTTCAAGTCGTTCCACATAGCCATTGGAAGACGCAGATACAGATTCAGAATTGTCAGTTATTGCCTTGTAAGAGTTAAGGAGCACTTCACTCACTTTGTTGAGAGCATCCGTGGTCTCCCTAAGCTGTGCTATCTGCTCTGTGACACCCTTCATCTGCGCAGCCATGTCTTTCATCGACTCTACAAGATTCTCAGTGTCTTCTTCTGAGATATCTACATTCGGAGCTGAACCACCACCTCCGCCTGCAATCACGATAGTGCCACTCTGTCCGGAAGGATTAGATAGTCCGGAAGGACTTGCTGATCCTGACTGACCCAACGAAGCACTCTGAGAGCCCTCAAAGCCTCCGCCTCCTCCCGACAAAATCACGCCACCGACGACACCTCCGCTGACACCGCCTACGACGCCACCACTGACACCTCCACTGATGCCCCCACTTACACCATCTGACATACCACCGCTGACATCGCCTGTCACGCTACTGCTGCCGACGACTCCGCCGGGCATACCTCCGACGACACCGACACCACCGCCATGTCCACTTAAGTCAGGGCGATCTTCAGGAGCATGGGTGTCGAGCACTGGGAATACATCCTCCCAATGATAATCTTTTGGCGGACGGTCGAATGCAGTCAGAAGGAACATGGCAATCTCCGTGCCCATACC
>JAIDTO010000230.1 GCA_029060625.1 Muribaculaceae bacterium | reverse complement strand
AGTTCATTTTTCTGAGCCGTCCACGTCGCTTCGGGAAGAGCCTCCTGCTGTCTACTCTTGAGGCCTACTTCGAAGGACGCCGCGATCTCTTCAAGGGTCTCGCTGCTGACTCCATGGACCTCGACTGGACTCCTTCACCGGTGCTCCACTTCGACTTCAACGCCGAGAACTTCAGTCTGGAAGACGGCCTGGAACGTCTTCTCGACACCTATTTGAGGAGTCTTGAGAAAACCTATGGAAGCGAATCTGAAAACGTCACCCCATCACAGCGATTCAGACACCTCATCGAGGCTGCCTACAATAAGACAGGCCGTAAGGTAGTCATTCTCGTCGATGAATACGACAAACCACTTCAAGACATCGAAGAGAATAAGGAGCTCTTTGAGAAGAACCAACGAACCCTCAAGAGTTTCTTTGGCAACTTAAAGAGTATGGACCGATACATACGCTTCGCCTTTATCACTGGAGTCGCCAGATTCAGCAAGGTCAGCATATTCAGTGACCTCAACAACCTTAACGACATCTCGATGGTGGATGAATATGCCGATATCTGCGGATGGACGGAGAAGGAACTCATCGACAATTTCCGACCAGGCATAGAAGTACTCGCTGACAAACGCAAGGAAAGCTTCGAGACCACTCTCAAGGAACTGCGCGACTACTATGACGGCTATCTATTCTCGGAGGAAGGCTCGCGCCTATATAATCCATACAGCATATTGACAGCCCTTTCCAACAAAAGAATAGCTCCTTACTGGTTTGACAGTGGGACACCGATCTTCCTGGCAAGGCGCGTCAGGAAACGTGGGACTTTTCCCCCTGACCTCAACGGAAGGATGTGCGCCAGGGAAGACCTGGTTGCGGTTGGGCTCAATGACCGGGATCCGGTGCCTTTGATGTTCCAGACCGGATACCTCACTATCGGCAAATATAAAGAGGACTCAGATCTCTATGAACTGAGATTTCCAAACCGGGAGGTGGAGATCGGATTCTATCGACAATTGCTTCCATTCTACGTGCCGGATACAACCGATTCCGACACCCCTTTTGACTTCGCCCTCTTCAAGAATGATCTCGCAGAAGGGCACCCGGAAGACTTCATGAAGCGCCTTGCAACCCTCCTGAAGAATCTCCCCTACGAGGACCACAACGAATCCGCATACCGTGCCATCACCTTCCTCATATCCTATCTTTCCGGCACCCGTGCCATCGCCGAGCACCACGGCTACAAGGGACGCAGCGACATCGAGATCCTTTCCGGCAGATACATCTACGTATTCGAGTTCAAATACAACAAGAGCGTAGAGGAAGCGATGGCACAGATCCACGACCGCGACTATGCCGGCCGCTATGCCCTCGACCCCCGCCCCCTCTTCCTCATCGCCGCCAACTTCAACGAGAACAAGGAAAACCGTGGCCTCGAATACAGTATCGAAAAGGGATAATTTGCAAAAACTTTAAGCATTTCATATTAGTAACTAAGCATGATGGAGGAGAGAGAAGCCTTCGAGAGTATGTTCGCGTCCTTGAGGCCGATAAGCAATGAAAACAGACAAGCTGCTGCTTCCGGCAAGGAAAAGACCGCTTTCCGAATCGCCTTGCGCGACGGGGAGCCTTTTTTGCTGTCGCAGACTTCCGGCACTCTCCTCTCGCCAGCTGAAAACCGGCTGAAAAGGGAACTCAACCGAATAGCGGAATATACCGCCACAGGCCTCTTCGATGCCAATGACAATGAGGGCATCTACGCTTCCCTCTGGGAGAATCCACACTTGCTGAGTTTCATGACCACTGATTGCCGTGTGGCTGCTCCCGATGCAACACGCATTTCCTTCAGCGATGACCCGGCGTATGCCATACTCCGCATCTCGGAAAGCGAAGAGTCCAAGACTGCTGACATGGAACTCGTAATCCTCGCTTCCGACCAGGAATATAAGGCAGGTGTGCTACTTGACGACACCCACATATTATGCGGCTCAACGGTCTATACACTGCAGAGCGTGGGAGACAACTACAGGAGTGTGATGCGCCTCATCACACCCGTCGAGAAAGACCTGCTGGAGTCATACCTGACACTTTTCCTAACCTATGTAAGCAACGTTACCCCTGAGATCAACGGGATCCGTCCGCGCTTTTCATCTCATACGGAGCATGCGCAACCAACACTCTTTCTTGAAAAAGTGGCACCCGACAAAGCCCTCTACCTGAGGGTTGGGTCTACCATTGAGTCACTTGGCTCCTCCCTTCCCTCAGGAGTGACACCCACCGTAGCCGTAAGCATCGGACAAGACCGCCGTATCTCCATCCGAAAGGTGGAGGATTACGACGTTGAGGAGCGGACTGCCCGTCTTGAATCCCTGATCCTGCAGAGCGCCCCGAGCCGCAATGCAAAAAAGGAAGTGTACCGCGACGGGTACTTCTTCATAGTGCCTGAAGAGACTGCCGGGCCATTCCTGCTAAGGCAGTTGCCGCAGGTGCTCGAGGATTTCCGTCTCGTGGGAAGTGAGAAACTGAAAGAATACAAAGTGGTGGCGGCAATACCGAAGGTAAACTTCAAGTTCTCATCAGGCATCGACTTCCTTGAAGGTGAAGGAGATGTGGAGATAGCTGGAGAATCTTTCTCTATTGGCGACATCCTGAAGCAATATGCCTCAAAGCGATATGTCCAGCTGAGCGATGGCAACAGAGGGATAATCGACGAAAACTACATACAAAGGCTACAGCGTCTCTTCCGCCGCCGCGATAAGGATGGACACATACGGGTGACTATATTCGACCTTCCGGATGTGGAGGAGCTGATACAGAAGAAAGTGACCGGTCCATTCGCAGCCCGGAGCCGTGAAGTGCTCGAAGGATTCAACACGCTGAAGAAAGGTAAATCACCAAAATATAAAGTTGAGGCTATTCTGCGTCCCTACCAGAAGGAGGGTGTGAAATGGTTGGATTACCTCTACAGGAACGAGCTCGGTGGATGCCTCGCCGACGATATGGGTCTGGGAAAGACCCTCCAGACCATCGCGTTGCTCTCCAATATCTATCCAAAAGAGCAAGCCCCGACACTCATCGTCATGCCCAGAAGCCTCCTCTTCAACTGGGAGAAGGAGCTCGACAGGTTTGCACCCCAGTTGACCCACTACACTTACTATGCCCAGGAGCGCGACATGGAGAAAGCGATGACGAACAACGTGGTGCTTACCACCTACGCGCTTGTGAGAAACGACATAGAGGAGTTCCGCCGCCACCAATGGGAATGCGTGGTGCTCGACGAGTCGCAGAATATCAAGAACACCGCCGCACAGACCACTGCTGCCGTGATGGTTCTCGATGCCCGCCATCGCTTCGCCCTCAGTGGAACCCCGATGGAAAACAACCTGACCGAGCTCTACTCCCTCTTCCGCTTCCTCAACCCCACGATGTTCGGCTCACTCGACGACTTCAATGCCTCATACACCACCCCCATACAGAAATATGGCGACAAGGATGCGTCTGAAAGCCTGCGACGCAAGATATTCCCCTTCATACTCAGAAGGCTCAAGAAAGATGTGCTCGACGATCTGCCCGACCGTATCGACCAGACCCTTTATGTGGAGATGTCAGAGAATCAGAAACGTCTCTACGACCAGCGTCGCCTGAGCTATAAGAAGCAAATCGACGAGGCTATCGCACGCGACGGCGTGCAAAAGTCGCAGTTCCTGATGTTCCAGGCTCTCAGTGAGCTACGGAGAATTGCATCTGTGCCCGAGAGCGCATCAGACTCAAGGGTATCCTCGCCTAAGATCGACGAACTCATTGACTCCCTCACCTCCTCGGTCAGCAACGGCCACAAGGCTGTAGTCTTCTTCAATTTCTTGGCCGGCATGGAAATAGTGGCATCCAAGCTCGAAAGATTGGGCATCCAGTTTGAGACCATGACAGGCTCTTCGTCTGCCACAGCCCGCAAGAAAAGCGTGGAGCGTTTTCAGGGTGACCCTGACTGCATGGTGATGCTCCTCACCTTGAAAGTGGGAGGGGTCGGGCTCAACCTCACGGCGGCCGATACTGTCTACATATTCGAGCCATGGTGGAACAAGGCTGCTGAGGAGCAAGCCATCAACCGCCTGCATCGCATCGGGCAGAAGAAGACGGTGACTTCCTACTCTCTCATAACAGTAGGGACTATCGAGGAGAAGATGTTGCAGCTGCAGACGCAGAAGAGCGAGCTCTTCGATGAGCTTATAAGCGCAGACACCGCCACAAGCAAGCATCTCACTGAGAAAGACATCGACTTTATTCTATCTTAAGATATGGACAATAATTCACAGCCTGACAATGCCCGGAAGGTCCAGGCCGGGATACTGACACTCTACAACGTCAGCGTAAAGGATGCGGGACGTAGCCTATCATCCATCTACCACCGGGAACGGCGCAGACTGATAGCACCATTTGCGGAAATGGTACGCAATGAGCAACTCAGTGCATCCCCACTGTCGTCCACAAAACTGAAAGGCTTCATGCGCGAGCTTAGGCAACCCGGTGGACTCGAAATGCTTTCTGAGACAGCACTCACGCAGCTCTACAACTCATTCGGGGGGACGCTTGAAAATGTGCTCGCAGTGGCGAAGGCCGACAAGAGATATGAAAATGCATGGAAAAGGCTCATCACATCCCTGGAAGTTGAAACGCTCGCACTCAAGCAGCAGTTAGGTCGGGAAGTAATGGTAGCCTCAGGCTATACCTGGCACTACAGCTATTTCACCGAACTGCTCTTCACCCCTCTGACAGTGACATCCATGTGGGAGACATATTCGCGTGAATATAGGGAATACCAACACCATGGATTGCTGAGTATGGATGTCAACACACGCATAGCTCTTTCCGACATGTTCTTCGGCAAGGATTACAGACGCCCACACCTGACTTCCCAACTACCTGCCGATGCACATCTCAAGACCGAGGATTTCGAGCAATCTATCGTATCAGATATTATGACTCTCGAAGGGGTGGCTCTCAACGGCTCAATGCTTGCAGCCAACGGCTCGATATCGACTACAGCACTGAAGAGGGTAAAGCATCAAACCCATATCGGCAATTTCGAGCACGAATGCACCCCCTGGCCACTCGACCGGGTGGAAATTCTATGCCTCACCTACTTCACACTCCGTGATAAAAAGGGTGCCAATGACAAAAAAGATATCGACATCAAGCAGTTGGCGAAGTTTGCAGTGGATTATATGCCAAGGCTTATCATTGGTCCCATGTTCAACTCCTTCATCCCTGACATGCAAGGCTTCACAAAATCCTGGACCATCGGTTCGTATGCTGACAACGTGGTCGGTATCGTGCAGTATATCCTTATGAGTGCAAAAGATGAATGGATGGATATGAGCAACTTCAAGATGCAGCTCCTGTGCTCCACCATAGAGGGAAATCGAAACTACATACATCTCAATCTATTCGACCAAGAAAGCCGTCGCAAGGCAAAACTCGTCAGCAAATCAGACAAGGATCGAGGAATCGACAGAAGAGGACCAATCGACTGGTTTGAGGAGGTAGGATTCAAGTTTGCCCTGCATTGGGTGAAATATCTTTGCGCTCTCGGGATGGTGGAGATAGCCATGGATGCAGATCCGGAAAACAGCGGGAATGACCCGATGGAGGGTATCCGCTATGCAAGGCTTACTGCATTAGGAAGATATGCCCTTAATATCGACCCAGAATACACCCCTAAGTCTATCCAAGGGACACGCAGTGTGGAATTCGACGGGAAAAACGGGATTATTACAGTTGCTGAGACATCACCCTTCCAGATGTTCCTTTCCACTGTGGCGAAAAGAATAAGTGCCACGCGTTTCCGTATCTCTGAGGAGACACTGCTCAGCGGATGCAAGAAAAAGGCTGAATTGGAACAGCGCATATCAAATCTGCGTACAATCATCGACCCTGAAAAGGAGGCATTTCTCAAGAAGATAATCGACGAAGCCTTGGCTCACACCGACTGTGCGCAGCGCAGCGGCGGATACACGCTGCTCAAGCTCCGGAGCAATCTCCCGGGGCTCCGCGAACTCCTCCTAAGCGACAAGGAACTCCGTGAGATGACCATTTTGGCAGGTCCGATGCTGGCACTCGTCAAAACATCAAAATTGGATCGATTCACAGCCATCTGCGCCTCCCATGGCTATCTCCTTGAGTGAGGGATCAGATTTCAGGCTTCAGGGATCAGGGATCAGGTTTCAGGGATCAGGTTTTAGGTATCAGTTGTCATAAATTTGGAGATTTTATGGATTTTGAGTAAATTTGCATCATGAATTACGTTACGCATACATTACACAATGGCCTTCGCGTCGCGATGTGCCGGACTGATGCCAAAGTTGCCTATATAGGAGTGGTAGTGGGCAGCGGAAGCCGCGACGAATCGCCCGAGCGCCATGGTCTTGCCCACTTTGTGGAGCATACCATCTTCAAAGGCACCTGGAAACGCCGCTCCTCAGCCATCTCTGACCGCATGGAAAGCATAGGAGGGGAACTGAACGCAAGCACATCAAAAGAAAATACCATCATCTACACCACTGCCCCGGCAGGCTATGCCGATCGGGCTATAGAGCTGCTTGCCGATATCATCGCCAATTCCCTATTTCCACAGCATGAGATAGAGACAGAACGTGATGTGGTGGTGGAGGAAATAAAGTCATACCTCGACACCCCATCCGAAAATGTCTACGATGAATACGAAGAACGTATATTCAAGGGCAACGCCCTTGCCCACAATATTCTCGGCACTCCCGAAAGCGTACGCTCGCTGACCGGACGCGAATGCCGCCAGTTTCTCGACCTCAACTATACCCCGGGGAATATGGTGGTCTACATCTCCTCGCCGGATGATCCCGAGAAACTTATAAAACGAGTGGAGAAGCATTTCGGGCTGCTCAATTTCCCATTCCGCCGCCCCGAGCGAGTTATCCCTGCCGATCTGCCACCTTTCGATGAAGTGATCGACAACGACGGCTTCCAGGCCCACACCATCTTCGGGACCCGCACATTCAGCCGCAACGACCCGCGTAGATTCGCACTCTATCTGCTCAACAACTATATCGGCGGTCCATGCATGAGCAGTCGCCTCAATAGCGAACTCCGCGAGAAAAGAGGTCTTGTATATGCCGTAGACAGTTTCAACTCCATGTTCAGCGACACCGGGCTATGGAGCGTCTATATCGGATGCGACAAAAGCAACGTGAAGAAATGCCTCTCAATCGTGCGCCGCGAACTCGACCGTCTGGCACAGAACACTATGACCGACCGCATGCTCGAGAAAATAAAGACTCAATATTGCGGGCAACTCCTCGTCAGCACCGACAACCGTGAGAACATGGCAATCAATATGGGCAAAAGCCTCCTCTTCCGCGATGCTATCTACGACACGTCGCACACCGCAGAGCGCATCCGCGAAGTTACTGCCGAACAATTGCGTGAAGTAGCCGAGCTCCTTGCCCCATCCAATTGCTCCCGACTGACCCTCCTATGAGAATTGACAAAATAGATATCGGCGAGCGCCCGGTGATGCTCGCGCCGATGGAAGACGTCACCGACCCATCCTTCCGGCTTATTTGCCGCGAACAGGGAGCGGCAATGGTCTACACTGAGTTTGTTTCGGCTGAGGCTCTTGTGCGCAACATAAACTCCACCACCCGCAAACTGACTATTGATGACCGTGAGCGTCCCGTGGCTATCCAGATCTACGGCCGCGAGCCGGAGGCCATGGTGGAGGCTGCCAAGATTGTGGAGCAGGCACAGCCCGATATCCTCGACATCAACTTCGGCTGTCCGGTGAAGAAAGTGGCTGCCAAGGGAGCTGGAGCTGGGATGCTCCGCAATCCTGAGAAGATGCTTGCCATCACCAAGGCTGTGGTAGATGCAGTCGATATCCCGGTGACGGTCAAGACACGCCTTGGCTGGGACTGCGAAAACAAGATTATCACAGACCTCGCCCCACGCCTGCAAGACTGCGGCATCAAGGCTCTGACCATCCACGGACGCACACGCTCCCAGATGTATACGGGCGATGCCGACTGGACCCTCATTGGAGAAGTGAAGGCCGACCCACGGATAGAGATCCCGATCATCGGCAACGGAGATATAAAGACTGCAGAGCAAGCGAAAAATGCCTTCGACACGTATGGCGTAGATGGAGTGATGATAGGGCGAGCAAGCTTCGGTGCCCCTTGGATTTTCCGGGAGGTGAAGGAATATCTTACGTCGGGCGTTATGCCTGAAGTCACCACAGCAGAGAAGTTTGCTTTGCTTCGCCGACAAATCCGGGAGTCAATCGACCGCATTGATGAATACCGTGGCATCCTACACGTGCGACGCCATCTTGCCGCCACTCCCCTACTGAAAGGGATCCCCGATTTCCGGGAGACCCGCATCCGTCTTCTGCGGGCAGAGACGGAAGATGAGCTCGAAAATTTGTTATTAGAAATAGAAGATAAATTTTTCTAACAGGTCGGAGACCTGTTGATTATCTAAAAACCCCAGACTTCAGTCTGGGGCATCTATCACAAAAGATCAGTAGCCTCGGAGAGGCGATTTATGGTAATAGTTTTGAATTAGTTGTGAATTAAATAATATGAAGAGTCGTATACTTATTATCCTGGCCGTCCTAATGGGCTGCCTGCAGATGAACGCCAAACAGTTTAAACTCCCCGTCGGACAATTCAGTAAAATCAGTGTCGACGACAATGTCAATGTAGTCTATGTCGGAGCCGACGGAAGCCCCAGCCGCGTGGCATATGATGGGGATCAGAAATATGCAAAGGCCTTTATCATCACGCAAAAAGGCAACAAGCTTCGCATCCAGGTGGAGACGCTCTATGTAGATGATCCCGAGCTCCCGACTCTCTACGTATATTCAGATTTCCTTGAAAGTGCATCCCTTGCATCTGAGTCGAATCTTACACTTCAATCAGTGGCTCCCGGTAGCAAGCTCGATCTTTCTGTAATGGGCAATGGGTCGATTACCGCCGAGAATATACGCGCCACTAAGATTGGAGCTGCCATTAAATCAGGCAACGGCACCATCTCTATCTCCGGACATTGCCAGCAGGCCAATTTCTCAATGCTCGGCAACGGTACCATACAAGCCGACAGGCTTGAGGCCACCGACGTCACTTGTAAGATGCTGGGCAACGGGTCAATAGGATGCTGGCCCGTCGACGAACTAAAGACCCTCGGCATAGGAAATACCAAGATCTACTACAAAGGATCCCCCAAGATCAATAAAAAGGGGGGTGCAAAACTATTCCCTCTGGAATAACGACTGATGAGCGAACTGAAATCGCGCACGGCAAGCACGCTGAAATGGAACACAATTGACCGTGTCGCCACCCAGGTGCTCTACGGACTAAGTGGCATCGTGCTGGCTATCCTCGTGAGCAAGGAAGACTTCGGCCTTGTCGGAGTACTCGGCGTATTTCAAGCCTTCGCCATCCTTTTTGTAGACTCCGGTTTCGGCTCGGCCCTACTCCAAAAGAAAGAACCTGACAACGACGACTACAGCACCGTCTTCTGGTTCAATCTCGGGGTGAGCATAGGGGTGTATGCAATCCTGTATTTCTGCGCCCCCCTGATAGCTGATTTCTTCAACGCCCCACCGCTAAAGGAGATGAGCCGGGTGATGTTTCTCACATTCGTGCTCACCGGCCTCGGCATTGTGCAGACCAATCGCCTCATGAAGCGAATGGATGTGAAGCAAATAGCCATAGCCGACCTCTTCGCTCTTTCAGTCTCCGCCTGCCTCGGCATTGCATTGGCGATAGCAGGATACGGAGCATGGGCTATAGTATGGCAATCCGTTGCCCTTGCAGCCCTCAAGAGCGGCTGGCTGTGGGCTACGGGAAATTGGGCGCCGAAAGCCGTATTCTCCCGTCGCTCGCTACGCGACATACGCCATATCGGGGTCAGTGTATTCATCTCTCAGTTTTTCAACACGCTATTCCTCAACATCTACCAGTTCGTAATAGGTAAGTGGTACTCCCTGCCACAACTTGCCAACTACAACCAAGCCGACAAATGGAGCAAGATGGGAAGCGCATCGCTCTCCCAGATACTCACGTCTTCATTCGTGCCGCTGCTGGCGCGGGTACAGGATGATATATCCACATATCATCGCTATATGCAGCGAATAGACCGCTTCACTGCCCTCCTTGCATTCCCTGCGCTCACAATAATTGCAGCATGCGGAGGAAGCATCTTCCACTTCCTTTTTGGCACTAAATGGGATGCCGCTATTCCGCTATTCCAAATCCTCTGCATCCGAGGCATTGGGACAGTCTTCATCTCACTCTATAGCAACTTCATGATGGCTCTTGGACATGGCCGGCAGATCGTGGCAGTAGAGGTTGTGAAAGACGCAGCCACTGCCATCGCCCTCCTCGCTACAGTCTTTACTATGAATCTTGAAATAATCGTATGGGGGCAATTGGCAGCCACAGCAGCCACATGGATTATCGCCGGTGTAATAGCCTCCCGCTCTACGGGCTATCGACTGCGTCAACTGGCAGGCGATATGCTTCCCTTCATATCAGCCGCAACTGTTGGAGCGTTTGCCATATGGTTGGTTCCCATACCGGCAGGCAATATCTCACATTGGCTCAATTTGACCTCTCTTGCAGCCCTCTGCATCCAGGCAGTGGCAGGATTAGCCGCCACTCTGGCAATACTCGCAGTTCTCAGAGTTCCGGAACTCCCCGAAGCCCTTGAATATATAAAAAGAAAGAGGCAAGCCCACTGAGGGTCTTGCCACTTAATTTATCAACATTAATATTTCTGACCTTAAGGACTTTAAACACCTTAAGGAC
>JAIDTO010000023.1 GCA_029060625.1 Muribaculaceae bacterium | reverse complement strand
CCTACGTTGAGTATCCAAAGTTTGTCTATGCCATAATCATATGTAAGTTCCATCTGTTCCCACAGATTCTGGATAGGAGTGCAGTTGAGAAGCTTGCTGTTGCGAGGCGCTCCTACATAGTCAACATGATAATACATCCCCCAACCGCCGGGGTGCTTTCGCTCATCTGCATTCGGAAGCCTGCGTACGTTGCCCCAGTTGTCGTCACAAAGAAGATAGATCACATCGTTCGGCGCACGCAGCCCCGCGTCATAATAATCGAGTACTTCCTTATAGAGTGCCCACACCTGAGGGGTGTCTTTGGCTTTCTTCCCTGTCTCCTTGGCTATTATCTTCCGCTGGTTGTCAATTACTTTCTTGAGGAGAGCCACATCAGCCTCGGCGCTCATAGCTTCGTCGCCGTCGCCTCGCATGCCGATTGTCACCACATCCTCAGTGTCTTTCATCCTCTTGATTCCTTCTGCAAAGAATCCATCGATGGTTTCCTGATTAGTTGCATAGTTCCACGCTCCGTAGTCCTTACGATGGCGTGCCCATTCCTGATGGTTGCGTGCCATAGGTTCGTGGTGGGAGGTGCCCATGATTATTCCCATCTCGTCGGCAGTCTTGATATTTTCAGGGTCATCGGCATAGTATGCCCATGCCCACATGGCAGGCCACATGAAGTTACCCCTCAGACGGAGAAGTAGCTCAAAGACACGGGCATAGAAACGGTGGTCACCGTAGTCTGTGCCGTAAGTGTTCTTTACCCATTGCATCAGGCATGGTCCTTCATCGTTGAGGAATATACCACGATATTTTACTGCTGGTTCTCCGGCAGTATAGGTGCCATCGGCAATATAGAGTTGATCATGCTTTGCAGGGGGCACATCTGCCCAATCATACCAGGGTGATACCCCTATTTGCTCAGAAAGTTCATATATTCCATAGATGGTGCCTCTTCGGTCGCTTCCGGCTATTACAAGGGCTTTCTCAACGCCCGGCAATGGCTTTTCAACCATCGTCATGACATATTTTTCATATTTCCCCTTTAGGTCTTTGTCGTTTATCTTTTTATTTTTGAAAAGATGCTTGATCAGTTCGCTTTCAGTTGATCCTGCTATTATAATATTATCAGGAATTTGATTTTCCCCCGGGATTTTCTCACATTCAATCAATGTAGCGGCTGTTCCGCATACTTTTTTAAAGTCGGATGAAAGGTTACGGGCAGCAATGCTGATGCCCGGTAGGTCATTATCCGATATGAGTATAGTTGTAGGGGTAGACTTATTGTTATCCTTAATGATAAGAGGAAAGTAACCTGCTTTCATGGCATCGCTTGTGATTCCTTGATGGTCAAGGGCTGAAGCTGTCGATGAAGTCAGCATAAAAAGGCAGCAAACCACAGTTGCTATAATCTGTCTGATGTCGTTCATGATATGATGATTCAAATATTATTCTTAGCTGTCGAAGTCGGTTACACTTATTTTTTGCTTATTGGAATTCGTAAAGTAAGTTTTAGACAACTTCGTCTACAAAATTATAAAAAATATCGATACTATTTATATGTTTTGTGTATGGAACTCGTTTTTATACGTATTATCACGCCTATTTTTGGCGTTGAAGGGATTAATATTTGTAAAATGTTACGAATTTTAATGTGAATTTTGTGATATTTCGACAATTTTATATAAATTTGCATACGTAATCAACATCAGAAACTAACGTCTCTTTCATGAGGCTTCATTTTGGCTATAAATTTTATGAGAAAGTCCATCGTAAACATCGTGGTACATATGCTGCTGTTTGTGTCCTGTTTAAGTTCATACGGAGCGGGCACACGCACGGGTAGGCTGTTTGATAATCCTGTCGTTGTGGCAGGAGACTACACCGGATTTTGTCAGGATAAAGATGGATTCGTGTGGATAGCTTCCAATCGTGGTCTCATAAGGTTTGATGGCAATAGCTATGATCTCTATCGTCATGATGATGCGCTTCCCGGCTCGATTTCCGACAATCGTATCCTCAATGTGTTGTGCGATTCGAAAGGAAGAGTCTGGGTTGGTACGGCCAATGGCCTTAATTTATATCTGCCTGAAAATGATTCTTTTGAGGTTATTGCCTTGCCTTCTAAAGATTTATATGGATATATAATAGGTTTGGCAGAGCAGAAAGACGGGACTGTGACATTTGTGGTGTCCGGTGTAGGCTTGTACATAGTAGATGATTCTTCAGATACCCCTGAGGCTGTGATGTATCCCGCCGGACAAGTTGAGAAGGAATTCAATTCAATAGCTTGCTGCCGAAACGGAAAGATTTATCTTGGGTCTCATAAGGGTGTTGTATATTGTATGGCCCCTAATGGTCAGGTGTCTTCTATCAAGCTGACTGATGATTCTTATATAGTGGCTTTGTCGCTTGAGGAAGATGATAATGTGTTGGTAAGCACTTACAACGATGTATATCGTATTGACAGCCGTTCCGGTAATTTCTCCCTGCTTTCATTGAGTGAAAAGATATCGATTACAAACTTGTCAAATTCAGCTGATGGCAGGGTGTATGTGGCCACATCAGGTGAAGGGCTGTGGGAGGTGGCTGCCAAATCAGATGTTGTCAACAAGTGTTTGGATTTGTATTGTGCGTTTTTGAAGCTTGATAATGCAAAGATCGGGGCTGCTTACACTGCTCCAGATGGAAATCTTTGGCTTGGTTGTAATTACAAGGGGGTTGTGCTTATGCCCGGACGTCATATTCCATTCCTCTATAGGAAATATTCAGATTCCTTCCCGGATTTTGGTGGAGGATCGGGTGCTGTGACTGAGTGGAATGGTCATTCTTTGGTGGCTCTTGACAAGGGGCGAGTGGTGATGTTTGGTTCCGGTGGGAAGATTTTGATGTCAACTTCTATTCCGGATGCTGATAATATAACAAATATTCAGCTTATTGACGGAGACAAGGCTCTCATCAGTGTAGCCGACGATGGGATATGGGAGTTGTCGCTTCCTTCAGGTGCAGTAAGAAAATTTCTGGATATCCCGGGCAAGTATCCATCCATCGTGACAGCTCCCGGCAATGATGGAGAGCTTTTCATCGGTGTTAATGGATTGGGACTGATGCGGTATGACATTAAGACTGGAAATAAGAAGTGGGTTCCATATGACCCTGATGGGAATCAGCTTACAAATCCATATATCACAAGTTTGAACCGAACTCCTGATGGAAAAGTTTGGATTGGTTTATACAGTGGTATTGCTTGTTATGATCTTCAATCTGACAGATTGCTTGAAATAGATCAAGAACCATTTCTTAAGGGTGCCACATTTGCTATAGTGCCCTGTATGACCGATAATTCTGTATGGGTGGGTACAAGTCATGGCCTGATACACCTTGATCCGGAAAAAGGGGTTCTTAAAAAATTCACTACAGCCGATGGCCTCAGTGACAATGATATAAGAAGCATATCACGCGATCATAATGGAGGAAAATGGATTGGGACGATGCATGGCCTTTCTTATCTTACTCCTGACAATTCTAAGATATTGTCATATTATGGTGGTAATGGCTTGATTGAGACTACTTTCAACAATGTAGTATATTCTCCATCCAGAAAAGGAATTTATCTCGGAAGTGATTTGGGAATTACAGCTTTCAAGCCTGATTCTGTGCCTGCACCGGGATTTAATCATGAAGTGAAGGTGTCCGGAATGTATCTTAACGGAGAGAAGCTGTTGCCTGAGATGAAGAGTGGACGTCATGTGGCAATTTCAGGCAATCCAATGCATCCTGAAGCCATACATTTATCATACAAGGATAATGCTCTTACCCTACGTATGTCGACGATGGACTTCAGGGACGCATCCAATGTTCGCTATAAATGGCGCTTGAATAGTAAAGAAGATTGGAACGAGACTGCTCCTGGTGATAATATGCTTTATCTTCCTCATCTCGATCCTGGAAAATATCAGCTTGAGATATGCGCTGTTGAAAATAATGTGGTTTCTCCTTCTACTCTTATTAAGATACGTGTGTCTCTTCCATGGTATTGGTCTACATTGGCGAAATGTGTCTATCTCATCCTCTTGATTGCTTTTATAATGTTAGGATATGTGGTGCTGAAGAAACGCCGTGCTGAGAAAATCAATGAGGATAAGATAAAGTTTTTTATGGATGTGTCTCACGACATTCGTTCTCCAATGACCCTTATCATGAGCCCTCTGGAATCCCTTATTAAGGAGCAGCATGATCCTGATGTCAAGACGAAGCTCAATGTGATGCATCGGAATGCCCAAAGAGTTATGAATCTTATCAACCAACTTCTTGATATCCGTAAACTTGATAAGGGCAAGATGAGATTAAGCTGCAGAAAGACAAATGCCAAGGCTTTCGTCGGAGAACTTGTGGATCTTTTCAAGCCGCAGGCTGAGGATAAGAAGCAGACTCTGACATTCTCGGAAATAAGTGATCCAGGCGAAGTTTGGCTCGACAGGGATAATTTTGACAAAGTTATGGTCAATCTTATCTCAAATGCAATCAAGTATACGCCCGAAGGAGGTTCCATCGATGTGGCATTGTCGGAAATAGATGATGATAAACTTGGGAGATGCCTTAAAGTGGCTGTCACAGATACCGGTATAGGACTCGATGACAAATCTTTGTCAAGACTTTTCGAACCCTTCTATCGTGTTAGGGAAGATCATGCCCCCGCGACGATGGGTTTTGGAATAGGGCTTGATCTATGCCAAAGGCTTGTGGAGCTTCATCACGGCATGATTTCAGCTGTCAACCGTGAGGATGGTGTCAAGGGAAGTGTCTTTACAGTTGTGATCCCTATAGAAAGATCTTGCTATGGAGAATATGAGATTGTAGAAGGGCAGACTGAAGATTTTGATTCCGGGCGTCATCTTGTGATGTCGTCGGGTTCCACCGCGGTGGAACTGCCGTCAAGGCCAAAGCCCTTGACGGCAGGTGGTAAGGTGCTGGTGGTAGATGATGATGCGGAATTGCGCGGGTATGTGGCTTCAACTTTAGGTAAATACTATAAAGTGAAGGAGGCCGCGGATGGCAATGAGGCTCTTAAGATTGTGTCTGATTGGAAACCAAATATAGTAGTAAGTGACGTAGTAATGTCGGGTATGGATGGACTTACATTGCTGAAGAGATTGAAGTCTAATTCGGATACCAATCATATTCCTGTGGTGCTTTTGAGTTCAAAGACCGCACTTTCCGATAGAATGGCAGGTTGGGATAAAGGTGCGGATGGCTATTTGGGTAAACCTTTCAATGTAGAAGAGCTTATGGCTCTTGTTGACACCCTTATTGAAAACCGTCAGCGAATGAAGGGTAAGTTCTCAGGAGCTCAGGATACAGAAGGAAAGATCGATGCCCCTGAAATGAAGGGCAACGATGAGGTCCTTCTTGAGCGCATTATGAAAGAGATAAATGCCAATATAGATGATCCGTCGCTCAATGTAGAAAAACTTTCTTCTGAGGTCGGTGTCAGCCGGGCTCATCTGCATCGTAAGATGAAAGACCTTATAGGAATGACTCCAAGCGACTATATCCGTAATATCCGTCTAAAACGTGCCTGTGAGTTGTTGCGTCGTCCCGATATAGAAGTCACTCAGGTGGCATATAAGATTGGCTTCACATCGCAGCCCCATTTTTCATCTCATTTCAAACGCTACACAGGCTTCTCTCCATCCGAATACAGGGCAAAATGCCTGGCTGGAGGAGACCCTGAAGTGGCCATAAAAGTAGATGCCTGAAGGGGTCCAAGTTCTATGAAATACGCCCAAAACACAAGCGCCGCATAGGGTATTTTGCCCTATGCGGCGCTTGTGTTTACAAATATATATCCTTTGGATGCATTTTCTAACTATCAGGAATCATTGAGAAATTTATGAGTTACATAGATATATGAGGTATAAGAATATTATTAGTAATTTTGCAAAGTGAATTAGCTAATACAATTGATTGATATAAATAGGTTAATTATTAGGTAGGTTTAGGCTTAGCCACTATCTTACAAATGAAGATATTTAGTAAAGATTGATTATAGGTTTAGTTATTAGGTAGAGTTGTGGGCTGGGATGCGGGATGCATACCGGCCACATCCTTTTTATATATAGATGTGTCGCAGAAGGCATGTGTCATCTGGTTGTATGATTCGGGTGCAGACATGTTTTTATCGAATTTTGCTTGATGCTTCTATAAAAATAGTGTAAAAAAATAACACATCTTAATCAGTTGAATAATAATATAATACAAATATATGTTACAAATTCTTATGAATATGATACGTATTTTTGCCCCTTTGTTACGAATAGTGACGTAAATGAAAGCCTATCGCGCGTAAGATATGTCGAAGTTGAGTAATTTTGCACCATCAACAACAAAACAACCATATGAAGAAACTGACCAACATCGCAATCGCCTTTGGCTGCCTTGCTCTTCTTTCCGGATGCTCCTCAAAGAAAGCAGGAATCGCACCGCAGAGCTCTGTGGCGATTTTTGATTCGTTCAGCTACGAAGGCGATGACAATTTCTACAAGGCCAATCCTCTTCCAGATGAAAGCTCCTACTACAATCCGGTGCTTGCCGGATGGTATTCGGATCCATCGCTTTGCACTAATGGCAAAGGCGATTATTTTCTTGTGACTTCTACATTCACTTTCTTCCCCGGTGTGCCAATATTCCATAGCCGCGATCTCGTCAATTGGGAGCAGATTGGGCATGTGCTCACCCGAGAGTCTCAGCTTGTCAATATGGAGAAGCAGCATGTCAGTGGAGGTATCTTTGCCCCGGACATCGCTTATAACCCTGCCAATGAAACCTACTATATGGTCACTACCAACGTGGGTGCAGGCAACTTCTTCGTGAAGACAAAAGACCCGTTTGGAGAATGGAGTGATCCGATAATGCTTCCTGAAGTGGCTGGAATAGATCCGGCCTTCTTCTTCGATGAGGATGGAAAAGCCTACATTGTAAACAATGATGATGCCCCCGATGGCAATCCTGAATATGACGGCCATCGTACGGTTCGTGTTGTGGAATTTGACACCGCTACCGACAAATGTGTAGGAGAACGCCGTATAGTAGTCAATAAAGGATGCCGTCCTGAAGAAAAGCCGATATGGTGTGAAGGACCTCACATCTATAAGGAAGGTGACACCTATTATCTGATGACAGCCGAAGGCGGCACGAGCTTAGGGCATAGCGAAGTCATCTATAAGGGAGCTACTCCTTTCGGCCCCTTCACTCCTTGGGAAGCCAACCCGATACTTACTCAGCGCACTCTCGACCCATCAAGGGAAAATCCTGTGACTTGTGCCGGACATGCTGATATGGTGAAGACCCCCGAAGGCGACTGGTGGGGAATTTTCCTTGCTTGCCGTCCGGTGGAGGGGGATAAGGAGAATCTTGGGCGTGAGACATTCCTTCTCCCTGTAAAGTGGACAGACGATGGATGGCCTCGTTTCGTTGAAAATGGTGCTACCGTGCCACTCCTCGGCAATAAGCCCGGTGTGAAAAGAGGTGAGAAATTGACATTCGGCAACTTTAGTCGCAAGGACGAATTCAATGATTCAACTCTCGACAATGAATGGATGACACTCCGTGGCCCTGCTGGTGATTATTATTCTCTTTCTCAAAACCCTGGACATCTTACTGTCAAATGTGCAGATGTCAAGTCGAGTGAGAAAGCTGTCTTGCCTTATGTGTGCCGTCGGCTCAACCACCATAATTTCTGTGCTTGCACTCATATGACCTTCATTCCCGAAAGCGACAGCCAGCTTGCAGGGATGCTTCTCCTGAAGGATGAGACTCACCAGTATCTTCTTGCTCGCACTAAGAATGGTGATGCACATAAGATTGAGGTGCGTAAGATTGCTGAAGATGGCAGCCATACGATTGCTGAGATTCCTGTCGAATCGGAATTATCGGCTGTTGACTTCAAAATCTCCGGCAATGGCATGAAATACGGATTCCATTACTCTACGGATGGAGGAAAAAACTGGCAATTGCTTGCAGATGATGTCGACGCAGGGTTTACCTCTACAGCTGAGGCCGGAGGTTTCACCGGAACAGTCGTAGGGCTCTACGCCTCCAACGCCGAGTCTCTCGACTAATCGTAAAACGTAAAACGCAAAACGTAAAACGAAATTACTTTCCATTATACTTTAATATTTAATAGCAATGAAAAATGTAAAGAAACCATTTCATTACATTGCGTTACTGATGGTAATGATCCTTTCGGGCTCTTTCTCGGCCTGGGCGGATACAGTCAAAGGTAACGTTGTCGATGAGTCGGGCGAACCACTCATCGGCGTGACAGTGCGTGTAGACGGCACCTCCATAGGTACCGCTACCGACATCGATGGTAATTACACCATCAATGTACCTAACATCAAGAAGGATCACCTTCTCTTCGGCTACGTCGGCATGGCTGACCAGAAGATAGCCGTTGATGGCCGTAAGGTTATCAATGTGGTTATGAAGGAAGACTCCGAAATTCTCGATGAAGTTGTGGTTGTCGGCTACGGCCAGCAGAAGAAGGCTTCTGTGGTCGGTGCTATCACCCAGACTTCCGGTGAGGTTCTCGAAAGAGCTGCCGGTGTGCACGACCTCAGTGCCGCACTTACCGGTAACCTCCCTGGTGTCGTTACCGTTCAGTCTTCCGGTATGCCAGGCGACGAAAGTGCAAAGATCACTATCCGTGGTGCTTCATCATGGAACAACAGTGACCCTCTCGTGCTTGTCGATGGTGTTGAACGTGATATGAGCAGTGTCGACGTAAGCTCTGTGAAATCAATCTCCGTACTTAAGGATGCATCTGCAACAGCAGTATATGGTGTGAAGGGTGCAAACGGTGTTATCCTTATCACTACCCGTCGTGGTCAGGAAGGTCGCGCCAAGATTGATGTTGGCTTCACCGCTACAATGAAGACAGTGTCAAAGCTTCCTGATAAGTATGATTCCTATGGATCGCTCAAGCAGCGTAACGCCGCTATCCTTCATGAGCTTGCTGTCAATCCTTCATCCTGGAGCTACATGACTCCTGAGGCTACTCTTCAGAAATATGCAAATCCTGCAAATCTTGAGGAATACGAGCGTTACCCCAATGTTGACTGGCAGAAAGAGCTTTTCAAGGACCACGCTATGTCATACAATGCTAATGTGGCTATCTCCGGTGGTACAAAGTTTGTGCGCTACTATGCAGTAATCGACTTCGTGAACGAAGGTGACCTTTTCCGTAATATCGACAACGGTCGCGGTTACAACGCAGGTTTCGGCTACAACCGTATCAATGCTCGTTCAAACCTTGACTTCTCCTTGACAAAGACCACTACTTTGAAGGTGAACATCGCCGGTTCTAACGGTGTGAAGAAGTCTACTTGGCCTAACGACGGCCAGTCGTTCGACCAGTCAAACTGGAACAACCAGCAGGTTTGGGCAGGTGTCTACAACATTGCCCCGGATGCATTCCTTCCTAAGTATTCAGATGGTAGCTGGGGTTTCTATCCTCAGTTTGCTTCTCAGGTAGCTAACTCTGCTCAGCAGCTCGCTCTCGGTGGTGCGTTCAAGACTACACATACTCGCATCAATACCGACTTCACTCTTGAGCAGGATCTATCATTCATTACTAAAGGTCTTGTTGCCCGTGGTCTTATTTCATGGGACAACTCTTTCGTGCAGTCAGGTCAAGGTGTCAATGACCTCTACAATACTGTTAAGAACAAGTGGATTGACCCTGAGACCGGTGTCGTTACCCAGCAGCCTGACCGTAACTCACTTACACAATATGATCCGGAGGAAGGTGCTTCTTGGTCTACTCAGGGTGGTAGCGTTCAGAACTGGAACACAATGCGTAACCTCTATTATCAGGTTCAACTTAACTGGAACCGCGAGTTTGGTAAGAACAACGTTGGTTTGACCGGCGTTTGGAACCGTCAGGAAATGGCAACAGGTACTATGATTCCTATCCATCGTGAGGACTGGGTGTTCCGTGCCACTTATAACTTCGACGATCGTTACTTCTTCGAATATAATGGTGCTTACAACGGTTCTGAGAAATTCGGTAAGGGCTTCCGTTTCGGTTTCTTCAACTCAGGAGCTCTTGGATGGCGTCCTTCACAGGAGAAGTTCTGGTCAGCTATCGGGCTTGACAACTGGTGGCAGGAACTCAAGATCCGTGCTTCTTATGGTGAGATCGGTGACGACTCAGGCGCACGCTTCCTTTATATGGACCAGTGGGCTTATGGCGGCAACACAAAGATGAATGTCCAGGATACAAACTTCTGGGGAAATATGGACGGTCAGTCTCTCTACACATTCTATCGTCAAAGCGCACTCGGCAACCCGAATGCTCACTGGGAAAAGGTTACCAAATACAACCTTGGTATCGATTTCTCATTCCTCAACAGCATGTTTGCAGGTACTGTTGAACTCTTCAAGGATAAACGTAAGGATATCCTTATCAACGGTAACGACCGCTCAGTGCCTTCTTACTTCGGACAGACTCCTCCGACTGCCAACCTTGGTAAGGCTGAAGTTACCGGTTACGAACTTGAGCTTCGCTTCAACAAGCAGATTGGTAAGGACATGAGAGTTTGGGCAAACGCTTCTATGACTCACGCTGCCAATAAGATCATTGACCGTGATGACCCGAAAAACAAGCCTGACTATCAGAAGCAGGCAGGTTATGTAATCGGTCAGACCCATGCTCATATCTCAGGTCAGTTCCTTAACACTTGGGATGCTCTTTATGGTTCTCCTGCACATGACGTGAATGATGGTCATCGTCTCCCCGGCGACTATTATATCGTCGACTTCAATGGCGACGGTGTGATCGACGTTCTTGACTCTGCTCCTTATGGCTACTCAGGAACTCCTCAGAACACTTACAACGCAACAGTTGGATTCGAATGGAAAGGTTTCAGCTGCTTCGCTCAGTTCTATGGTGTGACAGGTGTGACTCGTGACGTGAACCTTACTTCATTTGCCAATCATATAGATAATGTCTACAACCTTGGCAAGTGGTGGGATGGTGAATCCGGCACAGGCGATGTCCTTATCCCGCGTTGGTATTCTTCTGTAAGTTCCTACAGCAATGGTACTCAGTATCTTTATGATGCATCTTACTTCCGTCTGAAGAACGTTGAGGTTGCTTATACTTGGACCAACGGTTGGATTAAAAAGCTTGGTCTTGACTATCTAAAGGTTTACCTCAATGGCAACAACCTCTTCTTGTGGTCAAGAATGCCCGACGACCGTGAATCTAACTTCTCCGGTGGCTCCGGCTCAGGTGCATATCCTACGATGCGTCGTTTCAACTTCGGCATCAAGTTTAACCTTTAATTCAATTCAGCAATAGAACAATGAATAAGATATTTAAATATTTCGCAGTCGCAGGTGCGCTCTTTGCAGGTGTGTCTATGACATCTTGCCAAGATTATCTTGACAAGGAGCCCTCTTCCGACGTGTCTGCTGACCTGGCTTTTAAGAATTTCAGGAACATGCAGGGATATGTCGAAGAAATCTACAACTGTATCCC
>JAIDTO010000229.1 GCA_029060625.1 Muribaculaceae bacterium | reverse complement strand
AAGTTTATCGTATAATTCTTTTACTGTCATTGGAGTCATTGCTTTAAGGTCTCAATTTCGTAGGGTTCCAACAGACAGGCATCGAGAAACCAGGGTTCTCCAATGCCAAAATAGAAATCAACATTTGTAGGACGAAGTGCCTTAAGGTGGTCATTCTCGTCGAGCATATTGCAGTGACGCAGTATTGACATATACCCCGAGGCTACTTTCTTCTTGGTCGATTCGCTCCATGAATCCACAAACTCATCCTTAGCCGATATGGAGTTGAATTCCATAAACAGGTCATCAATGGAAATGTCCTGAGACGCTGACCGCCATCTTCGCATTGTGACATTGGCATGGAAATCAAATAGTATCTTGTAAGTCTTGAGCAAAACGAAAAAGAGGGCAATCCTTTTGTTGGAATCATCCATACTCATGTAGTCATGCCAGAACGACCGGGGCACAGCCTCAAACCGCCGTTTGATTTCTACTACGTTGCGCTGCCTCGATTTTTCGGAATTTATGTGAAGTATGTTGTTGTTCAATACCTCATCTTTAACCAAGGCAGCCGCATTCTCATCAAGCAACAAAGGCAGCAATGCGTTTGTCTCATTGAAAAGGAAACCGCCGCCGGTGATGGAGGCTGAATATGGTGAGTTCACTTTCATGATTTATCTTTTGTCGATTTGCGGACTTTCTTCAATTCGTCTTTAGACTCAGGGTTTAACAATTCAAATGGTGGCACATTTAATATTTTAGCAATTTCATAAAGTGTCAGAATTGGTGGCTGCTCTAATACTTCACGGATGCTGTTGGATTTACGGCCTTCCATTGCGAATAAGTTATAATTTGCAAAGATACGAATTTTTTCTTCATATTCCATAGAAATCATAAGATTTTTTCACTCCGGATTACATAAATTTTATTTTCTATCTAACACGTTAATATTCAATGCAAAAATAAGACCTTCAAAGAAAAAAAATTATCTCCTCACTGCCCAAATCAGGCAGTCATATGAGTTTTATTCACATTCTTTAACATAATTCATTGCGTTTTTACTTGCATACCATATTAACTTTGCAACTGATCATGATGGTCGTGGGCACACACATCGTCCAACATCGTGCTATAGCCAGAACTGCCGTGAACTTCGCTGAAAACGACGACAACGATGAAAACGGCTCTCCGAGCCATAGAAAGAGAACAATGACATCCTGCTACCACCATTCCGATGCACCGACAAATGCATCCGCGATGCCCATGCGCCGGTATTGAGGTTCATCAAGCCCTCTGACGAATGCCATCGCAATGCATATATGCATCCCGAGCGCACATGCCTGTAGTATTGAGGTTCATCAAGCCCTCTGCAATCATGCCCGTTCCTGCTGCATCTGTCAGCACTATGGGAGGGCGGTCTCCCGATCGCCCCGCGCTGTCCCGATTCGCCCGAAGCGATAAGCCGGCACCAAAGTCCGACACGTCCCTGCATCGAAAAGAGTATCGACCCTGACGGCCGCGACATGACCGTATTCGCCGCCCTATACTCTCCCCGCCATAGGTGACGGGGACATGGAAAGCAGGCCTTGGCTTCGCCCAAGCTAAAGCAAGTCCAGCCTGCGCCCGACAATATTATGACTTCATACCACATACCTATACATATTAAGGTGCTTTATATCCGCATTTTGAATGTTGCGGATATAAAGCACCTTTTTTGTTTCCCTCCAAGCTAAAGCCCCAAATGGCTTGTCCGTATTCTTAAGACTTAAGACTCAAGACTTAAGACTTTTTCACGAAAATACCCATTTTTCTTTTGAGATATGGGATTTTTTATTAACTTTGTCATTTTAATCACAACAAACTTCTACAGAACTCAAAGAACTCTATATGGAAATAAACGCTAATACAGAATCTAAACAGTTGGGAAAAAGAGGGTCCTCGCAAAATAAGATGAAGATAATAAGGCGAATATTGGCCGCAATCAGCATACTCCTTATAACTCCTTTATTCCTTGACTTTACAGGCACTTGGCAAGCTCTTTTCGGATGGATGGCAAAAATTCAGTTTCTGCCAGCTCTCCTTTCCTTGAATGTGATTATTATTGTGGCACTATTAATTTTGACATTGCTTCTGGGGCGCCTGTATTGCTCCGTGATATGTCCGTTGGGAATCATGCAGGATGGTTTCGGATGGCTTGGAAAGAAAGCTAAGAAAAACAGATATTCCTATTCAAAACCTTTGAATATTTTACGCTATATATTCCTTGGTATAATGGTGACTGCAATAGTAGCCGGGCTCAACTCAATGGTAGCACTGCTTGCCCCATACAGTGCTTATGGCAGAATAGTGTCAAGCATGTTGAAACCTATGTATATCTGGGGCAACAATATTCTCGCTTCCTGGGCTGAGCAGCATAATAGCTATGCTTTCTACGATGTAGAATATTGGGCTAATGGATATGGAGTGTTGGTGGTAGCCGCTGTGACTCTTGTTGCTCTGGCGATACTTGCCTGGCGCAACGGCAGGACTTATTGCAATACTATTTGTCCAGTCGGAACAGTACTCGGTTTCTTCTCTCGTTTTTCACTTTTCCGCATAGTGCTCGACAAGTCAAAATGTGTGGATTGCAAACTATGTTCGCGCAATTGTAAGGCATCCTGCATTGATATCCCGAACCATGAGATTGACTATTCCCGCTGCGTGACATGCTTTGATTGCATCGGCAAATGCAATAAAGGTGCACTTTCATATAAATACGTAGGAATAAAGAACTCCAAAACAACTTCAGAGCCTGAGAAAGTTGATGGATCTCGACGTCAGTTCCTCTCAACGGCTGCTATCCTTGGCACAACAGCTGCAGTCACAGCCGCAGACAAGACTGTTGATGGAGGACTCGCTGCAATAGAAGATAAAAAGGTTCCCGAACGCAAGACGCGTATTGCTCCTCCGGGTGCAATAAGCTTGAGAAACCTTCACAAACACTGCACAGCCTGCCAGCTCTGCGTTTCGGCGTGTCCCAACGGTGTTTTGCGCCCTATGACTGACATCGAGAATTTCATGCAACCGGAGTCTTCCTACGAGCGTGGATATTGCCGTCCGGAATGTACTCGCTGTTCCGACGTTTGCCCTACCGGAGCAATCCGTCCGCTTGACACTGCAGAAAAATCCTCTATACAGATAGGTCATGCAGTATGGGTTAAAGCAAACTGTGTGCCGGTAACTGATGGAGTGGAATGCGGCAACTGCGCACGCCACTGTCCCACTGGTGCTATCACTATGGTGGAATCTGATAATGGACTTGAAATTCCGGCTGTCAATACAGAGAAGTGCATAGGTTGTGGAGCATGCGAGAATCTCTGTCCCGCTCGTCCTTTCAGTGCAATATATGTGGAAGGTCACGAAAACCACAGAATTATTTAACGATTAGCATAATCTTTTATGAGCAAAAATATAGATAGACGCGATTTCCTTAAGAAACTTGGAATAGGGACTACTCTGACGGGGCTTGCCATTGCAGGTTGCAAAAATGCAGAGAAGACTCCAAGCATCACTCCTGATATTAAAGACGGAGAGATGACATACCGTACGAATCCGAAAACTGGCCAGAAGGTGTCAATCTTGGGCTATGGATGTATGCGTTGGCCGACAAAGCCGGCTGAGGATGGCAAGGAAGGTGGCGATGAGATTGATCAAGAAATGGTCAATCGTCTTGTCGATACAGCGCTCGAGAATGGAGTGAATTATTTCGACACATCTCCTGCTTATTGCCAAGGAAAGTCGGAAGGTTCTACTGGTATCGCATTGAGCCGACACCCGAGGGATAGCTATTATATAGCCACAAAACTATCTAATTTTGCTCCGCAGACACAGACCCGCGAAGCCTCTATTGCCATGTATAATAATTCACTGAAAGAACTTCAGACGGATTATATCGATTATATGCTCCTGCATGCCGTAGGTGGCGGAGGATTGGACAACTTGCGTCAAAGATACATGGATAATGGTATACTCGACTTCCTGCTTAAAGAGCGTGAAGAAGGGCGTATCAAAAATCTTGGGTTCTCCTATCATGGAGATATCGAGGTGTTTGACTATCTTCTTTCGAAGCACGATGAATATAAATGGGATTTCGTGCAAATCCAACTTAACTATCTCGACTGGAAAAAATCTAAGGAGGAAGAGCCTCTAAGTGTCAATGCTCATTATCTTTACGACGAACTTGCTAAACGAGGTATTCCGGCAGTGATAATGGAGCCTCTTTTAGGAGGACGACTTGCCAAAGTGCCTGACAACATTGCCAATAGACTTAAGCAGCGTAATCCGGAAGAAAGTGTTGCATCATGGGCATTCCGTTTTGCCGGCACTCATCCTGACGTGCTGACAGTCTTGAGCGGTATGACATATATGGAGCATCTTCAGGATAATCTTCACACTTATAGTCCCCTGAATCCTCTAAATGAGGAAGACTTAGCATTCTTGCAGGAGACTGCAGACATCATGAAGCAGTATCCTACTGTTCCGTGCAACGATTGCAAATACTGTATGCCTTGTCCATATGGAATCGACATTCCTGCCAACCTTCTGCATTATAACAAATGCGTGAACGAAGACAATATTCCGACTTCGAGTCAATCGCCTAATTATGCCAAAGCACGAAAGGCTTTCCTTGTGGGATATGACCGTTCTGTTCCGAAATTGCGACAGGCAAGCCATTGCATCGGATGCGGACAGTGTTCGCCTCACTGTCCTCAAGAAATAGACATTCCGCACGAACTGCATCGTATTGACGAATATGTCGAGAAACTAAAGCAGCAGACTGTTTGACCAGCATATTAAGCGCGAAAAGCCCCGTTTTTTGGAATGGCGAACTTCAATATGTTATATAACATACTCAAAACAGCAAAAAATATAATTAAAAATTTGGCAAATTGACACTATTTGGTTAAATTTGCACTTGAGAACGGCTACCTTAGCTCTCATTGAGATAAAACATTCATCCACAAAAACGATATAAAGATGAAGAAACACAATTTCTATGCAGGCCCTTCTATTTTGAGCCAGTACACCATTAAGAATACAGCGGACGCTATCATCGACTTCGCTGACATGGGTCTTTCGATCCTTGAAATCTCCCACCGTAGCAAACAGTTTCAAGCTGTAGTTGATGAGGCAGTTGCTCTTGTCAAGGAACTTTTGGATGTTCCTGAAGGATATAGCGTGCTCTTCCTTGGAGGTGGCGCCAGCCTTCAGTTTGCAATGGCTCCGATGAACTTCCTCAACACAAAGGCTGCATATCTTGACACGGGCGTATGGGCTTCAAAGGCTATCAAAGAAGCAAAGCTCTTTGGAGAAGTTGACGTTGTGGCATCAGGCAAAGACACTAAATACACTGTCATTCCCAAAGATTGGACAGTGCCCGCAGACGTTGACTATTTCCACTACACTTCAAATAATACTATCTACGGTACAGAGATTCGCAAAGATCCGGAAGTAGAAGTCCCGATGATCTGCGACATGAGCTCCGATATTTTCTCTCGTCCTGTTGATGTAAGCAAATACGATCTGATATATGCCGGCGCACAGAAGAACCTCGCTCCTTCCGGCGTGACAATATGTATTGTGAAAGATGCCGCTCTCGACAAAGTAAGCCGTGTTATCCCCACTATGTTGAAATATAAGACTCATGTAGATAAGGGCTCTATGTTCAACACTCCCCCGGTTCTCCCGATCTTTGCTGCCCTGCAGACACTCAAATATTACAAGAGCCTCGGAGGTATCAGCGAGATTGAGAAAATGGACCTCGCTAAGGCAGAAAAACTTTATGACGCAATTGATACCAGCAAGATGTTTGTTGCCACCGTGCAAGACAAAGAATCTCGCTCTATCATGAACGTTTGCTTCGTAATGAAACCGGAGTATGCTGAGTTCGAGAAGGACTTCATTGACTTTGCCACTTCCAAGGGTATAATGGGCATCAAGGGTCACCGTGATGTAGGTGGATTCCGTGCATCTCTTTACAATGCTCTCCCGATGGAGTCGGTAGATGCACTCATAGAATGCATGCGTGAGTTTGAATCTCTTCATTAATCTTAAATCAAGACAAGACAATGAAAGTATTGGTATTCACGGAGAAGCCTTTTGCTGCTAATGCTGTCAAGGCTATCGCCAACACAGTAAACTCAAGTGGAAATGAGCTCAAACTCGTTGAGATGGGAACCCGCGAGGATCTTCTCGAAGCAGTAAAGGATGCAGAGGCTCTTATCGTCAGAAGCGACAAGGTGGATGATGAAGTGATGTCTGCAGCTCCGAAGCTCAAAGTAATCGTCCGCGCAGGAGCAGGATATGACAATATCGATCTTGAAGCTGCTACAAAACACGGCATTTGCGTGATGAATACTCCGGGACAGAACTCAAACGCAGTTGCGGAGCTTGTGTTCGGAATGGTAGTGATGATGTGCCGCAACCAATATAACGGCAAGTCCGGTTCTGAGCTCAAAGACAAGAACCTTGGTATATATGCATTTGGACAAGTTGGCAGAAATGTTGCAAGGATCGCCAAAGGCTTCGGCATGAAAATATCTGCTCTCGACAAATTTGTGGCTGATGAAGTAATGGAAGCTGAAGGAGTTCGACCCGTTCACGATGTCGATGCTCTCTTTGTAGAGAATGATTTCGTATCTCTTCACATCCCCGCTACTGCTGAGACTAAGGGAAGCATTGGCTATGACTTGGTAATGAAGATGCCTAAAGGTGGTGTGCTCGTAAACACAGCCCGTAAGGAAGTGATAGATGAAGCCGGACTTATTAAGGCACTGGAGGAACGCCCTGATCTTCGCTACGTCAGCGACATTAAACCGGATGCAGCTGAAGAATTCGAAAAGAAGTTTGGAGCCCGCGTATTCTTCACGCCAAAGAAGATGGGTGCACAGACTGCAGAAGCAAACTTCAATGCCGGAGTGGCTGCTGCCGAGCAAGCTCTCGCCTATCTGAAGGATGGCTGGAATAAATATCAGGTGAATAAATAATCTTATACAGGTCTGAATAAACAATCTTATATATAGGTCTTTGTAGGGACGCACGGCTCGTGCGTCCTTATAGTTTTTGGTATATTGAAAAATAAGGGACACACTTTGCCGTGCGTCCCTTATAAAGACCTGAAAATATGATTATTTCACCTTTTTAAGATTTTCAGTATTCTTCTCTATTATCTCATCCGAAACATGATAGTTGGCGAGATCACCCGAGATGTAACTGTCATAGGCGGCCATATCAATAAGGCCATGACCTGATAGGTTGAAGAGTATCACGGGAGCCGTACCCTCCTCATTAGCTTTCTTGGCTTCACGTATAGCGGCAGCTATGGCATGAGAACTTTCGGGAGCCGGAATAATACCTTCTGTCTGAGCAAATAGAGTGGCTGCAGCAAATGTCTCAAGCTGTGGGATGTCTACAGCCTCCATAAGGTCCTGGCTCTTCAGCTGGCTCACAACAGACCCTGCGCCATGATAGCGCAAGCCTCCGGCATGTATGTTGGCAGGAGCGAAATCATGGCCTAAGGTATACATTGGGATCATAGGCGTATATCCGGCTTCATCGCCGAAATCATAGCGTAGTTTTCCTCTTGTCAGTTTCGGACAAGATTCCGGCTCCGCAGCGATGAAACGGGTGTTGCGTTCCCCGCTAAAGTTATGACGCATGAAGGGGAATGAAATACCTGAGAAGTTGCTGCCACCTCCAAAACATCCAATCACTATATCAGGGTACTCTCCTGCCATCTCCATTTGCTTTTCAGCTTCCAGACCGATCACTGTCTGGTGGAGTGCCACATGGTTAAGAACCGAACCAAGCACATATTTGCAGTTTTCAGTTGCCATGGCAAGTTCTACAGCCTCTGAAATAGCTGTGCCAAGTGAACCCTGATAATTTGGATTTTCTGTTATTATCTTGCGTCCTGCCTTGGTCGACATTGATGGAGAAGCTATCACTTCAGCACCGTAAGTCTGCATTATTGAACGTCGGTAAGGCTTTTGATTGAATGAAACTTTTACCATATACACTGCAAGATTAAGGCCGAAATGCTTTGCAGCAAGAGAAAGGGCCGCTCCCCATTGTCCGGCACCTGTCTCAGTGGTGATATTGGTGACACCCTCTTTCTTACAGAAATATGCCTGTGGAATTGCAGAGTTCAGCTTATGGCTCCCTACCGGGCTTACGCTCTCATTCTTAAAATAGATATGAGCCTTGGTGCCGAGTGCCTTTTCAAGCCCTCGTGCACGTACAAGAGGCGTAGGACGATAGATCTTATACATCTCGCGTACCTCCTCAGGAATTTCAATAAAGCGGTCGGTATCATTCATCTCCTGAAGGGATGCTTCCTTAGAGAATAAGGGCATCAAGTCTTCTGCTTTCAATGGCTCGCCGGTGCCAGGATTGATCATTGGCTCTGGTTTGACCGGCATATCGGCTACGATATTATACCATGCCGTGGGAATATCTTTTTCCTGAAGGAGAAATTTCTTCGATTCCATAATGAATAGATGTTAAAATTGTATATTTATTGATTATCTAGATGAATATTGCATATTATTGCAATATTCTGCATATCTATATAACAATAATAAATCAAAATCTATCATAAATAAAATAAATAGTTTTAAGAATTGCAGATTAACGCGACTTTTTGTAATTTTGCAGTATGATTACTGCATCACAGAAAAAAAGAGAAAATATAGCGGAATATCTGCTCTATATGTGGCAGATTGAGGATTTGATCAGGGCATTCGGTCTTGATCTCGACCGCATTCAAGAAAACATAATCAATAAGCATGAAGGCCTTTCCGAAGAGCAGCGCAAGGAAATGACGGAGTGGTATGAGTCACTTATCGACATGATGCGCCGTGAAGGAGTGGTAGAAAAAGGGCATCTGCAGCTGAACAAGAATGTCATAATAGCTCTCGATGATCTCAATGCCAGATTGGTTAAGGATCCAAAGTATGCTAAATATGCAGCAGAGTATTATAAGGTGCTCCCGTTGATAGTGGAACTCCGTGCAAGAGCTGGAGAAAACAAAGCCGGAGAAATGGAGACTCTTTTCAATTTCCTTTATGGAATCCTTATGTTGAAAATCCAGGGGAAAGAGATTTCCAAAGAGACTCTTGATGCTGCAAACGAAGTATCTCATTTTTTAGGAACACTTGCTCAGTATTATAAGAAAGACTTCAACAACGAGCTTGACCTTGAATAAATATCAGCCATGTCGGAAGAACTGAATAAAGAAATAGCAAGGCGACGCACATTCGCCATTATCTCTCACCCTGATGCCGGAAAGACTACTCTCACAGAGAAACTTCTTCTGTTTGGTGGAGCTATCCACGTAGCTGGAGCGGTAAAAAGCAACAAGATCAAGAAAACTGCTACATCTGACTGGATGGAGATAGAGAAACAACGCGGTATCTCGGTCGCAACATCTGTAATGGGCTTCAACTACAAGGATTATAAGATCAATATCCTTGACACCCCGGGACACCAGGACTTTGCCGAGGATACTTTCCGCACTCTGACTGCCGTTGACTCCGTAATCATCGTGGTTGACGTCGCAAAGGGAGTGGAGACACAGACACGCAGATTGATGGAGGTATGCCGCATGAGGAAGACCCCTGTGATAATCTTTGTCAATAAGCTTGACCGTGAGGGACGAGATCCGTTTGATATTCTTGACGAACTGGAGCAGGAACTTAAGATTTCTGTCCGTCCTCTGTCTTGGCCGATAAACATTGGAGAGAAGTTCAAGGGTGTCTATAATATATATGAGCATGGGCTCGATCTTTTCACCCCTTCTAAGCAAACTATCAGTGAACGAGTAGAGATAGAGGATGTCAACTCCCCTGTTGTCGATGAACTGGTAGGAAAGGCTGATGCTGAAAAGCTTAGGGAAGACCTTGAATTAATTGAAGGGGTATATCCCGAATTCGATAAGGAGGCTTATTTACGTGGTGAAGTAGCTCCGGTATTCTTTGGATCCGCACTCAACACATTTGGTGTCAAGGAACTTCTTGACTGCTTCTGTGAAATTGCACCCGCTCCACTCCCTATCGATGCAGAGGAGCGCACGGTAGATCCGAAAGAAGAAGGCTTTACTGGTTTTGTATTCAAGATTCATGCCAATATGGATCCCAACCACCGAAGCTGTATTGCATTCGTGAAGATATGCAGCGGTAAATTTGAGCGTAATGTCAATTATAAGCATGTACGCCACAATAAGATGATGAAGTTTGCCGCTCCTACAGCTTTCATGGCGCAGAAGAAGAATATAGTGGATGAGGCATATCCGGGAGACATTGTTGGTATTCCTGATACAGGCAACTTCAAGATCGGCGACACACTAACATCCGGAGAAAACCTTCATTTCAAAGGGCTCCCCTCTTTCTCACCTGAAATGTTCAAATATCTGGAAAATGCCGATCCCATGAAAGCAAAACAGCTTGACAAGGGTATCAACCAGCTTATGGATGAAGGTGTCGCGCAAATGTTCACTAACCAGTTCAATGGTAGGAAAATCATCGGAACAGTCGGTCAGCTTCAGTTTGAAGTTATCCAGTATCGTCTTTTGCATGAATATGGAGCCCAATGCCGTTGGGAACCAATCAGCCTCTACAAGGCTTGTTGGATAGAAAGTGATGATCAGGAAGCACTCGAAGCTTTTAAGAAGCGCAAATACCAGTTTATGGCCAAGGA
>JAIDTO010000228.1 GCA_029060625.1 Muribaculaceae bacterium | reverse complement strand
CATTTTTTACGTTATGCGTTTTACGTTTAGCGTTATGAGTTTTCTTTAGAATTTGGCGCCTTTTGCACCCTTTACTCCACCTTTTCCTCCGCCTCCGAGGGCGAAGATATTACGGTCATAGCTGAATGTCTTGCGTTCTACTTCGCGCTTGCGCTTAAGAGCGAGTTGAACCAGGCGATCCATGAGGTCAGCAAACTTTATTCCGGTTGCCTCCCAGAGGTAATATGAAAGAGATCCCGGGATAGTATTAATTTCGTTGACGTAAATCTGACCATCTTTCTCGTCAATCATTACATCTACTCGGCTTACACCGTGACATGAAAGCACTCGGAATGTCTCACAGGCAAGGTGTTGAACCCTTTCAGCAACTTCTTTCGGGAGATCAGCGGGAATTCTTTTCTCACTGGCAGCCATACCTTCGTTGCCTCCACGGTATTTTTCATCATAGCTGAGGAAATCGCCTTTAGAAATAGGTTCCTCGCATACGGAAGGCTGATAGTCGTCGCAGTCGCCGAGTACAGAGCAGTTGATTTCCTTCATATTCTCAAGCATATGCTCCACGATGATGCGCTGTGAGAAGCGGCAAGCAGTATCAACTTTTTCTATGAGTTGCTGACGGTCTGCTGCTTTACCGATACCTACGCTTGAGCCAAGGTTTGCAGGCTTGACAATCACAGGATAACCAATCTTCGACTCAATGCGCTCAATAAGTTCGTCGCGCTTGCGGCTCCATTCTTTATCAGTAAACCATACATAGTCGACAACGGGAACCCCACTTTCACGAAGGATCATTTTCATCGTGATCTTGTCCATACCATTGGCGGAACTGAGAGTATTGCAGCCTGCAAATGGAATACCTATAGTCTCAAGAAGACCTTCGAATACACCGTCTTCGCCGTTAGTGCCATGAAGAACGGGAATCGCAACATGGAGTTCAGTGACAACCGGGTCTTTCTTAGAGAAAAGTCCACCCTTGGTGTTTACACGGTAAAGGTTGAAGTCACCATATTCCGGACGCATGAACACTTCCTCGGCATTGGCTACAAGGGTATTCATATCGCGGTAATTGCGTATGTTGAGCAGGTTGTCGCCTGTATACCAGCGTCCCTGCTTAGAAATGTATATCGGAACTATGTTGTATTTTTCCTGATTGAACGCACTGATGGCCTGCAGGGCAGAGATGACCGATATCTCATGCTCCACACTTCTGCCACCGAAAAAAACTGCTACGTTAGTCTTCATAATCAGCTGAATGGATTGTAATTTCTGTTCGTGTCGGAGGAAGTCGCAAGAGAAATTCACGAAGTGCCTCTAACAAATTGCAAAATTAATAAAAAACACTGAAATCAGGAAATTTTAAATAAGAATTCTAATTTAAACCTAAAGAGTGTTTAGTGTGTTTAATTAACGGAGCCCGGAAATAATGCCAGACTCCAAGCTAAACTATAATTAATATCTTTAATCTAAAAACACAAAATTATGGAAAGCACAAAACTTCATGCAGATAAAATCCTTGTGGCATATTTCATCCAGAAGGGTAAAGAAACATCAGGCAGTAAGAAGATTGCAGAGCAGGTAGTAGCTGCTCTGAAGGAAAAAGGACATGATTCTACGGAATACGCAATCACTCCGGTAGAAACATATCCCGAAGACAAGGCTACATTCGAGACAGTGACAAAACTCGAGAAGGAGAACCGTACACGTCCTGCCATCGTCGACAAGGTCGGCAAGATGCAGGATTATAAATATGTAGTCGTGGTTGCACCCAACTGGTATGACGACGTGCCGATGGCAGTGTACACATTCTTCGATGAGTATGATTTCACCGGGAAACGAGTAGTGCCCGTAATAAATCATGACGGCACAGGCCACGATAAGGTGCGTGAATCAATCCGCCATTTCCTCCCCCATACTTGGGTGACTGATGGAGTGGGCATCAATGCCGCATCGGATGACGAGGCAGCTGTTGCAGAGGCAATCGAGCAACTTTTCATGCCATCTACATCAAAGTTTTAAGTAAATAAATCATCGACTTTTAGGGACGCACGGTTCGTGTGTCCCTTTTATTTATGCGGGAACCGAGACAACCTGATAAGCAATATATGCAACATAGCATGCTACGAGAATCGCCCCTTCGGGCCGAGTAATTGTTCGCTTTCCAAACTTCCAACAGAACAACCAGAAAACCAAAGATGCAACCATCATAACCAAAAGGTCGAAATGCGTTATGCCACCAAATGGAAGGGGACTGATTGTAGCCGTGACACCAAGTACGAGAAATATGTTGAAGATATTGCTTCCAATCACATTTCCTATTGCAATTCCGGAATTTCCTTTGACGGCTGCTGCAATAGAAGCTGCCAGCTCAGGAAGGGATGTCCCTGCTGCTACAATCGTAAGGCCAACCACAGCCTCACTCATACCAAGTGAAAGAGCAACCCCCGACGCACCTGCAACAAACCTGTCACCTCCATAAACGAGGCCGGCCAAACCTGCAAGTACTTTAATTATTGAGTGCCAGACAGGCAATTCCTTACGCTCCGCTCCCTTTACGGCAGCCGGGTCATCGTCGTGATTGCCACTTTTAGCCTGTGAAAAAGTATAGCGGAGAAATATAGTGAAAAAAAGGAGCAACAATATTCCATTGACTCGAGACACAATTCTATCCGACCCGGCTCCAAGTATATCTCCATAGCCAATGGCAAGGAGAGCCAATGCTGATAAAACAACAAGTCCTATATCATTTACCATCAATGAACGTTCCACTTTAATAGGACGAATAAGAGCTACAACACCTATAATGACAAGAATATTGAAAATATTGCTTCCCACTACATTGCCTATTGCCATTGGAGCATTGCCTTGAAGTGCAGACACGATACTTATGGAGAGTTCGGGGGTGGAGGTTCCGAAAGCTACGACAGTCAAGCCTACAACAAGGTCGCTTATTCCGAATCTTCGTGCTATTGAAGCAGCTCCATCAGTAAGCCAGTTGGCGGCAAAAATTATCAGAACAACTCCTAAAAGGAGCCAGAATACATTTAACATGATTAAAAAGTTTAAGTTTTTAGATACCAATGGAGATGTGTGCAAAGATAATATAAAAAAACATATTTTCAAAAAATAATTATCATAAATCATTGTAATGAAGTAAGCGGATTACTAAAAAATACAATATTTCAGGACAAACATAAGTTATGTATAAGGGTAAGTTCCATTTTCTTTAATACATAGTAATAAGACAGGGATTTATGATGATAAGATATATTTGGGGAATTACGAGCGGCTTTCGTGGACGGATTACGATCAGTGCTACAGCCGGCATAGCACGTGTAATAACAGGTCTGATATTTGTAGCCTTGAGCAAACGTGCAGTTGACCTTGCCACCGGAGATGCAACTGGCAATCTCGTGCTATGTGTTGCCGGGCTTGTGTGTGCGCTCATGGTAGAGCTTATTTGTGCAGCAATAGGAAACCGAACCACTGAGCTATCAGAAGCCGACATGAAAAACAGCATTCAGAAAAGGCTTTTTACTCATCTCATGTCTACTAAATGGAATGGGAATGAGAAATATCATTCCGGCGAGGTTTTGTCGCGCCTCACGGAAGATTGCCGTGTGGCAGCAGAATGTCTATGCCAGACAGTTCCAACCGCAATGATAGCAACAGTCCAGCTTGTGGGAGCCTATTTCTTTCTTTGGTATTTCAGCCCTTTGCTTGCCATCACACTCATTGTCATATTGCCTTTGTTCTTTTTTGCAGGGAAGGTATTTTTCCGCAAAATGAAAGTCTTGACCCGACGCATACGTGATATTGAAAGCCGGCTTCAAGAAAAAATGCAGGAAAGTCTTCAACACCGAATACTTCTTCTCACATGCAGACAGACACTCCGCACCATCGACGCTATTTCAGCTCTTCATCATTCGAGATACAGTATCATACGCAGACGAACCAACATAACAATGTATTCCCGAACAGCTGTAATTGCGGGATTCGAATCAGGATATCTTGCCGCCTTTCTATGGGGTATACATGGACTTTACAACGGCACGATTTCTTTTGGTATGATGACAGCCTACCTTCAGCTTGCAGGTCAAATCCAGCGACCGCTTGCCGAACTTGCACGTCTACTTCCGGGATTGATACAATCTCACACAGCATTCTCGCGAATATCTGAAATTGAAAGGATGCCAGTGGAAGAAGAGTCATCCGAATCCGAAATGCCAGGCAACCTCACTCCGCTCGGCATATCATTCCATGATGTCAGCTTCAGCTATCCTGGAAAAGAAACACCGGTGATGAGTAAATTCAACCATATCTTCGCCCCGGGGAGTAAAACCGCCATAATGGGCGAGACCGGAGCCGGAAAGAGCACTCTCCTACGGATGATTCTCGCTCTCCTCACCCCTCAGGAAGGAGAAATAGATATATTCTCAGGTTCGGGAGAGGATGTAACCGCCATGCCTGTTTCTTCAGCTACCAGAGGGCAGATCGTGTATGTACCCCAGGGAAATAGTTTGCTCAGCGGAACCATACGTTATAACCTTCGCACAGCCAAACCCGATGCTACAGAGGAAGAAATGAGAGCTGCTCTTCATGATGCAGCAGCCGACTTTGTTTTTGATCTTAAATTTGGACTTGAAACCACATGCGGAGAGCATGGTGACGGACTTAGCGAAGGTCAAGCCCAGCGCATAGCCATAGCCCGTGGGCTTCTACGGCCCGGTGCCATACTCCTACTCGATGAGATAAGCGCTGCTCTCGACGAGGAGACTGAGAAGCAGCTTATGCAAAGGCTCTCGCAAAGAACAGGCTTGAATACAATACTTTTTGTGACACATCGTCCCGGAGTGATTCCTTTCTGCGACGATATTTTGCGTATATGACCCTGAATGATGGACAAACGAACCTTATCAGACTATCTCACGGACTGAGTCTATGTCTGGGAGATTCGTGATCTGCTCCATCACCATACGGAGTTCATCATAGCTGTGTACTGAGAAAGTGATGAGTATAGTAGCTATGCTGTCAACGGTCTTGGTGTTAATACTCCCGATTGAAAGGTTGAGACTATTTGAAATACAGTCTACAAGATCTATCACCATATGAGGACGATCGACACATACGACCTCGATCTCTACAGGATAAAGAGTGTCGTTTGCCTCAAAATCAACACTTACAATATTGTCGCCGAGTTGTGACGACATCTTGATAACTTCCGGACAGTCGCGTTTATGCACCATAATGCGGCTACCCGTATTATGGAAACCAATCACTTCCTCTCCCGGCATCGGCATGCATATCGGACAACGGTCATATTTCGGTTTTGGGAGTTTCGAAATATAAGAGCGTATCGCCTTCCTCGCCTTGTATGTCACAGTGGCATCAAGCCAATCCTTAGTAGGATGACATTCAGCATCGGTAAACACCTCAACTATATCACCTCTATGCAGGGGTGTCTTAATGGAAGCAAGTCGGCCATTAATACGAGCAAACTTTGCTTTCTCACCGAGTTTTGAATGTATTTCATATGCAAAATCAAGCACAGTTGACTTCTGTGGCAAAACAATTGGCTTACCCTGAGGAGTAAAGGTCATTATGTCATCGTTGTAGAATGAAGAGACAACATTCTCGATAAAAGTGCTTCCTCCCTCATGTGCATTCTTGGATATTTCCCTGAGGTTGGCACGGAACTTATTGATCCATCTTCTTATGTTGCCCTCCGAACTATCGCTCAGGAATCCATACTGGGAGTTGGTCACCATTCGCTCACTGCTGATGTGCACCTCCTGCCATCTGCCAAAGTCGGCCAACAGCTTTACATGGAAGCTCTGGTAGCCATTTTCCTTCGGGCTGTCAATATAATTGGAGATACCACCTGGCTTTTCCTTAAATCTATCGGTGAGCAAAGAATAAATCTTCAAGGCTGTATTCTTTTCTGACTGACCTTCTTCATTTTTGAAGACAATCTCCACAAAATGTCGATATTTCAGATGATCAAAGTCATCGCCATATTTATTCATCTTGCGCCATAATGAATAAGGTTGACGATACTCCACAAATACCCTTGATTTGATGCCTCCACGTTTCAAAATATGAGAAATCTCATCAGTAAATATCTTAAGACGTGCCTGGTTAGACTTCATGTCCGCCTCAATCCTTGCAGTAAGTTCTGCATACTCGTGTGGACAACGGAAGCGCAGCGAAAGATTCTCAAGCTCCGTCTTTACATTATAAAGGCCGAGACGAGTAGCGAGCGGAGCATAAAAATAGTCAGTCTCGCCGGCTATCTTCATCTGTTTATCGGGACGCATAGAAGAGAGTGTACGCATATTATGGAGGCGGTCGGCAAGCTTGACCAGAAGGGCCCGTATGTCATACTGTACAGAAGTTAGCATCTGCTTGAAATTATCAAGCTGCTTAGACATCTCATACTTCTCCTTCTTCTGCTTCGTCACTACACGGACAAGAAACGCAACATCATTGCCAAAGCGCTTCTGTATCTGGTCTACAGTCCAGTCAGTATCCTCAACTACGTCGTGAAGGAAAGCGGCAATCACAGAATCAACGTCAAGATTGAGCTCCTGAGCTGCGATTGTTGCCACTGCTATAGGATGGAAAATGTATGGTTCACCTGTCTTCCGCTTTTGCTTGGAGTGAGCCACCCGAGCCACTTCGAAGGCATCCACGAGACGACTAAAGTCTTCATCTGACACACGCGGGCGCATCGTGTCAAACACAATCTTTGCTCTCTTATCAATCTCTTCAGTGTAATCCTTCTTCTCGCCGACAGGCTTTCGACCCTTTTCTTCCATACTTTTGAATCTTGCTTTTTCTGATGAGTATACTTAATATATTATCGCAATCTAATCATCTATTGGCATTCTTTTCCATATATCCCTTCACTTCCTTAAACAAAGTGGACGCGAAAACCAAATCATTCAGACTCTGATTATCGCTTCTATATATAGTCTTGTCATTGCCTGACCAGTCACAAAATCCCTTGTTGATGAAAATAATGTGCTCTCCTATCCCAAGCACTGAGTTCATATCATGGGTATTTATCACTGTCGTCATCTTATATTCATGCGTGATGTCGCTGAGCAGGTCATCGATCAAGAGCGATGTGCGAGGATCGAGTCCTGAGTTAGGCTCATCACAAAAAAGATATTTCGGATTAAGAGCTATCGCTCTTGCGATAGCAACACGCTTCTGCATACCTCCGGATATTTCTGAAGGAAACTTATTGTCAGCGTTCTTTAGACCGACACGATCGATACAAAAATGAGCACGTTCAAGTTGATCCTTATAGCTCAGAGGAGAAAACATCTTTAAAGGGAACATCACGTTGCCAAGCACAGTCTCATTGTCGAACAAGGCAGAACCCTGAAAGAGCATTCCTATGTCCATACGCAATTCCTTGCGCTGATCAGAATTCATAGTGTTGAGACATCGTCCGTCGTAGTAAATCTCGCCTTCCTCAGGACGAAGAAGCCCAACAAGACATTTAAGCAGCACAGTCTTTCCGGAACCGGACTGACCGATGATAAGATTTGTCTTACCGGTCTCAAAGGTTGCGGTTATACCATGGAGCACCTGAACCCCATCAAACCATTTACTGATATTCTTAACTTCGATCATTGCAAAAGCAGTTTTGTTAGGATTACGTCCGCAAGGAGAATCAAAATGGAACTTGCCACTACAGCATTAGTACTTGCCTTACCTACTTCCAAAGCCCCACCCTTCACATAATAACCATAAAAAGCAGCTACAGAAGTAATTATATAAGCAAAGATAGTAGTCTTGATAAGGCTATACCAGATATACCATTCATTGAAAAACGATTGAATACCGAAGACATAGTTCTCCACAGTAAGCATATCTGTAAACTCAGCTACAAGCCAGCCACCCCATAGGCCAACAAACATAGACAATATACAAAGTATCGGCACGAAAAGCACAAACCCTATCACCTTGGGCAAGACAATGAAATTGGCAGAATTGATTCCCATGATATCCATGGCATCAATCTGTTCGGTCACCCTCATCGTGCCGATCTCGGAAGCAATGTTAGAACCTACCTTACCGGCAAGGATGAGACACATCATTGTCGAAGAAAATTCAAGAATCAAGATTTCGCGGGTTGTCAGGCCTGTGGCGTAACTCGGTATAAGCGGAGAGACAATGTTGATCGTCATCTGAATGGCAATGACAGCCCCGATGAATATAGATATAATGACCACCAGAGGTATTGAATCGACACCCAACTGAGCTATCTCAGTGATGAGTTGCTTGAAAAATACCTTCCACTTATCAGGTGTGCGGAACACCTGGGTCATGAACAGACAGTAGCGTCCGAATGTCTTTATCGATTTTGTTATCACAATTTTTTCTTTTATTATCCTTAGAAAAGCCTATGAGGATACTAATTCAAATGCAAAATTAATAAAAATTTTCAAAGTTGAGCCTTATCTATTTGTTTACAACAATCGTTTTTATTAATTTTGTCAAAAAAAGTAGAAATATTTGCCTATAAACACCAATAATTGCGAAAATAAAGCGATTCGTCTGGTGTCGGAAGGGCATCACAAAAGAATAGATCGATATGTTAGTAATCGGAATTGCAGGTGGCACGGGATCGGGAAAATCTACCGTCGTCCGCAAGATCATAGAATCACTTCCAAAAGATGAGGTCGCCGTTCTCCCACAGGACTGCTACTACAACGACAATCACCATATTCCCCTTGAGACACGACTCAAGATGAACTACGATGAACCGAAAGCCATCGACTGGGCTCTTCTGACCAAGCAGCTGGATGAGCTTAAAGCCGGACATGCAATAGAACGCCCCACCTACGATTTCCTCACATGCTCCCGTCTTAAAGAGACAGTACGCATAGAGCCTCGCGAAGTAGTGGTCGTTGAAGGGATTCTCGTGCTCTGTGATAAAGCCCTTCGTGACAGAATGGATGTAAAGGTTTTCGTCGATGCTGATGCCGATGAAAGGCTTATCCGGGTTATCCATCGTGACTGCATTGAGCGTGGTCGCACCCCGAAGATGGTGATCGACCGCTATCAGGAAACTCTTAAGCCCATGCACGAACTTCATATCGAACCTACAAAGAGATATGCAGACCTGATTATTCCGCAAGGTGGCAACAACCAGGTAGCAATCAAACTCCTCACAGACTATATTCGCACACTTCTCCCATCATTCAATAAAAGAAATGAAGATATTCCCACTATTCCCTAAGAAACATGATGACACGCCTGAAGTGACATCGGAAAAAGAAATAGAAATACCTCTTTTAGATGGAGAAGGAACTGAAGGAGTCGAGGTAGACGTTAATTCCACTCTTGAAGTGCCTGAATCTGAGATAGCAGAAGACATGATAGAGACCGGAGTCATGCCTGACACCATGATAAAGCAACATGATGAGGATATCTTCATTGATACCCCTGATGGTACGCTTGAAGAGGAAATCATAGAGGCGGAGCCTGAGAAAGGGATACTCCGCACAAAAGACCTGGTCAAGAAGTATGGAAAGCGAACGGTTGCCAATAAAGTATCTATATATGTCAAGCAGGGAGAGATCGTCGGTTTGCTCGGACCGAATGGAGCCGGAAAGACTACTACATTCTATATGACAACCGGTCTGATCACAGCAAACTCGGGGAAAATTTTCCTCGACAACCAAGACATCACCGGATATCCTGTCTATAAGCGAGCACAGCTTGGAATCGGATACCTTGCACAGGAAGCTTCTGTATTCCGCAAACTTACGGTAGAAAACAATATCCGCGCTGTCCTCGAGATGACGAAAATGACAAAGGAGCAGCAGAAAGAGAAACTTGAGGAACTTATAGAAGAATTCAATCTTCATAAGGTAAGGAAGAATCTTGGCGACCAGCTCTCAGGCGGCGAGCGTAGACGTACGGAAATTGCAAGATGCCTTGCTATCAACCCGAAATTCATCATGCTTGATGAGCCTTTCGCCGGAGTCGACCCCATCGCGGTGGAAGATATCCAAAGCGTGGTCTATAAACTAAAGGAGAAAAACATTGGAATCCTTATCACTGACCACAACGCTCCTGAGACACTAAGCATCACCGATCGCGCATATCTTCTCTTTGAAGGGCGCATTCTCTTTCGCGGTACAAGCGAGGAACTGGCTGAGAATCCTATAGTGCGTGAGAAATATCTCGGACGAAACTTTATTTTCCGGCGCAAGAAATTCGATTGACATGAAAAATTTCATCGATATATGCCAATTCGTGTTGGTGCTGATGGGACTTATGATCTGCGGACTATTCTGCACATCACTTATTGGAATGCTGCCAATAAAAGGCAATGCATTGCAATGGTGTCTAATAGGAGGCCAGAATATCCTTGCTTTTATTCTTCCTACCATACTGACGTGGAAAATGTGCTTCAAAGCCTCTCCTATTATTGCAATAGAAGCTGACCATCTTCCGGCCTTAAGAATGATTTGCATAACATTGCTGATTTATATCTTGGCACTCCCGGCCCTAAATCAGATAGTATATTGGAATCAGGAAATGACTCTGCCGGATGCTTTATCCGAATTTGAGGAATGGTGCAGGGCAATGGAAGAACAAGCAGAAGAGCTCACAACCGGTCTTTTAAACAGCACAAGCCTCTTTCCCACTATCATAAATATACTTCTCATAGGAGTCCTGACAGGTATTGGGGAGGAGTTCTTCTTCCGTGGCGGATTGCAGAGAATGATGGTATGGTGTAAGGTAAATCCACATGCAGCAATTTGGATTACAGCAACTGTCTTCAGTGCCATCCACTTTCAGTTTTTCGGTTTTATACCAAGATTGCTGTTGGGTGCCTTTTTCGGCTATCTTTATTGGTGGAGCGGAAATATTTGGGTAAATTCATTTGCACATGCGCTCAACAATAGCCTCGTTATAGTGTCTTCATGGTGCATAAACAAAGGTTATCTCTCAGAAAAATTTGATATGTTTGGAGTCTCTGAAGGAGGACTCCCCGTTTTTGCCATCATCAGCGCCATATTGGTATCAGCCATTATCTTCATGCTATGCAAGCGAGGTGTTCTCGTAGGCACGCGGATTATTCCACCTGAAATACCATCAAAAAATTTAGAAAATGCCACCGAAAGCAAGTAAGGAACTCACTTATCGCGATGTACTCGATCGAATAAAGAAACGGGATTTTGCCTCTGTCTATCTATTGATGGGGGAAGAGCCTTATTATATCGACCTTATAGTAGATGCACTTGAACGAAGTGTAGTAAAGGAAGAAAATCAAGCCTTTGACCAACTTGTATTCTATGGTGCCGACTCAGATCTCGAGGTAGTCATCGCGAGTGCACGGCAATATCCTGTCATGGGCGACCGTCAGCTCGTGATTTTAAAGGAAGCTCAGACCTGCCCCGGCTCTAAAACCCAACTCGACAAACTTGCGGCCTACATATCGCATCCCAACAGCCAAGGAGTCTTTGTTTTAGCTTATAAAGGGGATAACCTGTCGGCTACTTCAGCCCTCATGAAAGCCGCATCAAAAGCGGGAGACAATGTAGTAGTCTTTAAAAGTCCAAAGATACGTGACTATCAACTGGCAGCCCCAATAAAAGAGTATTGCAGGATCAAAAAAATAGGTATAGAAGATAGTGCTGTCCAGATATTGATAGAATATATAGGCAACTCGCTTCAAAAGCTATTTGGAGAAATCGATAAACTTATAGTGAGTGCAGGGCAAGGAGCCCAGAGGATCACAGCAGGAATGGTGGAAGAAAACATCGGTATTTCCAAGGAGTTTAATAACTTCGAATTAATCAAGGCGGTAGCTACAAAGGATTATCCAAAGACCCTACGCATTCTTGACTATTTCAGGAAAAACCCGAAAAACAATCCCAGTGTAATGACGACGTCGATGCTTCAGAAATTCTTCAGCCAATTGGTAGTGGCACACTTCACTCAAGACAAGACCGACAGAGGACTCATGGAAGCATTGCAGTTGAAGACCCAATATGCCTTAAAGGATATCCGTGAAGGACTTAGAATGTATTCGCCAAGACAGTCGCTGGTGGCGATTTCTGCCTTGCGCGACTTCGACTGCAAGAGCAAAGGAATCGGCTCGCTTCAGAATGAATACGACCTCCAAAGAGAACTCATATTCAAGATATTCACTGTATCGTAGATCATTGAATATTGAACTGGGCAAAACGCAGGTAGAGTTTCTTCTCTCCTGCTTGGGCAAAATTGACAGTTATAACCCCCTCTCCCATCACAAAATCAAGTTTTGTCACTACTCCTTCTCCAAGTTTGGCATGCACGATATGGGTTCCGACAGGCACTTCATCCGCGCTATGAGTGCCCGGGGCATTACCTTTTGATGCTCCGGCGGGTCTTATTGTCGATGAAGACCGTCGAGATGGATCATACGTGGATGAGAATGATTTCTTGCCACCGGAACGGAACGAATTGTAGCGATCCATAGGATTGACGAAAGCAGACGTCTGTGAGCTGTCAGAGAAATCAGAAGAAGTCTCAATCTGAACAAATTTCTTGCCAATCTCCGAAAGGAATCGCGAAGGACGGGTCTGGACAGTCTGGCCATTACGGAAGCGAGTCTTGGCATAAGTAAGGACACAAGTCTCCTTAGCCCTTGTCATAGCTACATAAAGCAGCCTGCGCTCCTCTTCGACTTCATCTGTCGAGTTCATTGACATTGCAGAAGGAAGAAGTTCCTCCTCCACCCCAACCACAAACACATGCTTGAATTCAAGTCCTTTCGCCGCATGGCAAGTCATCAATGTAACTTTCTCATCAGAAGTATCATCTGAAGAATCCTGATCAGTGGCGAGCATTACGTCTGACAAAAATTCCTGCATACCTACTCGCTCATCCCCTTCTTCCTGACGGGTATCGACAAAGTCTTTCAGACCGGCAAGAAGCTCCTTGAGGTTTTCCTGCTTGCTTATGGATTCCGGAGTATTGTCATGATTCAAAACGGTAAGGATTCCACTACGATTGAAGATCAGTTGTCCTAATTCATAAGCATCCGAACCTTTAGCATTGTCATCAACAAATTCTTGCGCCATGTCGCGGAATGCAGTAAGTTTCTTAAGAGTGCCGGCGTTTACATCCACACCCTTAGCTATTGGGTCCTGAAGTATCTGCCAGATGCTTGCATTCGCCATTGCAGCAGCTTCCGAAAGCTTTCTCATGGTGGTCTCGCCTATTCCACGCGCGGGGTAATTAATCACTCTACGAAGGGCTTCATCATCGTCAGGATTGATAGCAAGGCGAAAATAACACACGGCATCCTTGATTTCCTTACGCTGATAGAAAGAAAGTCCTCCATATATACGATAGGAAATATTGCGCTTCCTCAATGACTCTTCGAGAGCACGGCTCTGAGCATTTGTCCTGTAAAGCACAGCATAATCCTCATATGAATCGTGGCAACTAAGTCTGGATTTTGCAATCATATTTGCCACAAGATATGCTTCTTCAATATCGGAATAAGTAGAGAGTATCTTTACCCGTTCACCTTCATCATTCTCACTATATACGTTCTTTTTCATCTGCCGGGTATTCTTATCGATAAGGCTGCCGGCAGCATTGATGATATTCCGGGTAGACCTATAGTTTCTCTCAAGCTTGAATATTTTCAAGCCCGGGTAGCGCCTTTCCATATTGAGAATATTGCCAATGTTAGCTCCCCGAAAAGAATATATGCTTTGGGCGTCGTCGCCGACCACACATAGATTCTTATGGAGAGCTGCAAGCTGAGATATTATCAAGTGCTGGGCAAAGTTAGTGTCCTGATACTCATCGACGAGAATATAACGGAAAAATTCCTGATAGTGCCTTCTTATGTCGGGGAAGTCCCGGAGCAGGATATTCATATAGACAAGGATATCGTCGAAATCCATAGCATCTGCCCTCTTGCAACGCTCGCAATATGCCTTGAATATCTGTCCCGTCAAAGGACGCTTTGCCCTCTTGTCGGCATTATAATTGTCTGAATCCTGAATGTACTGGTCAGGATCTATCAGAGCGTTTTTAGCATTTGATATTATAGAATGAATGGTAGCGGGCTTATAGACCTTCTCGTCGAGCTGCATCTCCTTAATGATGCTTTTCAGCAAAGACCTGGAATCGGAAGTGTCATAAATAGTGAAGGATGGCTTGAAGCCAATCTCCTCAGCATGCTGACGCAGAATTCGCAAGAAGACAGAATGAAAAGTGCCCATCTTTAGTCTTGATGCCACTCTGTCGCCCACCACATCCCTGATGCGCTCCTTCATCTCCCTGGCAGCTTTATTGGTAAATGTGAGAGCAAGGATTCGCCATGGCTCATAGCCAGACCTAAGAAGATCTACAATTTTATATGTCAGGACACGCGTTTTGCCGGAACCGGCACCGGCAATGACCAGAGCCGGTCCGTCTTTATATACGACAGCATCTCGCTGCTGGTCGTTGAGAAGATCAAGATAGTTATAGTTGATTTCAGACATTCGAAAAAAGATGCGTTTTCATTGAAGATTATCATAAGTAGGGCGACCAAACCGGGATAGCAGCCAAAAAAGAGTAAGAATCGCGGTCGTAATCCATTTCGCAGCAAAAATGCCGCAGACCATTGCTTACAATGAGATAGCGAGACCGGAGCACCATATTATACCTGGCTATCTGGTCGAAAACTCTTTGAGTGATAGCAACCGTGGGAGCTTTATATTCCACAATCACAACCGGGGAACCATCGCTTCGGAATACTACAGTATCGCATCGGCGCTTCGTATTGTTAAGTGATATGGGCACCTCATTGCCCATAAGAGAAGCCGGATAACCGAGATTCCCGGTCATCCAGGCTGTAAAGTGCTGCCTTACGTACTCCTCCGGAGTAAGCGCCACATATTTTTTTCTCAGTGGGTCAAACACCTTAAGAATTTTATCTTCCATTCTCAGCTTAAGCTCTATGAGCGGAAGATTCAAAGGGGGCTGTTCGGTCACTTATAATGTGGATCAAAAAGTGAATTAAGAAGATGTGCGAGCCGCAAACCTCCCTTTAGAAGCTGCTGCTCGATCAAAGGAGTCCATTCTGCGATGTAGTCATAGCTGATATTAGTGCCCTCGGGAGTCTTATCGTAGATTTCAGTAGCGTAAGCGAATGTTTCCTTTCCCCAATCATCAGGGTCTGTAGATGAAATTATCACAGCTTCCTCATCTTTTGAAGCACGGTCAATCTGGTCTTGCCATTCAGTGTAAGTCCAATTGTGGGCAGATTCCACAACACTGCTGTCCCAGATGCCATGAAGGTTTCTGTCGCTATTGAAATATTTTACCTTCACACTGTTGCCGCCACGGTCGGAAAGATGGCCCATGTGCATAGGCTGGTGTATGTCACCCAAGAAATGCACTAAAAGTTTAAGAGCAAGCTGTTTTTCTTCCAAAGATGAATTTGGGTCAGCAAGAATTGCATATTGCGCCTTGATAGCCGTAGTCACATCCCCATTCTCATTGCGAGGGAACTTGTCATAATCATGGCCTGCATCGATATTGCGATAATGCCATGTCTTGGTGTAATCATACTGGGGAGTATGGCATGCATTGTCAGCCCAGTTTGCCCAGTAGACAATGGATTTACCTCCTAAAATTGAGTCACAAGCAGCCTTGGTGGCAGGAGTGAGATGTTTTTCTGCTATAAAAGCTGTCACGTCATGTCCTTTCTGGCCCCATCCGAAAGCTGACGCCGACATGGAGAGCATTATTCCAAGTGAAAGTATAGTTTTGCTGTTCATGTTGGTTATATAGTTTTTTTTCCACTACAAAATTAAGAAAAAAACGTTAGAATTACAACTTACGAAGAGTAAAAAAACAAAATTTCGCACCAAATTAATGGTATAATTGTTATAGTATCATAAGAATCATTAAAAATAATACTATGAAAAGCAAGAATTTGACTTATACGGGTATAGTAACCCTTATTTTGGGTGTGGTCCTGCTCTTTATGCAGGCTACAGCAATCAACATAGTGGTCATGGTGGTGGGAGGAGCGTTCCTTCTCTCAGCAGTCATAGACTTGATAGTTGTCTTTCACAGCAAGGCTACACTGGAGGCAAACGGCGAGAAAAAATCAGCCGGTTCCATTTCTATAATATCAACGCTCACGGCAGTAGCCACAGGAGCGCTTGGATTATGGATGCTTCTGAGCCCCGCAAGTTTCAGCTCTCTGCTGGTATATGTATTTGCTGCAATAATCCTTCTTGCAGGTCTCTATCACATAAGCATGCTTGGCTTCGGGTTTAGGAATGCAAGATTTCCATTTGCATTCTACATATTGCCTATCCTTCTTGTGGCAACAGGGGTTGTGATATTTGTTCTCGGACCTGTGAAGATGATGAATGCCATAGTGCTTGTCACCGGAATTGCACTCATAGTCTATGCAGTCTGCAATTTCCTTGAGGCTGCAGGGGAAAGCAGCTATCAGAAAGCCATTGAGAATTGATAATTTAGAATTTTAATTTCACACGTGATTTAAGACATTCCGGACAATCGTGGCCTGCCACTTTTGTTCGGAACTTCATTGTGTATTCGTGTCCGCAGACATCACATCTGTAAGATTTTATGTCTTCAGGATTCTCTTTCATATCAGTCTCCGCTCTAACACCCGGATTAATGTCGGAGGGGCGAGACAAGTCAAGTTCTTTCCAATCAGGAATAGCTTCCCATGCATCGCGTCCACCCCATGAGGCATCTATTCTGTCTTTGACATCATTGTCAATCCACCACATTGGCCCGAGTTTGGGAGTCTTAGCCACGCATCCCATAAAAAGTTTTAATGCGAACGCCGGAGCGATTGGCGCAAGTGAGAAATACCATGGAAGTTCACGCTTCATCTGCGCGAAGTATTCCTGAGGAGAAACTCCACTTCGGAAATGGAGGATATCCTCAAGTTCGTCTGAATCCGAAAACCAGAATCCATGGAAATTACCCGTAGCAAACCAATTTGGATTGAAGATTTTTTCAGGAGGAGGACATCCCATTCCTTTAAGGAGCTCGCATTCAAACTCATAGTTTGTCATCCTATATGGTGCTCCCCCACCTATATTATAGCATTTATTCCAAAAAGTATCGGGAACTTCATCACGGCAGACCCTTTCAAGAAGGCGCCCGGAATCATCGGCTGTCACCCATTCAAGGACACCACGAATCGGAACATGGAAAGCGATCGGATCAGAGGCATTCATCAGTAGGCCACTGTGCAAGATCCCTGTCTGGCGAAGAGATACCCACCATGTAAGGTCGGAATCCATAAGCATTCGTTCAGCTTCCGTCTTGGAATAAGCATACGCATCAAAAAAGGCAGGTGTCAGCGGATCTCCACATTGCCCCCAATGGTCAGGGATTGACCGGTTTCCATATTGGGACACCGAGCCGATATATACGATCTTTACTTTATCTTTCCTTGGCAGAGCAGCTTCTATGATAATTCGCATCGCACCGACATTTGTCTTGATGGTTTTCTCAGGGAACCAGTCGGCAGAAGGAGACACCATACCACCAACATGGAGCACGATGTCTGCATCACTGACTCCTTTTGAGACTGCTTCTTTGTCAAGAAGATCGCCCCAGATCACTTTCACGCCTTTTTTAACATATGGTGAAAGTTTCTTTCTGTTTTTCTTGCTGTCTCGAGCAAGGACTGTAACTTCATATTGACCGGGAACGGAAGTCAGTTCTTTGAGGCCTTTCGAACCCATCACGCCGGTAGCGCCTGTCAGGAATATCTTTTTCATACTTCAATGCTTAGATTTGCAAATTTACATAAAAATTTCGAGATTTCTACACCGACAGAATAAAAAGTCAAGGCAGCCACAAATTATCAGCCAT
>JAIDTO010000227.1 GCA_029060625.1 Muribaculaceae bacterium | reverse complement strand
CCCCCCCCCCCCCCCCCCCCCCCCGCCCCCGCTCCCCCCACCCCCCCGACCCCCCCCCCCCCCCCCCCGCTCCGCGTCCCGCCTCCCCCCCCGGCCCACATGCTGACTACCATCGGCAATACGATACGAGAAGATAAGGAGATGATAGCAAAACTGGATTTGGAGTTTTAATCGAGAATAGAGAATTCTCATGATATATCATGATTGAGCTTGATTTATCATGATTTATCATGGATTTATAATAGACAACAGGAAACACTTATGGATATATCGGTAGTAGTGCCATTGTATAATGAGGAGGAGTCGCTTCCGGAGTTGCATGCGTGGATCACACGGGTGATGGCGGAGAATGGTTTCTCTTATGAGATTATTTTCTGTAATGACGGGTCGACGGATGACTCGATGCGCGTGATAAGGGAGCTTGCGAAGGATGACGAGCATGTGCATTGCGTGAGTTTCTCGCGCAACTATGGTAAATCGCCGGCTCTCAACGAGGGTTTCAAGCGAGCGCAAGGGGATGTGGTGATCACGATGGATGCGGACCTTCAGGACAGCCCGGATGAGATTCCGGAGCTCTACCGCATGATAACGGAGGATGGCTACGACCTTGTGTCGGGGTGGAAGCAAAAGCGCTATGACCCTCTGAGCAAGACCATACCCACGAAGCTTTTCAATGCCACAGCACGCAAAGTGAGCGGCATCAAGAACCTGCATGACTTCAACTGCGGGCTTAAAGCATATAAGAAGGCTGTGGTGAAGCATATAGAGGTGTATGGGGATATGCACCGCTATATACCCTACTTGGCGAAGAATGCGGGGTATAAGAAGATCGGGGAGAAAGTGGTGCATCACCAGGCACGCAAGTATGGGACGACGAAGTTTGGTCTTGACCGCTTCGTGAACGGATACTTGGATTTGGCTACCCTATGGTTTCAGTCGAAATTCGGGATCAAGCCGATGCATATCTTCGGACTGCTCGGGAGCCTGATGTTTTTCATCGGGTTTCTGGCTACGCTGACGGTGCTTACGCTGAAGATTGTGAGCATGTGCAGTGCGGACTATCATTTCTATGTGACGAATTCGGTGTATTTCTATCTGTCGCTGGCAGCGATGGTGATGGGGCTGCAGTTTTTCCTGACGGGGTTTATCGGGGAACTGATCACGCGGAATTCGCCGGAGAGGAACAAGTATGGGATTGGGGAGGAATGGTGAGCAAGTATATGAAGAGAAAATACAAAGTGATACGGATAGCAATTGCAGCAGTCATGATGGCGGGGGCTGTGGGGAGCTATGCGCAGAGCAATAAGGGGAAGATAACGCCGGTGGAGAGTGATGATGAGGCGCCGCCGCAGCCTGTGCTTCATTATTATGACAAGCATGGGGAGAAGTTGGATACGCCGGTGCTGTATTTGGCTGAGCTGGATACGGCTTCGGCGATACGACCCAAGTCGCCGTATCCTCTTTTCAATGGGGTGACGGTAGGCGTGAACTTTGCGGATGCGATTATGTCGGCAATAGGTCAGAAACACAGCAGCTATGACGTGAGTGCGATGGTGTCGCTCCACAACTGGTTTTTCCCGGTGGTGGAGGCCGGAATCGGTTGGGGAAATTACACAGAAAACAATAACCTGTATAAGATAAAGGCTTATCCTTCGATGTATGCGAAGGTGGGTATCAATTATAATTTCCTTTATAAGTCGAATCCGGCGTATATGGCTTATTTTGGCTTGAGGTTCGGGGCGGCACAGTGCCGTTGGGACAAGACTGATATACGGTCGACGAATGAGGAGGGGGAGACAGTGTATAGCCCAAATGAGATGGACCAGAGATGCAGGAGTATTTTCGGGGAGGTTCTTGCAGGGCTGAAGGTGAAGATTGTGGGGCCGTTTTCGTTGGGATGGAATGTGAGGTATCGTCTTGGTTTGCACAGCAGCGGGGGGATGTCGCCGTGGTTCGTGCCGGGATATGGGACAGGGCCGTTGGGGTTCACTTTTAATGCTTACCTGACGTTTGGGGAGAAGAAGAAAAAGAAGGTGGAAGAGGAATTGGAGGAGATGATGCCGATGCCTACGCCAGAAACAGAGGAAGAGGAAGAATAGTCCGAGCATGCTACATAGACGGGAATGCAGAGCCAAAGGCTCTGACACCTAAACAAACAAAGACTTGGACAAACAAAGGCTTGCCTGAGAAATAAGCTTATAAAAGGATTTGTTAGGATTTGGAGAGGGTGAGAGTGAATTCGAGGCCGCCGGAGGGGTTGTTGCGGACGGTGATGTCGCCGCCGTGGAACTGGGCGGCACTCTTGACGATGGCAAGGCCGATGCCGGTGCCACCTTTCTTACGCGACCTTCCGGATTCTATGCGATAGAAACGATCGAAAAGATGCTCGAGATGCTCCTCTGAGATGCCGGTGCCATCGTCGCGGATGATGATGCGATAGCTCTTCTCATCTTCTTCCTGAAGGAAGATGGAGATGGTGGATCCTCCTGAGTATAATATGGCATTGTTGACAAGATTATTGAAGATGGCTTCCAGCAACGGACCATTGCCAAGCATCATCATAGTCTCTGGCAGGTCGATCTCAAACGCCATTCCTACATTCTCAGCTTTCGGGAGCAAGGTGTCGGTGGTCTCATCCACAATGTCACGAAGTGACAAGAGTTCCCTCTGTATGTTTTCAGCGCCGTCGTCGAGACGATTGAGCGTAAGGATGTCCTGGATCATCTTAAGCAGACGGTCAGAATTTGCTTTGCATCGCGATATGAGCATATTGCGCTGGGCATCCGTAAGTTTGTCCCTATGCGTAAGCAGAGTCTCAAGCTCAAGGGAAATGGCAGAGACAGGGGTCTTCAATTCATGGTTGATATTATTGGTGAGCTCACGTTTCAATTTGGCTTTTTCCTGCTCTTCCTTGGCAGCAATGGCAGCCTGACGGTCGCGTTCGGCAAGAGTGCGTTGCCAACGGACATAGATGATGACAATATTGTGAGCAATGGTGCCAAGCTCATTTCTCGGGAATACCTTGGTGTCGAATATCTCCTCCCCTTTCTCGGCCGCCTGGGCAAACTCAGAAAGGCGCTTGACGGTGTTTCCGATGCGGGATGTGGCATACCATGTGATGGCAATGATGAAGATGTAGATGAGTATGGCATACCAGATGAAAGTGCGGTCGATGCTCATGAACTCAGCCAAGCCCACGTCGTGGCCAAGGGCACCCGTGCGGGCATAGAGGTCACCTTCCTTCAGGGCAGCGTAGTAATAGAAATCGTCGTCGTCGACTTCATCATTGTTATGGACTGAGAAGCCACGATGGAGCTCTGACTTGTCTGCCATCTTAAGTTCCTCGAGATCGAGAGGGTTTTCAAGATGACCGATACCGGTGTTGTCGTAAAGGATGTTGCCTTCGGAGTCGAAGATGGCAAGCTGGAGTTCCTGGATAGGAAGGTCGATGGTGCGTTCCCAAAGCTCAACATTCACCACTCCCCCTTCGTATTGGTCGAGAAGCTGATAGTTGAGGATCGTCAACTGGGCGTTGAGAAGGTCCTCACGGTAGCGCTGCTCACGATTGAACTGGAATGCAATGAATGCGACTTCACAGAGCGTGAGAATGGCTATCTCCATGAGAAGGAGCTTGGTGCTGTAGCTGATCTTTATTGGACGCATTGGGGTTGTCCGGTTGTCCGGTTGTTGGTTGGTGGTTGTTGGTTGAGAGGATGACGAGCGGGGACGCGCACGGAGTGCGCTTACTACTTAGTTGGCTTCGGGGGGGTTGGATAGACTCGGCGCGGCGGTTGGGAAACCGCCGTCCCATAGGAGGTTAGACTTTGAAGCCGTAGCCGTAGCCGGAACGGGTGACGATGAGCTTGCCGTATTTTCCAATCTTGGCGCGAAGACGGGTGACGTTGACGTCGACTACACGGTTAACAACTACAACTTCGTCTGACCATACCTTCTGGAGGATATCCTCACGTGAGAAAATCTTGCCGGGATTGCTCATGAACAGAGAGAGAAGCTCAAATTCCTTACGCGGCATGCGGACGGGAACTTCATCAATTGTGCATACAATCTGGTCAAGGTCGATGACAAGACCTTCTTCACGGATGATGTTTTTCGGTTTCTCAACCTTTTTCTGCTCCATGATGGCAGACTGAGACTGGGCTCCAGAACCGGTGCGTTCGGTGCGACGGAGCACAGACTTGATACGAGCGAGAATGTTGCGGATGTTGTATGGCTTCGTGACATAGTCGTCGGCACCAAGATTGAGTCCGGCAATCATATCATCGTCGGCATTCTTGGCGGTGCAGAATATGATTGGGATATGAGCCGTGGCAGGATTGCGCTTAAGAATACGGGCAAACTCGAAACCGGACATCTTACCCATCATGACATCGAGCATGATAAGGTCGTAGGTGGCAAGATCCATTTCAAGCGCTTCTTCAGCGGAGTAAGCTGTGTCAGCTTCGTAACCCTCAATCTCAAGGTTGAGTTTGAGACCTTCGCAAAGATCGGGTTCGTCATCAACGACAAGTATCTTGTATATTTCCATAACTTATTAAAGTTGTCAGCGTTGTCATCGTTTTCGTAGTTGTCAACGAGACGCAGTAAGGTATAATGTTTAATTAATTTTGCAAATTTAATAAATATTTTTGGATAATGCAAATATGTTTTGCGTTTTACGTTGGACGTTGGACGTTGTTTGGGATGCGGGGAAGGCTACCAGTCATAGCGGCGGTTGGGAAACCGCCGTCCCATAGGGGCGCAGGCTTTCCATGGAGTCAACCTTTTTGGGGGATTGGGTGTTATGGTGGTATGTAAAGAATAATTTTTTATATAATTCTGCTATTATTAATTAATTTAATTCTGCTATGAAAAGTATCTACAAAGCTATTGCGCTTGGCGCTATCGGAATCAGCGCGGCTGCTATGCCGGCTCAAGGCGATGCCTGCACACGAGTAATATATGAGGGGGCTGACAGCCTCTATATAATAGGCCGGTCGCTTGACTGGAAGACCCCTATCCCCACAAACCTTTATGTATATCCTGCCGGACTCTATAAGCAGGGTGCCTCGACTCCTGACGGAATAAACTGGACATCCAAATACGGCGCTGTGTATGCCGTGGGTTATGACGGTGGTATCACTGAGGGTATGAATGAGAAGGGTCTGTCGGTGAATGGACTTTTCTGCAAGGGAACAGTGTATGACAATGCTGCGCGCGAGAAGAATCCTCCGATTTCACTTGCAATGATTGTTGGCTGGATACTTGACAATTGCGAGACAGTAGATGAGGTGCAAAATCTTTTGACCTCTACCCCATTCAGCATCGAGGGCGCTACGTTTGACGGCGGCACGGTGTCGACACTCCACTGGGGAGTGACTGATGCGAGCGGTAAGAGCATCATCTTTGAGTTTGACCATGGCAACCTGAATATCTATGACCCGGGTGATATCCGCGCAATGACAAATGACCCGCAGTGGCCGGCTATGACAGCTATCATCAATTACTGGGAGAAGATCGGCGGCAAGAATATGCTTCCGGGTACGGTGTCGAGTCCGGACCGTTGCGTAAGAGCAAACTATTTTGCACACAGAGTTGAGAAGACAGCGGATGCACAGCTCGGAGCTGCTATCACACGTTCGGTGCTCGTCAACAGCTGCGTTCCCTATACATATACGGTAGAGGGTGAGCCAAACGTAAGCTCGACACAGTGGAGAAGCTATTCAAACCTTCGCGATAAGCTTTACTATTTCGATATCGTGACAAATCCCGGTTATTTCTATGTAGACCTGGAGAAGTGTGACCTTAGCCCGAAGGGAAAGATCCTGAAGCTGGATACTTCTCATAGTTCAGACTTGGTGGGGGATGTGACTAAGAAGTTTGTGAAGTCGGATGGGTTTAAGCCTATGTATTGAGTGCGTATCGCGTGGTGCGTGGCGCGAGTATAATAATAAGTTTAGAGCATCGCTTTGGGCGGTGCTCTTTGCTTTTTGGGGGGGTTGCTTTGGTGGGAGGCTGGGAAACCGCCTTCCCTTAGATTGACGCGCGGGGACGCGCACGGAGTGCGCTTACTACTTAGGTTGACGCGGGGAAGAGGCGGTTGGGAAACCGCCTTCCCATATCATTGCCTTACCATTTTAGTTTTTGAGGGGGGAG
>JAIDTO010000226.1 GCA_029060625.1 Muribaculaceae bacterium | reverse complement strand
CAACCAGAAAACTATAACAACTTTCCATTAATACAAAAAAAAATCTAACGATGAAAAATGAACACAGACTGCTTCATGGCATTGCTTTGTTGCTGATCTTCATCATGACCTCTGCACTGGCGGCCAGGGCCGATACAGTGAAGGGAACTGTCATTGACGACACCGGCGAACCGCTCATCGGTGTCACCGTCATGGTTGTGGGTGTACCGGGTGGTACGGTCACAGACCTCGATGGTAACTATACAATTGATGTGCCTAACATCAAGAAAAACGAATTGCGCTTCACTTACGTCGGCATGGAGACCCTGACGGTCAGGGTAAACTCAAGGACTACTGTCAACGTGGAGATGAAGGTTGCTGACTCAGCACTTGATGAACTCGTCGTAGTCGGCTACGGCCAGCAGAAGAAGGCCTCTGTGGTGGGTGCGATCACCCAGACCTCAGGCAAGGTGCTTGAACGCACAGGCGTCACAAGTGTCGGTGCTGCACTGACGGGTAATCTCCCCGGTGTAATCACGATGGCTTCTTCAGGTATGCCCGGTGAGGAAGACCCGCAGATCATCATCCGTTCAGCTTCCACATGGAACGGCAGCGACCCTCTCGTGCTCGTGGATGGTATCGAACGCGATATGTCGTCGGTCGATATTTCTTCTATCGAGAGCATCTCCGTGCTTAAGGATGCTTCCGCAACCGCAGTATATGGTGTGAAGGGTGCAAATGGTGTGATCCTTATCACTACAAAGCGCGGTAAGGAAGGCAACGCTGTTGTGTCAGTCAAAGCCAATATGACTGCGAAGGTCGCTTCAAAACTTCCCGATAAATTCGATGCCTATGACACATTCTACTTGCTGAATAATTCTATTGAGCGTGAGGCGGCCCTCAACGCCCAAGGTTGGGGCAACTATACCCCGGTGGCCATCATCGACAAATACCGTCACCCTGCCAATACCGAGGAATGGGACCGCTATCCTAACACCGACTGGGAAGACGCCCTCTTCAAGAAGAGCGCGATGTCTTATAATGCTTCCGTTTCGGTTTCCGGCGGTACAAAGCTCGTGAAATACTTCGCGGCTGCCGATTTCACTCACGAGGGTGACCTCTTCAAGCAGTATGACAACGGCCGTGGATATTCCACAGGTTTCGGCTACAACCGTATCAATGTCCGCTCTAACCTTGACTTCACTCTTACCAAGACAACTGAACTGACAGTCAACCTTTTCGGTTCGAATGCAACACAGAAGACCCCTTGGGACTACAATGGCGACGGCAATTCCTACTGGGGCTCAGCCTACAAGTCTGCTCCTGATGCAATGCGCCCGATATATTCCAATGGAATGTGGGGCTGGTATGCTCCCCGCGATGCTGACGTGCCTAACTCTGTCAGGATCCTTGCCACAGGTGGCGACAAGACCTCTACCAACACACGTATCAACAGTGACATGGCTTTTGTCCAGAAGCTTGATTTCGTGACAAAGGGACTTAGCTTCCGTGCAAAGTTGGCTCTTGACTATAGGTTCCTTGAGGCCAACCGCGGTATCAACGACCAGTATCATGAAGGTCAGCTCTATTGGGTGAACCCGACCGATGGATCTGAGCATCCGAAGACTCCGGACCCGCAGACCGGTCTCGACGTGACCGTCAACCCTATCCTCTGGGGCTATCAAGCAGGTTCTGTCGACGTAAACCAGACTTTCAGAAGACTCTACTACTCTTTCCAGTTTGACTATAACCGCTCATTCGGACAGAACGAAGTTACTGCTCTTGCACTTTTCAGCCGTGAAAAGACCACAGGTGGTAGTTCATTCCCTGTTTACCGTGAAGACTGGGTGTTCCGTCTGACCTACAACTGGGCTTACCGCTACTTCGCTGAGTTCAACGGTGCTTACAACGGTTCTGAGAAGTTCGGCCCCAAGAAGCGTTTCGAATTCTTCCCCTCAATGTCTATCGGCTGGATGCTCTCAAGCGAGCCTTTCATGGAGTGGGCTACTGCTAACAATGCACTCACCACCTTCAAGATCCGTGCCTCTATAGGTAAGGTAGGTGATGACCACGCAGGCGGTCGCCACCTCTATCAGACTCAGTACAGCTATGGCGGCAACGTGCAGATGGGTACGATCAATCCGCAGAACTCTCCCTACACCTTCTATACTATTTCCCGTCTCGGCAACGAGAACATATCTTGGGAAACAGTTGAGAAGCAGAATATCGGTGTAGACTACTCATTCCTTGGCGGAATGTTTGCAGGTTCTGTCGACTTCTTCAAGGATAAGCGTACAGACATCATCCTCACCGGTGACCAGCGTACCTCAATCCCCTCATACTTTGGTGCTGAGGCTCCGACAGCCAACCTTGGCCGCATGGACAGCCACGGATATGAGCTTGAGCTCCGCTTCAACAAGCAGATCGGCAACGATATGCGCGTATGGGCTAACCTCAGTATGACCCACGCTTCAAATGAGGTGAAATTCCGCGACGACCCCGCCCTCAAGCCCGACTATCAGAAATATGCCGGTCATGAATGGGGACAGGTGACAAGCTACCTTGACCATGGCAACCTTTCGTCTTGGGACGATGTGCTCGGCAGCACTGTCTGGAACACAGGTAACGACTTCAAGCTCCCCGGCGACTACAACATCATCGACTTCAACGGCGACGGTGTGATCAACACTGAAGACAAGGCTCCTTACGGATATTCCACTACTCCGCAGAACACTTACAATGCTTCTGTAGGTTTTGAATGGAAAGGTTGGAGCATCTTCGCTCAGTTCTACGGTGTTTCTAACGTGATGCGCTATGTGAAGTATCCTACTTTCCGTTCTACTGCCCACGTAGCATATGACGAGGGTGAATACTGGACTCCTTTCAACAGCGCTGTCCTCCCACAGCCCCGTTGGGGAACCACCATCGATGAGTGTGCCGATGGTACACGCTATCTCTACGACGGCTCATACGTGCGACTGAAGAACGTCGAGATCGCCTACAATTTCCAAGGCAGATGGATGGCTAAGGCCGGCATCAAGAATCTCAGGCTCTATGTCAACGGCAACAACCTCTTCATGTGGACCAAGATGCCCGACGACTGCGAACGAGGCAGCTCCGGCGACGGTGTGTATCCTTCGTTCAAGCGTTTCAACGTCGGCATCGACTTGAGCTTCTGATCTCAAACTGAAGAGGAAAGATGATTTTCAAACGATTCATGAAATCTCAAAATATGAAAATTTCTAAATATTTAATAATACTTGGTCTGGCTGCCGCTTCTGTAGGGGTGACTTCTTGTACGGATTATCTCGACAAGGCTCCTAACAGTGATATCGATGAGTCGGTGCCATATCAGAACTTCCGCAATTTCCAGGGCTTTGTGGAGGAACTCTACGACTGTATGCCGGTGGTTTCGAACAACGAATACCATACCACTTTCAATTACGGTGAGGAAGATTACTGGGAGCCGCAGGAAACCCGTCTTTTCGCCCGCAGCCTTGACTACGGCGACTACTGGGGATTCACTACCTGCTACTATTCTTATCCAAACACTTATTGGAACGATCCGAACAACCGTCGCCGCTACCGTGCCAATATTTGGGCCAACGCCTGGTATTCTATCAGAAAAGCCAATATCGGTCTTTCAAAACTCGACCAGCTCGTAGACGCAACTCAGGAAGAACGCGACCTTATCGCAGGCCAGCTCTATTTCTTCCGCGCATTCTATCATTATATGGTGATGGAATGGTGGGGCGGTGTTCCATATATCGACTATGCTATCGGTCCGGACGAGAATATCACTCTCCCGAGGGAAACCTGGCAGGCATGTGCCGACAAATGTGCCGCCGACCTTCAGAAGGCAGCTGAGCTGCTCCCTGTAGACTGGGACAACACTACAGCGGGCAAGACTACCCTTGGCAACAACAACATGCGTGCCAACAAGATCATGGCTCTTGCATACAAGGGCAAGGTGCTTCTCTGGGCCGGTAGCCCACTGATGAACTGGGATTCACACGACCGCAACAATGCTTATGCTGTCTACGACGAGGCTTATTGCAAGCAGGCAGCCGATGCCCTTGGTGAGGCCCTTAAGATCACTGAAGAGACCGGAAGATACTCGCTTCTCCCGATCGACCAGTTTAACGACCTTACTCTCGTGTTCAACTCCAAGGCTCTCCCCGGTGGCACAGAGACAATCCTTCAGGAGAATATGCGCGACTACGGTGGCCGCTGGTCTTGGAACATGAACACCGACTTCCGTCCGCAAACCCACATCAGTGCCGGTATCAAGTGCTGGCCTACTGCCAACTACTCCAACTACTTCGGTATGGCTAACGGTTATCCCATCGAGGATTCAACTGTCAAGGATAAGGAGTCAGGATATGATCCTGAATATCCATGGGCCAACCGCGACCCCCGTTTCTATAAGACATATGTGTTCGACGGCGAGTTCTGCGGTACAGGTGGACAAGGTCTCGAGGCTACCCTTTATACCGGTGGCGCTGACCGCGAGGAAGCAAATCCACAGAAAGGATGCTATACCGGCCTGATGAATGCCAAGCTTTGCCTCAAGACCTGCCACAACGGTAACGTACGCGACCAGTGGGCTTGCATCATCTCCCTGATGCGTCTTGCAGATGTATATCTTCTCTATTCTGAGGCTACCGCAGTTGCTTATGGTGTGAAGCAGTCAGCTCCTACCTATGGCAAGACTGCTGAAGATGCCATAAATGTTGTGAGAGACAGGGCAGGAGTGGCTCACGTGCTTTCAAAGTTCACTGATTCCAAGGAGAACTTCCTCAGCGAAATCCGTCGTGAACGCGCAGTTGAGCTCGCTTTCGAAGGGTTGCGTTTCCACGACCTTCGCCGTTGGATGCTCATAACCCAGCGTCCTTATACTCTTAAGACCGGCTTCCAGTTCGACCGCGGCCCCGGTTTCACACAGGGCTCTACAGAGAACCAGGTGCTCAATCTCCGTGAAGAGGTTTTGCGCGAGCGCAATTTCACAAGCCGCCACTACTGGCTGCCGCTTCCCAATAAGAACGACACTTACCTCTATGAGGGATTCGAGCAGAACCCGGGTTGGTAATTTCTACGTCTCACATTATTACAAGAAACAACAATGAACACAAAACTTCATATAGGTTTTACGGCTCTCGCGCTTACGCTCTGCAGCATCCCTGCATGGGCGCAGGCTGAGGAGCAGGACAGCCTGGTAAACATTGCTTTCGGAAAGATCGACAAGAGAGACGTAATTTCTGCCGCCTCATTTGTCAACATCAACGAAATAAGCAAAAAGAACGCCAATAATAGCCCACTCTCTGATGTGGCTACACACGTGGGTGGCTACAACGGAAGTATCTGGGGTCAAGGTCCTCTGGTATTGATAGATGGTGTGCCCCGCGATGCGTCTCTTGTCAAGGCTTCGGAAGTGGAGAGCGTTTCCATCCTCAAGGATGCCACTGCTGTTGCTCTTTATGGCAGCAAGGGTGCCAAGGGTGTAGTGCTCATCACCACCAAGAGAGGTAAGGAAGAGCCTATGCACATCGACGTGCGCGCTAATGTAGGGGCGATGCTCCCGAAAGCGTATCCGAAATATCTCGACGCTGCAACATACATGAACCTCTACAATGAGGCATGTCTCAACGATGGCAAGTCGGCTCTCTATGACCAGGCTACAATCTACAACACGGCGATGGGCACAAACCCATACAGATATCCTGACATGGATTTCTATTCGTCAGAGTATCTCCGCGACTTCGTGACCACTGCCGACATTACAGGTGAGGTCTACGGCGGAACTGAGAAGACAAAGTACTACCTGAACTTAGGTGTTGACTATGCCAACGACCTGTTGAAATACGGACAACACAGCAAATCAAACACGTTTAATTTCAACGTGCGTGGCAATGTCGACATGACCATTGCAAAGTGGCTGAGGGCTACGACCAACGCAGCCATCATCATCAATGACAACCTCAGCGGGCGCGGCAGCTATTGGAGCGATGCAGCATCTCTGCGTCCCAACTGGTTCTCACCATGGCTGCCGGTCAGCATGATGGATCCCAACAATGCGTCAATCCAGGACTACATCAACACCAGCACCCATCTTATCGATGGCCAGTATCTTCTTGGCGGTACGACATCCAATCAGACCAATGCATACTCTGAAGCATTGGCTGCAGGTTATACCCGCCAGAAATACCGCAAGTTCCTTTTCGACCTTACCCTTAATGCTGACCTTTCAAGCGTGACAAAGGGCCTTTCGTTCAAGACTGCATTCAGTGTCGACTATAACTCACACTATTCTGAGGCATATGCACTCCCTTATGCTGTCTATCAGCCTACATGGGGTAACATCAATGGCCAGGACATGATCATCGGTCTTAATAAGATCAATGAAGACAAGTCTTCTACAAATGAGTATGTAGGCCAGTCTACTTATCATCAGACCATGATGTTCAGCGCACAGTTTGACTACGCCCGCTCTTTCGCTGAAGCCCACAACGTAAATGCCACTTTGGTGGGATGGGGTTTCCAGCAGCACTTCTCTGCCGACTCTAACCACGATATCGAAGGAGGAGAGGGAAATGGCTACCACCGTCCGAGCAACGTGAATGCCGGCCTGAGGGTGAACTACAACTATATGCACCGCTATTATGTTGACCTCACCGGAGCTCTCGTGCATTCATCCAAGCTTCCCGAGGGTAAACGAAACGCTTTCTCCCCGGCTGTCTCAATTGCATGGAATCTCGCTAACGAGAATTTTATGGAGTCCTCACGCAATTGGCTCGACGAACTTAAGATCATGGGCTCATACGCCAACCTGCATCAGGACATAGATATCAATGACTGGTATCTCTACAAGGCTGACTATCAGTTCTCTCCATCAAGCGGCTGGTATCAGTGGGCTGACGGCACTGTCGGTGGCTCCACTTCCACTTCCAAGAGAGGTGAGAACAATGAGCTGACCTTCATCACACGCAAGGAATTCCGTGTAGGTCTCGACGCAACCCTCTTCAATGGCTTGATCAATGTGAATGCAAACTGGTTTAACCAGACCACTAACGGTCTCCTCACCCAGGGCGCAAGCACAATCTATCCGTCGTTCTACAACTCCGGAACAGGCAACTTCCTTCCTTATATCAACTATAACAAGGATGAGCGCACAGGTGTAGACTATACTGTCAACATCAACAAGAACTTCGGCGACTGGGACTTCTCTCTCGGACTCGTAGGAATGTACTATGATTGCAAGGCTAAGCTCCGCGATGAGGTGTGGGAGGAAGACTACCTTTACCGTCAGGGTCATGCTCTTGGCACCACCTGGGGATATGTTTGCGAAGGCTACTTCCAGTCAGAGGCTGAGATCGCATCCTCTCCGAAGCAGTCGTTCGGTGGTACTGTTCGTCCCGGTGACCTCAAATACAAGGACATCAACGGCGATAACGTGATCGATTCCAAAGACCAGATTGATCTCAAGACCAACAATCCTTACTTCTACGGTATGAACCTTACTGTGAAGTATAAGGACTTCACCCTTTATCTTTCCGGTACAGGCACAAGCGGAGGTAAGTTCTTCAAGAACGATTCTTACTATTGGCTGCGCGGCACAAGCAAATTCTCCGAAGTGGCTCTCGGACGCTGGACTCCTGAGACTGCTGAGACCGCTACTTTCCCACGTCTGACAACCGAGAATGGCGACAACAACTATCAGAACTCCACCTACTGGATGGCTGACTATAATTACTTCCGCCTCGACAACCTGCAGCTGACCTACGACTTCAAGTCGCTCGGCAAGTGCTTCATCAAGGGAATTAGTGTATATGCAGGTGCCTACAACCTCTTCACGCTCTCTAAAGAACGTGAGTATATGGAAAGAAGCCTCTACGGTCCGCAGTTCCGCACCATCTACATAGGCTGCAAACTTAACATGTAATTTTTGAAGTAGTATGAAAAAACTATTATATGCATTTTTGGCTGTAGCAGCACTTGGATTCACAAGCTGCGACGACCTTTTCGAGCCTGCCAAGCAGAACTTCAAGGATCTCGGCCAGATGGAGACGGAGCCTGACTTCGCCATGGGATTCCTTACAAGGGCCTACAGCTCCCTCTCAGGCTACTATACAAATACAGAATATGCTACCGATAATGCTGTGGTGAACCAAAACAGTGACGGTTTCCGTACTATGGCTACCGGCGGCTGGACGGCATCCTCATGGACTGGCATCAATGAATGGGGTGGTGCTTACACCGGCATCCAGTATATCAACCAGTTCCTTTCCAAAATCGACGAAGTGGAGTGGAGTTCCGATCCGGAGCGTAGCAAGATGCTCTCTGTGCGTATGCGTGGCGAAGCTTACGGATTGCGTGCAATCCTTCACTATCAGTTGCTCAAAGCACATGCCGGCTATGATGCTGCAGGTCAGCTGCTCGGTATACCTTATTTGGAAAGCTATCTCGGCGCAAACGACGATATGAATGCCGCTATGGTACGCCCATCATTCAAGGATTGTGTCGATAAGATCAAGGCAGACCTTAATCAGGCTATCGAGATACTTCCCCTCGACTATGAGGATCTGGCAGAAGTGCCTGCAAAGTACACTCAATACACCAAGGATATCGCAATCTACAACCGCACGATGGGCTCTCACTTCCGTCAGCTCGTCAGCGGACGTATAGCACAGGCATATCTTTCGCGTCTTACTTTGCTTGCTGCGAGCGACGGTTTCGGCAACACAGGCTCATGGGCTGATGCTGCAACCGCAGCGGCTGATCTTCTTAAGGAAAATGATGGTGTGGCAGGTGTTCAGGCTGGTGCCTATGAATACTATACAGCAAGTATTGCCGATAAATTGAAAGAAGGTGTCAACCCTGCTGAAATCATCTGGCGTGAGAACGTAGCTGACAACAATGGCACTGAATCTGACAATCTTCCTCCGAGCCTCAACGGCAACGGGCGTATGAATCCCTCACAGAACCTTGTGGATGCTTTCCCTGCTGCAAGTGGCTATCCTATCAGTGTCGCAGCTGACTATGATGCAGCTGATCCTTATGCAAACCGCGATCCTCGCTTCTATGCTTACATCATCTACAATGGAAGCACACGCGTAGGTGTTGACAATGCCACTATTTCTACTGTGACAGGTACTACCGATGGCATTGGCGGAGTAGAGCAGCGTTCTTCACGCACAGGATATTATATGAAGAAGCGTCTCCGTATGGATGTGAACTGCACTGCAGGTTCTGCCACAACGAAGGCTCACTATAATCCTCGCGTGCGTTACACTGAGATTTATCTCAACTATGCAGAGGCTGCAAATGAGGCTTATGGCCCGAAAGCAGATGGAGGTAATGGTTTCTCTGCTTACGATGTAATCAAGGCGATTCGCCAGCGTGCAGGCTTAGGCAATGCTGATGGCGATGGTTATCTTGAAGAGTGTGCCGCTTCCAAGGAAAAGATGAGGGAGCTCATCCGCAACGAGCGTCGCATCGAGCTTTGCTTCGAGAATTCACGTTTCTGGGATCTCCGTCGTTGGAAACTCAATCTCAACGAAACCGTGAAGGGTATCGAATGGCAAGCAGACGGCACATATAAGATCATTGATGTAGAGGCACGTGACTATATGGACTATATGAATTATCCTCCTATCCCACAATCTGAAATCCTCAAATTTAGCAATCTCCAGCAGAACAACGGCTGGCATTAATACGGCAATAATATTATGAAACATAATTTTTTAATTCCTTCATCAATAGCTGCTTTGGCGCTGCTGGCTGCTTGTACGAACGGAGACAATGAATTTTCCGATTTCGACTATCAGACAGTATATTTTGCCAATCAGTATGCTATGCGTACTGTCGAACTCGGTGTTGATGATAATGTCGACCTTACTTCCGACAATAATCATGAGGTAAACATAGTCGCTACCTGGGGTGGCGGCTACAACAATAAGAAAAATGTGCTTATCGACTATGTCGTGGATCCCTCGCTTGTAGATGGTTTCTATTTCAAGGATTCCGACCAGCTCGTGGAGGTGATGCCTTCAGATTATTATACAATCGATGAGAACAAGATCAACATCCCTTCCGGAAAGACTATGGGTGGAGTGAAGGTGCATCTCACCGACAAATTCTTTGCCGATAAGAAAGCTATCGACCACTGCTATGTGATTCCGGTGCGCATGACCGATGTGTCAGGTGCTGACAGAATCCTCACAGGCACTCCTACCGAAGAAAACCCGGTCCTGACAAATGATGCGCATTGGTCGGTTCAGCCTAAGAACTTCATGCTCTTTGGCGTTAAATATGTCAATCCATGGCATGGCCAATACCTGCGCCGTGGTGTCGACAACGCTACTATCGATGGGCAGGCATCCAAGTTGGTTCGTCACAGTGAATATGTGGAAAACGATGAGGTTGTAGATCTTACTACTTCTGCATACAAGGAAGATATCCTGCCTGTCAAGGTCAAGGATGCTGCCGGAAATGACCACACTGTGGATATGCTCCTCTCATTTACTGACGACAATTCCTGCACTCTTTCTTCTGCAAGTGAAGACGCAACTGTGTCAGGTACGGGCAAGTTTGTAAGCAAGGGTGAGAAGAAGAGCCTCGGTGGCAAGGATCGCGACGCTATCTATCTTGACTATACGCTGGAAATCCCTGCAAGCAACATGAAGTTTGAGTCAAAGGACACTCTCGTGCTCCGCACCCGCAATGTGTATGGTGCCCAGGCTTTCAGCATCGAAAGAAAATAACCCTCAATTTTTGTGAAATATGAAGAAGATATTTATTTACACTCTGCCTGCACTTGCCTTGACTATGGCATCATGTGCCAATGGCTATGAGGGTGACTTCAAGATGGATAAGCCTGAGAGTGTGGAGCATGCCGAGCATCTCGCTTCGCTTGCTACTCTCAACAGTGTGATCAACCGCGCTGAAAATCCTAATTTCAAGCTTGGTCTCGCTGTGTCGTCGGCTGACTATGCATCTCAAGGCCTTACATATAGTGTTGCACTGACCAATTTTGATTTTGTTACTGATGTCAACGCACTTGCATATTCTTCAATTCTTAACGAGGAAGGCGAAATGGTCTTGACCTCTGTGACAGATATGTTTATTCAGAATGGTCCGAAAGTTGCCGCCGGAGCCATGCTCGCCTACAATGCTCTTCCTACGGCTCATCTTGAGGAGGTGATCTCCCCGACATTCATAAAGGGTGATCTCGCTATTGGAACATTCGCTTTTGAGGATTTTGATGGCGATGAACTTGGTAAGGAATATCCCATGAGCAACGGAAGCGTGGCTGCTGTCGCTGAAAATCCTACCGGAGCGGATGGACACGTGTTGAAGATCGGTTCGGCTGATAATAAGGCAAGAAATTCCTATCCGGTTCTTACCATTCCACTCCCGAATGGAATGACTATCGGAAATGTGACATCGGTTGTATTCGACCTTTATTGCCCTGATGACAAGTCGCAGAAGAGAAATTTTGTAGCCATTGTCAACGGTGTCCGTTGTAATTACACAGGAGACACTCCCGACAAACGTGGTTGTCCTTTGGAGACATGGATGAACAAGATGGTTCTCGATCTTTCACAGGTGGAACTTACTGACGATATTAAGAGCGCTACTGAGATGACTCTTGCTTTCGGACCGAATGTCAATAACTCTTACTATTTTGTTGACAATATCCAGATCGGTTGGACCACTGGTGTTCCTGATAAGTATGTAGAAAAGAATGAAGCCGAAAAGGCAGCGGCTCTCGCTGATAACTTCGGCACTTGGGCAGACGCTGTGATGACAGCTTGCGGTGCTTCTATCTCTGATTATGTGGTGCTCGCCAACCCAATGAGCGATGTAGCTCCTTACGCATTGCGTTCTACTCAAACAGAAGCAGTGTATGATGAGGAGGGAGCGATTGTCAACGATATGTCGGGTTTGTTCTTCTTCAACGACTATATGGGCGACAATTATGTCAAGACTGTCACTGACTGCCTGTCGAAATCTTATACATCAGCAGGTGGCAATGGCAAACCAAACTTCTTCGTTGGCGAGTCAGGTTTGATTGGAAATCCGGAGAAGACCCAAAGCCTTATTGCTCAGGTGGCCGCTTGGTCGAATGCCGGAGCTAAGATTGATGGTATTGCAGTGGCTATGAACAATGTCGATGCTTCTGCCGAAAACCGTCAGGCTATCTCAAATCTTTTCCAGGCTCTCGCAGGCTCAGGAAAACTCATTCGTCTCGACAATCTTTCGGTGGCTAACGCTGATGCAGAGTTCTATGGATTTATAGTATCGGAATATTTCCGCCTCATCAAGGCTGAAAATCGAGCTGGAATCATATTTGCCGGAATGGGCGACCTTTGGAAAAACAACGCCCGCACCGATGCTTACGAGGCAATCCTAAACGCGATTTCCTCTAAATAATCATGAAAAACCCCAGGCTAAAGCCTGGGGTAATAAAAACAAAAGCACAGTAGCCTCGGAGAGGCTCTTTATGGTAAAAATCAACTTCCAAAAACTAAATATTTTTATTAACCCAAAAAAACTTCATGTTATGAAGAAATTTACACTTCTTAGTGCAGCCCTCGTGGCTGCTATGGGCGCAAATGCTCAGATTATGATTGACTGGAACGAAGAGGGCCAGTACGTCTTCCATGCAGAGGATTTCATCGCAGAGGGAAGCATCTCCTGGGATGAGGACGAAGCAGCATTCGTTTGCAACGGTGAAGGTGAAGGCAAAATCATGCTCAACCTTGACGGCAAGACTATCGACTTCTCTGAAGTAGCTTCTATCAAAGTTGTCGGTAGCTGGGAAAATGGTGAAGATTCAGCTGATTTCGGACCTGGTGCCTGGAATGAAAGCGATCCCCTCGGCACTCTCGTAATCAACGATGCCCTGAATGGTCAGATCAATGCATGGTGGGGAAGCCGTTACGATATCAACTATACTGGAGTTGCTGATAAAGGTGACTTTGCAGGCGAGAAGTATTACTCTATCTCCACAAAAGTAGATGCTTTCTATTTTACAGCACGCACCATCTCCGAAGGTGAAGGAGAAGAAGCTGTTGTAGTTGGCTCTGTTCCCGGTTATGTTTATATCGACGAAGTTGTGCTAACAAAAGTAATTGAGAAAGATCCTCAGGCTATTTCCATCGAAATGTGGCATAACTGGACAGCTTGGGATGCAACTGCAGAGATCGATACAGAAAAGCCATTCTATGGCGATGATAATGTAGGTAAGAACATCGGTGCCGGTGCAGTGGTTCTCGGTACAGGCAACGTTCTCGGTTGCGAATTTGCTGACCTTACTGGATACGCAGGTATCTATATCAAGGGTACTCCTGGTATGACGCTCCGTCTCCTCTTCAATCGTCCTGACATGGAAGGTGGTAGCGCTCCTATCACTGAATGTAATCCTGTATGTGATGAGAACGGTGAATGCAACTTCATGTTCACTGAACTTACAAATGCTGAGATTGAAAAATTCGGTGCTGCATATCCTTACGTTCATCTTAATTCAGTTAAGACTCCTTGGGGTCTCCCCGAAGGTGTTGAGTCTGTTAAGGTTCAGAAGTTCAACTTCATCGAGAAGGGTAGCGAAGATGCTGTAGAAACCATCAATGCAGCTAAGAACGCTGACGTTATGTACAACGTATTTGGCCAGAAGGTTGACGAAAGCTATCGTGGCATCGTTATCAAGAACGGCAAGAAGTTCATCAACAAGTAATTGATTAAACATTAATAAAGGGAGAGGTCTGAATCCCGACACCGGGATTCCCTCTCCTTTTTTTATCACTCTATTTGAAAACAATAATGAGGCTTTCTAAACCTCTTAAACAAATAAACCTCCTAAACTAACATCCTGATATGAAGTTTCGGTTAATAATGATCTTTGCTCTGCTTTCAATGGCACTTTTGCCACTGAAGGCTTTCTCTGCTGATATGCGGCGTCCTCTTTCTCCTCAGCAACCAATGTACATTTTCCATATAGATGTATGGAATAATGCAGACCCTCAGAAAGTAATTGACCTTGTGCCGGAGGATATGCTTCCTTACACGGTCTTCAACATATCTCTCTCCGCATCCCCCAGCGTGACTAAAGACGGTTTCCGTACTGCCGAGTCGTGGCTTCGTACTTGTGCCGAAAATCGTGTGTGGGCATTAATACAGCCCGCCAGTGGCGGACACTCATGGTTTTCAGACTATGACACGGAATTGTACCGCTACTTCTTTGAGAACTATCCCAATCTCCTCGGATTCAATTATTGCGAACAGTTCTGGGGCTTTGACGATGCCGACGGTCTTCATCCTTTTGGAAACAAAAGCCCTACAATAACTGACCGCATGAATCATTTTGTAAATCTGCTCGACCTGGCAGACGAGTATGGTGGTTATCTGATTATCAGCAACTGCCTCGTGATTCCTGAATGGGATTCCACGTCCCCGCTTACAATGTTTAAGCGTTATCCCGCTTTTGCCGAGGCTGCCAAGAGACATAAGGAACATCTTATTTATTGTGAGAAATATACCACTTCCGGCAATTTCTATGACATGGAGAGTATGTGCCTTGGAGTATTCCTTTCTGACTATTGCGACAACTGGGGTATGCGATTTGACCAGTGCGGATACGTGGATCATGTGCATGACAATATGCCTAATGAGCAAAAGATGCCCCCTGCTATCGGAGGCATGACCATTCTCGAGCATATGATGATGACCGGACAAACCGTGCAGGATGGTCCGGAACTTATCTGGAACCAATGTGTGCGTGCCCTCAACGATGTTAAGACAGATGATGGATACAATGCCCGCCAATTTGAATTCTATCCTCAGTTCCCAAATGTCTATATGGATGTATGGCGCAAGTTCACCACCGATGGAGTTATCCGAATAATGAACCGTCAGGAAGTGATAGATAGTACTAAAATAGCTGTCTATAATGATATTGACCAGAAACAGACCACTAACAACTGGGAAGGCCGTCGCTCTCATAGATATCTTTTCTCTGGCCTATATGCGCTTGACAATGGCACGTTTGGCAACGATACCGTTTACCTGAAAAAGACAGGTAGGTATACGACAATTCCTACAATCTTTGTAGATAATGGGGAGGATCTCGGTTTCAACCGCGTTGTAAAGCAGAGTCGCTACTATAATGAATGGACTACAAATGAGGCCAAGATCGATGAATTCAATACCTTATTTGCGCCTCAGACAGACGATGATCCGGAGACAAGCCTTTATGTCCGTAGGATAGATAACAACTGGCTCGTCTACAACAACAGCCAGTATGAGAAACAACGCAAGGTTGAGTCTTCCACGATTGCACTCAAGTATAATTCTTGCGATGCCGTAACATTGACGATGCCCATGTATTCCTTTGGTCTCTTGACTGAGAAGGGAGACGGAATCGATATCTATCTGAACAATTATACTCATTTCAAGGGAAATACCAATGATACTATCGTTATCAAGGGTTGCTCTTCTCAACCGACTTTCGATGTAATGGAGCGGGGTGATTATAATGCCTCAAAACACGATAAGCCTGTCGTGACATCATCTTATGCCGATGGCAGCCTGACCCTTATTGTTGCACATAACGGTCCTCTTGATATCAATGTGAAGTGTCAGGGTACAAATACGGCTCGTATGGAGATTCCCCTCTGGGAGAAGACGTATGGGTGTGAGATTCCTCCTGTATATAAGGGTACCCGTCAATGGGAATGGGAGAATGCCGACTATGCAGCAATTGACAAGGCTTGGAACGGGGCCGGACGGTCTGACATCCCCGGTTTCACTGCCCTTGGATACGTGTCATATGGAACTGCAAATGGAGCAAGACTCCGCGATCATATACGCATCGATGAGGCTGGCAGATATAAGATGACAATCCGTTATCTTGCTCCTGAAGAGGAAGTAAATCGAGTTAACATCACGGTAAATGGAAAGGTCGTAGCCCGTAACGTGAAATTTCCTAAGACTGACGAGTCAAATACCTGGGCTGAGTCTTCCGTTGAGTTTGACCTTCCCGAAGGAGTAAGCGAACTTGTATTATCTTCAACAAAAGTTCAGACTGCTAATCTCTATCTTGATAATTTCACCTTGACTCCTCTTGACATTGATGCCGTAGAAAGCATATATGACAGCAACTTTGATAGTGCTTGCTACGACATATTCGGGCGCCGTGTAAAGGTAGAAAATCTTTCGAAAGGCCAAATCTACATCCAAAACGGCAAAAAATACATTGCTAAATAATCACGATAACCTTATTTGTTGAGATTTGTAGGGACGCACGAGCCGTGCGTCCCTAATTCTTTTTATTTCTTCATCACTTTCTTTACAGTTCCATCTGTATCAATCACTATATTAAGTCCCGGTTGCATTGAGCTGATCTTCAGGCCTTGTGGTGTGTAAATGCCTGCCGGAACTTTATTGACTCCTTCTGTGAGGGATTCTACACCGGTATCTCCGGTATAATTCAATTTGCATTCGAGCAGCAGGAATTCATGGTATCCACCGCCATTGGTCTTGTCGATAAAAGACACCACATAGTTTCCAGCCTCCGGAATGGAGAATTCAAATTCATGTTGTTCTTCAGCAGATAGGTCGGCAGAAGTATTTCCGTCTGCGTTCACTTTAGTGGTAAATACTTCAGATTGGGCCGTTGACTTATCTGAATCGTGCTTCCTGACCATTATATTGTAATTGGGCTGTCCTTTCCATGCTGCCATCGCAAACGTAAGCTTATAGTTGCCGGCTTCAAGGGTAAGGGGATAATTAGCTTGCACCCCATATTCAGCCCTTCCGTTGCGCCAGTAAAGGGCTTTGCCTTGGTAGCCAATGAAGTCCTTGAATGTGCGGGCTCCCATTCCATATGACTGGGGATACTCATGGATTTCATTATTCTCTTGGATACATTGCCAACCTTCAGGAATTGTGCCATTGGCTACATTTGTATAGTCAAGCTTATATACAGATGTTGTGTCGACGAAGACAGGCTGAATCGTGACATTGTCGTCGGGCATGATGAAAGATATTTCTCCTGATTCTCCAATCTCAATGGTAGCCGACATAGAATAGAACACTGAATTGACAATTTTCAGTTCTTTGAGTGCATAGCCCTCTTGAGGCGATACGGTGAGAGTGACTTTCTCCCCTTCTGATGCTTCGCTGAGGTTTGCTTTGATAGAGCCGTTTTCAGACTCTCTCACTGTAACAAGGAATTTTTCTTCCTCAGTGCCCTTGGGTATGTATATTATCTGGTCGATGACTGGAGATGTACCCCCGGTATTTGTAAGGATAAGAGTGTTTGACCCTTCTTTCAAGGTCACCGGCACCTTAATCTTGGTCCATTCATTCTTCTTCACTTGATCAAGGGTAACGTTATGGACTTCTCCGTTGATAGAAACCTCAAAATCTCCTGATTTGGTGGTATTGCAATAGCGTATGGCCACTTCATATTCCCCTCCTTCTTTCAGATTGAGCTCATGCCGAAGGGAAGCCTGAGGGTTTGTGCCCATTTCCACATAGCCCAATCCGGCAAAATGGTTATATTCAGGTGCCCACCATCCGGAATGAGTGAAAGCAACATTCTTGACATTCTTATAGTCCAAGTTTTCTGCCTCTATTATGACATTGCCTTTAAAAGGTTGCGGTTGCTTTGGAACCGGCAAGTTATAATCAGCAGGAATAGCGTCATTGGCATCTTTCCTGTCGGCAGATCCCTGGCAAAATACGCTCACTTCTACAGGGCCAAGGTGTCTTACATTGACCGTATATGTATTCTTTTCCTCGTTATAGGTGCCATTGACAGAAGCGTAATAGTCACCATGCTTCTTGACTTGTAGTATGGGCTCTGCATTCACACCATGGATGCGGATTACGTCTATTCTCCTTGTGGTGGTGTCATTTCTGAAATTATTCAGATAAAAATCAATATGATCCTCATATTCCCTGATGACTCCCGACGAAAGGATATTGTATTTCAATTCAAGCGTGTCGCAAGTGTTGTATTTGAGTGGAACTTTTGCGGTGGCGGTTTTCCCGTTGATATTGGAATAGGGAGTGTAAGTGACGAGCTGGTTGCGGAAGCGGTTTACATAGAGATCGCCTATCGACACTTCCGGATATTGCTCATTGAATTCATCTGTCTTTTTGCTTATAGAAGGCCAGTGTGAGTTGCGCGTAGATTTTTTGACTTGTATTGGAATCTGCTTGGCTAATTCATCGTAAGGCTCAAGCATTACAGGAATAGTTCCATATCGTCCGGTCTTCTTGAGGTAGAGGTAATTGTCCATCCAATAACCGTTGTTTCTGTTGAAGGGGTCTGTCTGCTTATACAGACCGTCATAGAGATTATCCCAAGCTGCATATTTATCCTCATCATTTCCTCCTGTGACGTCATTGATGATGGCTATCCTTGTCTTTCCCACTACTTCTTGTCTTGTAGGGATATACATAGATCCGTCGATGATCTTGCCAAACATGTCAAGCCATATCCCGTCGAAATTAGGAAATTTACCCCAATTACGACGCTGGTAGCCGTCGACAGTCGAGTTATTGAGATTCTGGAAGTCTTCTGTCCAGATTAACTCCGGACCGTCCCATACGGCTCCACCATTGACGCAAGTCTGCTCCATCACTGTGCCGATGCCGGCGGCTCCCGGATAGGGCTTGGTATTTTCTCCACAGATGTCGCTTAGTGCGCCGTTCCAGCCGCAGTTGTCGTAGCGTACTCCATAATTGTTGGCAAGTCCGGCAATGAAAGGTCCCCATGTCACGCTTTCATTATTATAGAAACAGCTGCTTGTAGTGTATTTATAAAGCCAAAGGATTGCTTCAGGATAGTCTTGGCAAGCCTTTAGCAGATCGGGGTTGCGCTTCATCATTCCTAATGGATTGAGAGGATGGCTCCATACGTTGCCACAAAAACTTACGGTCAAGAAGCCTCCATATTTGTGAGACATCTCGACGAGCTTTGCAAACAGGGCGATGCGAGACAACTGTGTGCTGCTGCTCTTGTCGCCAGCTTCGTCAAACCCCCAAAATTGCTCTGCATAGTTCCAACCAAGAAAATTTGGATATGTCTTGAAAAAGTATTCGAAAGTTTCAAGGTCATCATCCTGTATGTGGGTGTGTCCTCCACTCGCTGGCTGGCAGGTAAACCAAAGTCCGTTGTGTTGGCATACGGATGCCCATGATTTGTAGGTGCGAACGGCTGAGCGTGGCATCCTGTACATGTTGGTCTGTGTATCATATTGGCATGATAGCGACAGGTTCATGCACACGTAGGGCTTGATCTCTTCCGGAATCAGGTCAATGATCTTCTGAGGGTCAGCCGCATTCCAGACATCAATGTGGACAAGCCACAGTGGATGCTGATTGTCGATCGGCCTTCGTTCCTGCGCACTGAGCGCAAGCCCGAAGAGTGATAGAAATAGAAAATAAATTATTCGCTTCATAATGTAGAAACCATTTTTGAGCCGTAGCTCGGGTGAAATGAAGTTGTTTAGTCAATGTGTACAAAATTAGATGTAAATTTTCTATTTTTATTTCATGGTTATTTTAAATGTGTTTCGATTCGTCGCATGATTGGCTGGTTTTCGTATAAATCCGTCTCATAGTGCTCAATTTTGTGATTAGCTGATACATTCCATATCTTATTTAAGACGCTGTGTTTACTATTTTGTATTTAAAAGACACGTATTGAAAAAAGACACACTAAAATTTAAGTTATCTTTGCAATAAAATAAAAAATATCTTATGAAACATTTCCTTGCTTTATGCGTAGCGTTATCCTCCCTCGTTTCTGCTTCTGCATCCACTACGTGGGAGAAAGTATCCGTCAATGGTCAATCACGCGACATGAAGGTGCATGTCCCCGATAACACTCCTTCCGGAGCGGCGCTCGTGATAGCCTGCCATGGCATGAACCAGAGTGCCCAATGGCACGACGACAATTCAAAATGGACTGCTGTGTCTGACACTGCCAAGTTTGTGCTCGTGTTCCCTGAAGGCATCGATCATGGCTGGGATATCAGTGGCAACCGTGATGTAGACTTTGTATGTGCCATCATCGACAAGATGGAGCAGGATCACAATATTAGCACCGGCCGCGTCTATCTCACCGGTTTTTCGATGGGAGGTATGTTCACTTACCACTGCGCCAACCGTATACCGGATAAAATAGCCGCTTTTGTTCCTGTAAGTGGGTATCCAATGTGGGATAAGAGTGCTTATAGTTCGCGCCCTGTGCCTATCATGCATGTGCACGGCACCGGCGACGATGTATGCGTATTCAGTGGGGTGCAGCCAACCCTCGACAACTGGATCAAGCACAACGGATGCAACACTGTCGAGAAGCTCATCGATCCTTATCCTGAAGGCAACCGCAATAAAGGCGCAAAGATGCACATCTGGGATGATGGTAAAGATGGGGTAGAGGTCCGTCTTCTTGAGCTTGCAGGAAAAGGACATTGGCAGTCGGAAGATCCTGTCTATTGCCTTACAAGTATAGAAGGATGGAACTTTATGCAGCGTTGGAGCCTTGGTCCCGATGCTCCTAAAGTGACCGGAGTAGAACCGGAAGACGGCTCTTTTGATCTTCCTCTTAATGGTATGGATATCTCGTTGACTTTCGATATGAACGTTGATGGTTACGAAGCTGAGGCTCAACTTATGAAAGATGGGATCCCCGTGAATCTTGATGTCAAGAGCAACGGAAACGTCATTACTTTGACTGTCCCTGAAATCGAACGCGGAGAATATTCTCTTTCCCTTCGCAATGTTAAGGGTGAGAATGATGGCATCATGAAAGTATTCAAGGCTACTTATACTTTCGGCCTCGAAGAAGTTGGAGACGTGCCTCCTTATAATCAGGTATTCAACCCTGATCTAAGGGCTGAAGAAAATACAGTAGGGGAGGGGATTCCTACCGGATGGTATCGCATCAATACCCGTGGTAACGGAGAGAAGGACGAGAAGACATCAGGAAGCGTCAATACAGGAGGTGCCCGTATGAAATACTTTATGACCGGAGGCGACTTCAACGAAGGATTTTATTTGAGCGCCCGCGACTATGACCGCTGTGAGATAACATATGGAAAATACACGCCTGACTATGCTCTTCATTTCGACAAGGGTCGCTATGTGGCTACCTTCAATTCTGTCTACTGGAACAAAGGTTCTCTTGATGGCAATGTGAAATTTGATTTCACAGTTAGGGCACTCGACGGAACTGTGGCAGCATCGTTCCCTTCACTCCCTTCTACCGGAAATATGGACGAGCAGCAGGGGCGTATAGAGGGCTCCACATATCATTCCCTCGAGTTCGATATTCCGGCAGATGGCGACTACACGGTCACTTATAGCATGACGTCAGGGTGGTCAGCCGTCATTGTCGGCAACCTCAAGATAGCCACGGCTATGTCCACAGCCGAGAGATACAAGGGCACCTTCCAGCGCACCTTGAAGGAAGCCCAAGACCTTTATACCTCCCTTTCGGACGATATCCTTCCCACAGAAGAAGCCCAAAACCTCAAAGCCACAATCGAAAGCTACGAATCTCTCGTGTCGACTTCTCCCACTGTCTATGAGCAAGCTACGGCTGCACTTGCAGATGCCATAGCGCAAGTCTCAGAAATTGCTGCAGTAGGCACTCTCCTTGAATATTGCAATGAGGATGGTGACTGCTATGATGTCTTCGGCAGGCGCATAAATAAAGCAAACCTCTCCAAAGGCCAAATCTACATCCAAAACGCCAAAAAGCGCATAGCAAAATAATCTTGTAGGGACGCACGGCTCGTGCGTCCTTTATCTTTCTCGTGCGTCCCTTATCTTTATGATAAAAGAATCATCATGAAAAAATTAGTATCCGTTATTTTCTCAGTCTCTTTATTCTCTCTTCTATCCTTTGCCTCCGCAGGCTTGCCGCAAGGTGTTATCCAGACTGCCGTCGCCGATGGCTTCCCCCTTCAAGGCTCCTGCATAGTCTATGACCCTGCAGACTATGCCGTCGTAGCAAACGTAGCGCAGATGCTTGCCGAGGATATTTCCAAAGTAACGGGGAAAAACACCGATATCTCTAATTCTATTCCAAAAGGAACAGATGCAATCCTGATTGGCACACTCGGTCACTCTCGTATCATCGACTCCCTTGCCAAAGAAGGAGCTATCCCTGCCGACAGCATCCTTGGGGGTTGGGAGCGCTTTATAATAAAGAGTATCCAGGACAGTAAAGGGAAAAGCTTGTTGGTTATCGCCGGCAGCGACCGCCGTGGCACGGCATATGGTGTCACAACCCTTTCCCGTGAAATTGGGGTCGACCCATGGGTATGGTGGGGTGATGTACCGGTAAAATATAACCCGGAGATAAAGATAAAGGCAGATTACATCTCGCAATCTCCTACAATAAAATATCGTGGAATATTCATCAACGACGAGGATTGGGGTATCCTCCCATGGGCATCCAAAGGCCTTGACAGTGACTTGAACGATATTGGTCCGAATACATATGAGAAAGTGTGCCAGCTCCTGTTGCGTCTCAAGGGAAATATGCTTGCCCCTGCCATGCACTCTTGCACAGGTGCTTTCTATTCTCATCCGGAGAGTAAAGTAGTAGCCGACCGCTACGGCATCATCATGACCACATCCCATTGCGAACCGATTATGTTCAACAATGCAGCACTGTCGGAATGGAATCCTGAGCGCGATGGGGAGTGGGACTATGGAACAAACCGCGATGTCATATATGGAAAATTCTCCGATCGGCTCAATGAGGTGGCTGACTATGAGAATATCTACACCATAGGAATGCGTGGCGTGCATGATGAGGCTATGAGCCGCACCCGTCCCGTTGAGGAGCGTATAGCGCTGCTTGAGAAGGTTATCTCCGATCAAAGGGATCTATTGTCAAGACGTCTCGGCAAACCTGCTGAGGAAATCCCGCAGATATTCGTGCCATATAAGGAGACTCTTGATCTTTATCGTAAGGGGCTGAAGATTCCTGATGATGTCACAATAATTTGGCCCGATGACAATTATGGATATATGAAAAGCGTTTCCTCTCCGGCAGAAAGAAAACGCTCCGGCTCATCGGGTGTATATTATCATACGTCTTATCTCGGCACTCCCCATGACTATCTTTGGGTTTGCACTACTCCTCCTGCCATGATGTATCATGAGCTCAAGAAGGCATACGATTGTGGATCTGACCGCTACTGGCTCCTAAATGTTGGTGATATCAAGCCGGCAGAGCTCGATACTCAGACATTCTTTGATATGGCATGGGATTTCGATAGCTTCTCTCAAGAGAATATCAATGCCTATCAGTCATCCCTTGTGGCAGAGTGGTGTGGCGGGAAGTATAAGGACCCGGTGCAGAAGATATTGGATGAGTATTATCGGCTCGCCTGGATAAGGAAACCGGAATATATGGGTTGGGAGATAGAATGGGACAGTCCCGACACAAGGGAAGTGGGTCCTACCGATTTCAGTTTTTCCAATTACTCCGATGCTTGGCAGCGGATAGATGAATATAAGGATCTTGCAGCAAAAACGGATGCTCTGATGCAGCAGCTTCCCGACTCTTTGCGAATACCATTCTTTGAGATGATTGGATATCCTGTGCTCGCATCAGAAATGATGAACCGTAAGTTTCTCTTCGCCCAACTCAACGGAGAATTGGCGGCTGCCGATGATAAAGAGGAAGCTAACTATGCCGCACGTCTCTCCGTAGAGGCTGCCGACAGCATTGACACCCTAAATAATATCTACAATTCACTTCTCGACGGCAAATGGAATGGCATGATGAGCGTTCCGCCCGGCTTCTGTGCCAAATATCAGGAACGTCCACCGTTACGCCAATTCCCGGAGGTAGGAGAGAAGCCGATTGTCAGAAGGTATGACTGGCAGTCAAGAGGTGACGGCTTATGCCAGACGCTTGATATCAGCACAGCAAATCTATCCAACGGCTCGCGACTCATTGAAGGCATAGGCTATGACGGCTACATACTCCAACTCGGCGATCCTGCTTCAGATAGTAATTCATCCGAGGCAATCTTAAAGATAAATGAAGTGGCAGGCGATAGCATCAAGCTGCAGATTTTCCATCTCCCATACTTCCCGATGTATGAAGGCAGAGGTTGCCGCATCGGTGTATCAGTCGACGACGGCGAAGAGCACATTATCGAATACCTTCCCGAAGAATGGTCAAAACCCTGGAAACTCAACGTCCTCCGCAACTCCGCCCTCAGCGAAGTCTCTTGCCACATTGATAAGGAAAAGCAAAGTCACTCCATAAAATTGAGAGGCATAGACCCCGGCATGGCAATCCAAAGAATTGTCATCGACCGTGGCTCCTTCCGCCCCGGCTACATAGGACCCTCCCCCCGCTAAATAGAAAATTATGGATATTTTTGGAGAAATAAGAGTAAATGAGTAATTTTGCCTATAGGAATCGGATGAATGCAAATCGGAGACTGACTATCCCTAAAAATTATTGACAGATTCAAGGTTGATTAACTATCATGATTTACACTATTAGCAGAATACTACTATTGTTAGCAACAACAATTATGCCGAGCATTGCTTTTGCTACATCAAGCTCGCAGATTGATCTTGCCGGTAAATGGACGGTTAGGTTGGGAAATGATTCTATAGAGCATATCATTGCCCTTCCCGGCACGACTGACGATGCCTGTATCGGAATTCCGGATACGCTTTCTCCTATGCTTAGGAAGCCACAGCTTCTGCATCTGACAAGAAAGAATCGGTTTGTGGGCAATGCTTCATATACCAGAGATATAACCGTATCAGAAGATATGGCCCGAAAACCTCTGCGCATTAAGCTTGAGCGGGTGATGTGGAAAAGTTGTCTTGAGATAGATGGAAACCTACTTGGGGAATGCCGGGAAAGTCTTACCACTCCTCATGAATATGTCCTTAAGGAAGGGTTGACTGCGGGAAAGCATACCGTTACCCTGCATATCGACAATAGCAAACAATATGAAATATCGACCAATAATCTTGCCCATGCCTACACCGATGATACCCAAATAATGTGGAATGGCGTTCTTGGCAGCATGGTAGTCGAAGTCATTCCTGATGTGGATATACGTAGTATTCAAGTATATCCTGACGTAGCCTCATCACAGTTGCTGGTTAAGGTCGGTATTGACAATTCCCGGTCGAAGTGTTTAGACAGCAGCCTTAGATGGGAAATCAAGGGATTTGCCGGAGGAGAATCCATCATCGGAAAACGCTGTGTCAGGCTCAGTCCCGGCAGCAACAATCTGGAATTCAAGATAGATGATCCTTTTCTAACTGCCTCGCGATGGTCGGAGTTTAATCCGGAAGTTCTGACCTTAAGTCTTCAGCTGGATCGCTTTCCTGAAATCAGGCAGGTCGATTTTGGAATGAGGGAAGTGAAGGCTGAAGACAATTCCATTAAGATCAATGGTGACCCTGTATTTCTGAGAGGTACATTGGAATGCTGTATATTTCCGTTGACTGGTACTCCGCCTACCGACGAGGAGGGTTGGGAAAAGGTTTTCACAGCGGCAAAGGAGTGGGGCCTTAATCATTTGCGGTTTCATTCATGGTGTCCCCCCGATGCCGCCTTCAGGGTGGCTGACAGGATGGGATTCTATCTGCAGGTAGAGTGTCCGTTGTGGAGTGTTGATATTCTACCGGGCGAGGAAGGGGAAAACGGAGATGTGAAACATTTCATACAGAGTGAGTACGATGCCATCGTGTCTAATTACGGCAACCATCCGTCATT
>JAIDTO010000225.1 GCA_029060625.1 Muribaculaceae bacterium | reverse complement strand
ATTATGCATTAACTAAACTATGAACCTAATAAAGAAGACAATCAAAGAATCCCTAAAGACTCCCGGATTCTCCCTCCTATATATCATCGGCGTGGCATTGGCCATCGCATTCACGATGATCTATGGAATCCTGCTCTACGGGCAGTTGGGACCCGTATATCCGGAATATGACCGGGACTCTACCATCTACTTACGCGGATTAACTATTAAGAATGGCGACAACAACATCAATTCCGGCTTCAGCAAAAGGTTTGTCGACGATTATCTGCGTGATAATCTGAAGTCCGCAAGCTTGATAACGACGAAAATCAGCTATAATCCCCGGTCTCCCAAGATACAGACTGATGGCAGCGGTCCCGATTTCAATGTCACGCTGAGAAAAGTGGATCCGGCTTTCTTTGAGTTGTACAAATATGTCTTCTTGGCAGGATCCCCTTTCACCCAAGCAGACTTAGACTCAAAGCTAAAGACTGCCGTCATCAGCGATAAAGTGGCTTCACGCCTCTTTGACTCCCCGGAGGCAGCGATAGGAAAATACATAAAGATCGACAGGGTCAAATACCACGTCTCAGGAGTTTTCCGTGAAGGGAATGCTCTCAGTGTAGACTCATACGGAGAAGTATTCACACCTTACTATTTCGACGGGGCGTTCTATGGCGAATGGCCGGAAGAATTGGCAGGAGGATTGGCAGTGACAGTAAAAGTAAAACAAGAAAAGAAAGATCAACTTATAGAAGAATTGACTGATATATGCCGACGCATCAATGCCATCGATACTGCTGCCGGAAAAGTCTACATCCCGCAGATTGAGACCCATAGGGAGCATGTACTTTCTGAGCATGACTATGAAATCGACGAGAACTCATTTAAAGTGCAGGAGGGACCGAGCCCATTCTCATTATGGAAACCTATGATAATCGCTCTCTTGATTGTGCTCGTGATTCCGGCTCTCAATATAAGTGGACTCATCGGGTCGAGAATGGACCGCTTGACTCCTGAGATTGGTATTCGCCGCTCATTTGGAGCCACTCGCCGACGCCTTATGCTCATGGTGATGACGGAAAACCTCGTGCTGACCATCATCGGAGGAATAATAGGATTGATAGCAGCTTGGCTGATTCTGGTGTTTGCCCGCGATTTCCTCCTCCAATTCACTCCGTTAAGCTATATTAATGATCCTCAATTTGGAGATTCCACATCTTTTATGACAGGTGAGATGGCGTTCGCGCCAATAATATTCATTGGAGCATTCATTGTATGCCTAATACTGAATACCTTATCTGCCTGGATTCCTGCACGCAGGGCAATACGGCGACAGATAACAGAATCAATCAACAAAAAACGATAATGAACGATATGATACATACAATCAAGCAAATATTAGCTCGTCCGGGGCACTCGGCAGCTCTCTTCATCGAGATCATTATCGTCACGATAATCGGATGGATTGCCATCGAGCCGGTAGCAGTCAATACCACCACAGCGATGCTTCCGGCAGGCTATGAGTTTGACCGCCTTATTATGGTGAATATTTGCAACCTGGATCCGCAAGCGGAAGAGTTCGATTCTGCATTTTACAATGCAGAAGATATCTATAAATCGAAAGACCAACTCCTTCGGATGATACGTGACAGGAAAGGAGTGGAAGCCGCCACTTTCAATTCATATATGTCGATCGAACGCTCGTCTTACGCACAGGCTTATATTGACGCTGACTCCATCTACAAAGAGAATGCTGCGGAAGGCGTTGAAAACGGTGTGCATGCATATAAAGTGCTTTTCAAGCCAAACACAGATTTCTTCAAGACTTATGGCATCAAGGACCTCAACGACAATCCTATAAGCGAAGATTCCTTGGAAGAAGGCTATTTTATAATCAGCAATACCCTTGCAAAGGCTATCTATCCAAACGGAAAGGTGATTGGGAAAGACCTATATCCATATGATGAAGCCAAAGAGGATGCAAAGCATTCCCCTATTGCCGGAATTACCCAAGACCTCAACTACAATAAGGAAATGGGGCGCACCGCCATTATATTTCAACCTGACAAAAATTTCGGATGGTATGACGCAATGACCCTTCGGATTGCAGATGGAATCAGCCCTCGGGAATTTATCGACAAACTGACCAATGACCTCAATGAATACAAATCGGGCGACGTCTATCTGGATGAACCCAAGCTATACTCAGACATGCGCGATGAAGTATTCTCCGATAAAAAGAAAGACCTCACAAAAAAATGGATAATTCTTGGATTCTTCCTTGCTAATGTTTTGCTCGGGGTAGCCGGCAACTTCTATGTGCAATGCAGGAGCCGCATACCTGATGCCGGAGTGATGCGTGCATTCGGAGCCACAAGGAAGAAGATAGAAAGGAATATTATCGGAGAGGCATGTCTCACAGTGATTGCAGGATGGCTTATAGGAAGCATAATCTACCTGATCTACCTCAAACATCA
>JAIDTO010000224.1 GCA_029060625.1 Muribaculaceae bacterium | reverse complement strand
GAGGCTCACTCCCTCTTCCAGGCCAACGACCCGAAGGATCCCGGTAAGTTCGTCATCGAGGCTTTGATGACAGCGCTCGCCGACCCCGACAAGGACGACTGGATGCTCATCCTCGCCGGATATCCCGACGAAATGAAGTGTCTATTTGAGTTGAATCCCGGCTTCAAGTCACGTATTCCCGAGTCAAACATATATACTTTCGAAGACTTCTCTGAAGAAGAACTGATGGAGATAGCCAAGCGAAGGCTTGAGAAACTTGACTTTACCCTCTCCTCCGAGGCAGAGGAGGCCTTATGCCGACGTCTCTCAGACGACTATGCTAACCGTGACCATAACTTCGGCAACGCTCGACATGTCATGAACCTCATCCATACCGAGATACTTCCGGCGATGGCCGTCAGGGTAATGGACGCCGCCCTCAACGACCGCCAGTCGCTCTCAGAAATCCACCCCTCCGATATCCCGGTGTCCACGCCCAAGGCCACCTCGCGCCGCAAGCCCGTCGGTTTCACCTTCTCCTCCGCCAGCTGACCATCTTCAACAACAGCACAGGTAGGGACGCACGGCTCGTGCGTCCGCAGGCGTGTCTTCTGCCAAGCGTCTCTGCTCCGATATATAATATTGCCTACATTACTGATATCTAAAATTTTTTGATTAACTTTGTATTTATTTATGGTCCACAAGTAAATCCTCTCAAATGGAAAAAAATATTTTCCCAAAGAAATATAGCTTATTCCTATTGCTGGTTGCAACTGTTACCACCATTCTATGTTCCTGCTCACATTCCACCCAAGATGAACGTTTGATCAGGATATCCGAGATTGTCTCGGATTCTCCACAGACAGCCATCGCATGCCTTGACTCAATCGATCCAAAACAGCTGTCTGAGGCCGATCGGCATCTGTTCGACCTCTTGACTGTCAAGGCAAACGACAAGGCATATATAGCACATAAATCAGACAGTCTTATCAGGGATGTCATATCCTATTATGAGAGACATGACAAAGACCCTCTATATGCGGAGGCGCTTTATTATGGAGGACGCGTATATAGCGATCTCGGGGATTATCCCACATCACTTAGATACTTCCAGAACGCTCTTGATATGACTCCTGCCGACGAAAATCCGGACCTAAGGTCGCGCATAGCAAGCCAGACAGGACGACTGTTAAATAATATGAGTCTACACAAGGAGGCTACCCCGTATATTGAAGAAGCACTGGCGATTGAACGAGAAATGAAAGACACAATGTCTGTAGTCTATGATCTGCAGCTTTTAGGAGGCATCCATCTATATGAAGGGAATTATAAAGAGGCGGAACGCTTTTTCAGGGAGGCACTCCGCCTCAGCGGTAATCTCCCCATCAATCACAAGGCAAAGTCTAAAATGTATCTTGCGGCTACTAAACTATACTTAGAAGATATCGACTCGGCTGTCTTACTCATACGCCACACTCCGGATCTGGTTAAGCCGATGGCTCGAAACAGCGCCATCGCATATGCCTCACGCATATATCTGGAGGCAGGGAAACTGGATACAGCATATCTATATGCCTATGAACTCATTCGCAGCGCCGATCCTATCAACCATGAGGTTGGCTACCATAATCTCCTATCTCCGCAGCTCGCCCGATTGCTACCTAAGGATTCCTTATACCAATATGTCGCGGAATACAGGGATATCCTTGAGCGATACTACGATGAGAACGAGTCGCAACTGACTATTAACCAGCAAGCCTTCTATAACTATCAGTCACACGAAAAGGAAAAGCTCAAGGCGATAAGTCAACGAAACGAGATGCTCCTTTGGCTGTCTGGATTCATACTGGTGGCTGTCATACTGGCATTTGTACTGTTATGGATAAACTTTATGCGGCGGAAGCAGCGGCTGTTGCTTTATGAAGCCCTTGACAACTTAGAGCGGCTGAAAAAGGAATTGTTTGAGAGGAATAATATCGTCGAGTCTGGTAAGGAAGATCCTCAGGAACCGTTATCGACAACCTCGGAAGACTCTACGGAAGACCTGCGTATACGCCTGCGGAATGAACTGCTGTCGATCTATAACAGTGGAAAGAAATACTCCGGAGTCTCCACCGGTATTCTTCAGTCGGAGGCATATCTTTCGTTGCAGGCTTTTATTTCCGAAGACAAGGTCATACCCGAACAGTCTCCGTTATGGAAAAAACTGGAGATCGCTGTGATTGATAGTTCACCAAACTTCAAAAGCAACCTGCATCTCCTGACAGGAGGGAAACTGTCGGTACAGGATTACAGGCTGGCCCTTCTCATAAAGTGCGGTGTGACGCCGACTCAGCTGATTTCACTGCTCGGAAGGACGAAAGGAACCATATCGTATCGACGTGAGACGCTTTGCTACAGAGTGTTTGAGGAAAAACTCGGAAGCAAGGTCATCGATGGCATAATACGCTTATTGTAAATGCATTAAGATAGTAAGAAAGTGCGGAAAAAGTGCGGAAATTGGATTTCCGCACTTTTTCCGCACCTAAATATTTCACCCACCGCCCGATTCCGACTAATTTTGTAATCGGAAATCAAATTATTCTGATTACTTACCTCACCACATGACAAATCAAAAGAATATGAAGAAACTGATTCTCCCCTTTCTTTTCATTGTATGCCTTCTGATGACGGCATGTAGCACCAACAACGAGCCTGAGAATGAACCTGAGGCAATCTCTCCAATTCATTTTAATAGTAGGGACTATACCATCATGTTTGGTGTGACAGGATCGATTCCTTTTACAGATGGAGGTGGCGTATATGAATTCGAAGTAGGCAATCCCGATGTTTTGGGAAATATCGATATCGAGACACATCAACTCTTGATTAACCCGACAAAACCCGGAGAGTCCACCCTGACCATCATCGATGTCAAAGCGGAGACCGCAGTAACTCTCAACATTACAGTAGAAGATTTCTATAGGTCTTTCAAAATTGTTGAGGTTGAGGGAAAAAACACCAACATATTCTTTCAAATCCAACACAGAATCAGATTTATCCGCAATAAGGACAATACAAAACCTGTAAAAGTGGTTTGGACAGATCCGATGGACTTCCGATTGCGTACACTCGGAGAAGGCCATTTCAACATAATTCGCAATGAGAACAATACCTTCATTATGAGGTTCTCACTTCATTCCCCTATAGAAGAAAGACCTGAGACATTTGAATACGCAATTGACTGGGATTGGGAATGCATGAGCCTGTTTGAAGAGTTGTTTGGATTCGACTGGAATAAAAACGCGGCACTGTCCCGCTCAGAACAACCTGTAAGAGAATATAAAATGATCCTTACAGATACATTCAACGGCTGCCAGATCACCTGTCTACTACAGAAAATATAGTGTGAGTATGATGATGAGACACGCATCTATAGACTTCAAATGAACTGTGGGTGCAGGAAGCACCCCAGAATCCTGTGATCTACCCGAATCAGGATAAGAGATATTACAGATTTAAGGCTCGTAAATTGACCAATTAACGATGAATGGTATAAAATTGCTCTTGATAGCCATAGCTGCGAATATTTCCTTTATTCTTGAAGCAAAAATCAATATCGGAATCGAGGTAATGCCTCAGTTTACTTCGCGGCTATCATGGAATGCGGGAGTTAACCTTGAAATTCCTGTCACCGACAAACTTTACTTATCATCCGGAGCATTCTATTCCTCACGTCATCGATACGATGAATCATTGTGGGAAACGTATGAATACACTCCCGACGGTGAAGTCCCGATTTCATATGAAAAAGTATCAATAGATGTTCATGGTGACTATATTCACATTCCTTTTCTCATTGGTTATAAGGGTTACGCCCGGCCTAACTATACAATAAGGGTTGCCGGTGGTTTTTATTACGCATGCCTATTAGGTGGAAGGTCGAAATTAAAGATGGATGATGACGGAAGCATATCTGAGCTGTCAATGCCGTCCTTTATCACGGCTATTGATCATCGATCTGATTTTGGACTATGCGTGGAAGCAAAATGCCTGCTTTTCAGACATTATCAGATAGGAATTAATGTACAGCATGGTCTTAGGAGAATCTATCAGGGATTTGATATACCAGGGCTACGCGAACCATATTTAAATCATAGGTTGGTTCCAGGCGTTCAGTTTCACCAATCAGTAGGTCTGTCTTTGGGATATCTGTTTTGACATCATTCTCCATGCCGGTCGAGACTATTATGTCAAAGGCATCAGAGCATATGGAGGTGGCATATTGATAATATGCTCTTTCGACATGATTTTTTATGTAGTCTGTTTTACGAACGCAAAGTTAACAAAATATACCTTGTCTTCCAAGCAATATCCGTAAAATCGCAAAGTATACTTTGCGATTCTGCATAATATGAGTTATTGCAAAGTACAGTTTTTCATTCTACAGGTCAATACTTCTATATATTAAAGCTACCGTAAAAGAGAAATTCTATAAATCTTCTTAGATTTCTAAATATCATGGGAATCAATTGGGTCGTATCATAAACTGGCGGTAGTGCATACTCTGCATATATGATTTCTTAAGCTCCTGCGAGAGAAATGATCTGCCGATAAGCTGATCCGCTGCCTGGTTCGGAGTCGAGAATTTAATAAGTTCCTGCAAATACATTCTTTCTGGAAGTCCTATACGTCGGCCCAGTTCCGCAAAATCCTTGTATGTGATGTGTCGTGTATCGGATAGATGCATACCTTCCTTGAAGAGCCCTTTCTCAAGAGCAAAAAGTCTTGGCTCATAGATCTGCAACGATGTATTAATAAGATCGTATGCAGGAGAAAGCCGATACTCCTTTCCTCTCTTTATAAGGGAAAAATTCTTAAGATGCGCATCGTCATTAAGCGTTATGAAGTTATAAAGCACGACTCTGAAAAAGCGAAGCATATCGACCATAGCCGCATTTACATACTTCTGTATTACTTCCCCGCACTCCTCATAGCTCCCTTGGTTATACTTGAAGTCTGAACCACCGTTATCCTTACTGAAACCCATCAAGGAAGCGAAATCCTCCTGAGCATATTTTCCGTTTTCGTGTATATCAAAGCGCCGGGTAATGTACGCGGGTTGATCATCGCAAAAAAAACAGAGTCCGTTATATGCTGTCTCGATTCCAAAAACCTGCGATGCCATCTGCATTGTCAGATTTTCATTAGCAGCACAGTAATCATGATTTATAAGATGATATCCTATCGGACGAGGTTTCAGTATATAGGTGCTTTGAGTAGCCTTTGGAGAGTATTGAAGCTGATTGTCCGCATCCAGAATCAGTCCGAATTTTGACTGGGCACCCGACAAAGATAGTCTACCTGCGTTCTTTACGGAAGTATAGGTAGTGGAATTCTCTGAAGTCGGGGAAGGAAAACCCAAGATATGACTGACGCTTTTCCCATTAAACAGATCTCTGAGTGCATTTCTGGAATATGTGTCGTGTCCTTCTATCAGAAGGGACGGACATCTGTCTAT
>JAIDTO010000223.1:11106-30693 GCA_029060625.1 Muribaculaceae bacterium | reverse complement strand
TGGAAGCGGGTACTTTCGAGCCATATTCGCTCGGCGAATTCGCCACCTGTGCATTAATTTTGAATCCGAGTGCAAAGGTATGGGGAATTGTATCTAGAATAAAATTTAATATGTTAATAAATATTAATAAAATCAATTTGACTGCCCCAAATTAGGCAGTCAAATTCAATTTAGTCCATTTTTATCACTATTAGAACAATGATTAAAAAAACGAGGAAAGATATAATTTACTCAACTTTCGCTTGCTCTTTTATTATCACGCAAAGGCGCAAAGGGGCAGAGTTTCAATGCTTTGGGAGGCTTCGCGACACAGTTTTGGAAAGTTCGCAATGATAGCGGCCTGTTACGCATCGGCCGGAGAACGCAGAGGACAAGCGCAGTTCCTGCGCTTAGTAATTACGAATCAATATGTAAAAACCAGTGAAACTTGAATAATGTGCTGGAATTACACCTTCGATAAACCTGCTGCGCCATCGAGATGCAGACGGAGTGGGATTTGGCGAGTTCAAGTGGGTTTTTCTTTGTCCGTAGCTGCAAATTTTATATTGGTTTTGATTGTAATCCCAGAATTTTTATGTAACTTTGCGTATAACATCAAAGTGTTGTAATTAGTAAGCATGGTATGAGAATGCTATGGAGGCAAGATCTATGATGAAGATGAAAATTTTGACCAAATGTATAGAGATGCCTTTGATGGAGATACTGATGCAGAATGGAATATTGATTAATTAACGATTCCCGATGGCAGAAAATAAACTCGAAAATCTCGGTGTCTATGAACTTATGCAGATTCTGCATGAACTTCATAAATTGGGTTACCAGAAACTACGCTGGATGTCTTATATGGCACCCACCGGACTTAACTTACGTTGCCATATCACAACGCAAGACCATATCTGTGCCGATCGGGAAATTGTCTTTGGCGGAGACCCGAATGAAATATGGTGCACCTCCATCGGAGTAATGACAACCGGCGACGATATAAAGCCTTTGGTAAAGACTTTTATGTATGAGAACCCTCGACTTCTTGAAATTGGCAAGGGTAAAGACCCTGAGTATGTTGATTGGTTCAACAAACTTCTATATTTTGCTGCCGAAGGTCAAATGCCTGTATTTTACGGAGAATATTGGTCTTTGCCAATGGGACATATTAAAGTAGGACAATACAAAATGCCTACACCTCCCACAACAATGCGATTAATAAGTTGGAATATTGACGGTATCAAGGCCCATTTTGAGGCATTAAAGAACCTTATAAACGAATACTCTCCTGAGATTATTTGTCTGCAAAAGGTCAAAGATATAAAAGACTCCCCTGAATTTGAGATTAACGGCTACAAACGAGAGTGTTTCTCTGCTCTATATGCCGGGATAGCAACTTATGTAAAGGACTGCATACCATGCTCATTTAGCAAGTCAACGAATCTAGAATTGTCCGGTCATTTATTGAAAACAGAGGTCTTCTATCCTTCATTCACTCTCTACAATATATACACACCATACTCTAACCCTAATATAGAAGGTGCAATCGAACATCGCAAGAAATTCGATGAGAGCCTGAAAAGAATTGTCGGCACTACTCCTGACCGACAGATTATATGTGGCGATATGAACATCGTTGCCTCAGACAACGATTGTTGGGATGGTAAATTCAAACGGAATCAAGCCAACTTTCATGATTGGGAACGACTTAATTTCAATGAATTACTGAAGACTGGGCATTTAATCGATACTTTCCGAACTTTAAATCCATTCTCTAAGGAATATTCTTACTTCTTTAGAAATGATTCTGATGTTAGAGCCAATAATCAAGGTCATAGAATAGACTATTTTCTTGCCAGTCGCAGCTTCGAGCCTCAGATAGTCAGATCCGAGATTATAAAAGATTGTACTATATCCACAAACAATCCAATCCTTCTTGAAATAAAATATTAAATTATGATTAAATCACACGATAAGGTCTATCCGGAAATCCCGGCTGACATAAAGAAAACTATAGAGGCCTCCGGGCAAAAGATGTGTAAAGCAGATAATAGGTATCAAGCTTACTATCGCTACTTGCAATCAATTTGGAGGGAATCCAAGAATATCCCTGTCAAAAAGAATGTGGGACAATCCGATAATGATGTCTACGGCAACTATACATCAGACCCACATGCAAACTTTATGACAGAAGGTATCCGGTCTCTGGTTGACGATGAACTTTCGCCGGAAAACAAGGGAGACAGACTGATTGAAGAAACCAGATTACGAACAAATCTTCTCTCATCGCAACCGCTATGCTTTAACCTTTTTGGAGAACTAAAGTTGAATAGCGACAAAGCATTACAGTTCTTTAATATTTTGTATGATAACTATTTCAAATCTATTGACAAAATAGAATTTGAATACAATCCTGCCCGTCGCGATCCCCGTCTTACCGGCGACCGCTCAGCATTTGACGTATTTGTGGAATACACTTCTATCGCAGGTGATAAAGGGTTTATAGGAATTGAGGTCAAATATTCCGAAACACTCAATGAAGGAGCTGACTCTGTCAATGATATTCTAAACAAACAATTTTGCAATGAGCCGAGAACAAGACGAGATCGCTATCGTGAATTGAGCATAGGACTGTTTGCTGAAACGAGTTATGGAGAATTAGAGCAGCTTCCGGCGTTTCAGATATGGAGAGACCATCTGTTGGCAGTGTCTATGTGTAAAGCTTTCTCAGAGAAATATGATGAAGGAGTGTTTTTATTCCTTGCGCCATATTCCAACAAAAACTGTCGAGATGGAGTGGAAAAGTACAGAAAACTTCTTCTTAATCCAGATGACGGTATTGACTCCCATTTTTGTAACGCATGGCTTGAAGAATATATCGAAACACTCGACAAGGTCTTTGATGAAGAATGGACAAAAGACATGAAGGAACGTTATCTTGGTAATTATAATTAAGCTATGGGTAATACAATTAAAGGAGAACAGATTGCAGACAAACTCTATACTGTAGCAGAAGAGTTAGGATACATAAAATAAAGAAACGGAATATTTTTTTGAGCGAGCCTCATTGTTTTCCATAAAAACAATTTACATAATCGGGAAGGAATAAGAAACTCTTACAAAGTTCTTTAACTTAGTATGGATAGCGGATAGATAATATTATTTCAGACGCAGGAAGGCGAGACGAGGATTGAGGTTCGCCTTGCCAATATAGAAGTATGTAATTTATAGTATATTTAGAGCACTTATCTGAAAGTCGCATGATCTATTGCATTAATTAAAAATGTGAGACATGTCTTACAAATTCAAAATCGAACAATAATGGCAGATATAATAAATAACCCAAGTCTATTATCAAAGAATTTGTACTCGCAAATCAGTCAGATTCTCAAAGAGGCCAGAACCAAAGTGGCTACTACCGTCAATACTGCGATGGTTCAAGCTTATTGGCATATAGGCAAACTGATCGTTGATGCGCAAGGTGTACTTCAGTTAATGAAGTTGTTTAAACTTATTTACGAATTCAAATATCCAACAAGAAGCGTTAAAAAGAAAATTCTTTTTATTAACCTTCCGCCATCTTTTCGGCATTTTTTGCCTCTCTCATCAGTCATGATGCCCGCATCATTCCTTCTTCAAGAGACAAAACCTGCTCGAAAACCTGACGAAATCTTAATAAAAAAATAAGTTTAAACAACTTCAATGCTTATTATCAATGAAAATGAATAAATTGATTCAGTATGGATAGCGGACAGATAATACTTTTTCAGACGCAGGAAGGCGAGACGAGGATTGAGGTTCGGCTTGCCAATGAATCTGTGTGGCTTACTGCCGACCATATGGCAGAGCTGTTTCAACGTGATAGATCGACTGAAGGCCAATGTCAGTAGAACAGTGCTACGCCTCCGGTGTAGATGGGGGAGGATCAGACATTCCACTGGGCCAGAGGCGCAGGGTTAATAAGATTATTGCCAGGAGGGAATAATATGAGAAAGACCGAGCCGGAGGCTCGTACACCGAAACAAACCAGATATTGGGATATTATGGGACAAAGCAGAGCTTTGGGCGGAAACGGCTTCGCGAGGAAGGAGGATAATCAGGGGGTGTTTTTACGAATAAGTGTATTATTATCCATGTCATATTCGGTTCGTTTATTCCGGTTTAAAGGGATGTCATCGGATTTTTGAGGACGCATTTTCACGGATTTCATAATATTATCCACCACATTGCGCATCTCTTCAGGAATAGCTTCATAATATATAATCAAGCCGTCGTGGAATCTGTCAAAACGATAGTAAAGTCCATTTTTAACATAACATCTTGATCCAACTAAATCTTGGTTTAAGGTGTTCCAAAGTTCTTGGTCGATATCAGTTTCATACATACTCTCCAAGTGGTGCATACGAATATCATCAACCCAAAGAGAGGACTTTTCACCTGATGGGGATATAATAGGATACCCAATGGCAAAGCCTTCAGCGCAATAGTTTAAACTGGAGTATTTTATAGATAATTGTGGAGCTTCAAGAAAAAGACGCGTCCTGTTGTAATCAATAGTGTCGGGCATAATATTGTCTGAGAAGTTTCTGCTTTCAGCAGAGGCGAGACTAATGTATAAAAGTGCGGAAATCGCTATTATGTATCCCTTTAATTTCATATGTATTTAAGTTCTGACTAAATGTATTTCCTTTGAATCTCGACTATTTAAGAGATGAGTCTGCAATTTAGTAAAAAATCAAGAGTTATGCAAATTTTAAGAAAGTAAAAACTGCAGAATTCATTTTTGTGAGATAGGAAGGGATTATTTGGGGGTTTGATTTGGAGGTTTGGGAAATTTGGGTTATCTTTGAGGGATAATTTCAAATTGTGCTAATAATCATGAGAAGATTGATATTTACATGGGGAGGATTATTGCTTGGAGGTATCGTAGCTTTTGCCGGGGATAAGATGCCGGTGGAAGTCGGGAACTTGCAGAAGGGTGATCATATGCTTTATTGCCATATGAATGATGCAGGACCGGCTTGGACTGCCTATGCTATCAGTGAAGATGGAATAGAGTATCATGACCTTTTGCAGGGAGATTCAATTTTCAGTGATAAACTGATGGCTCCTATCGAGGGACGCACACGTGATGCCTTTATCTGCCGCAGACATGATGACAAGGGTTTCCTGATGGTATGCACAGATATGGAAGCTAACGAGGCATCGCGCAAAAGACTTGGCAAGAAAGAGACCTGGGACAACTACGGTATATGTCTTCTGACCAGTGACGACCTTATCAACTGGAAATCCACATCGTTTGATTACCGCAAGGGGAAGGAGATATTCAGTGATCCGGAAGCGGAAAGTGTATACAAAGACTGGTCTACAATCAATCGCGTATGGGCTCCTCAGATCATGTGGGATGCTACCTACGAATGGCCTGACGGCAAGAAGGGGGGCTATATGATATATTATTCTATGTGGAACCGTGACGAGGAGCAATATGACCGCATGTATTACTCATATGCTGATGAGACATTCACAAGGCTGACACAGCCAAAGCTTCTGTTTGACTGGGGTTATGCCACCATAGATGCAGACATCAACTGGGTGCCGACTGACGGCCAGTGGCACATGATGATAAAGAAAGAGGGGGGCAAACCGGGGCTTTTTACAGCCACAAGTCCACGCCTGACGGGGCCTTGGAGCGAGCCGAATGAGGATGACTATATCGATTTCGAAGGGAATAAAAAGTGTGAAGGAGTGTCAGCTTTCCAACTTCCGGGAGAAAACACATGGCATATCGGATACATAGAGTATTCTTCGAAGCCACGTAACTACCGAATTTGCCAAGCAGATGAGAATATGCGGAATTTCAGCAATCCTCAGAATATAAAGGGAGTTAAGAGACCACAGCATGGGTCGTTTATGCGAATCACAAAAGAGGAGTATGATCGGCTTCAGTCTTGGAATGACAGTAAGGTTTCCTTTTGACGGCTTGGGCGGTTGGGAAACCGCCCTCCCATATATCATCCCATAGGGATGATGCGTTGGTTGGAGCTTCCTCGGAAGGGGAGGTCAGGGTCACGGAGAGACTCAATATAGGGACCGTCGACGATGGCATCAAGATAGGGAAGGGGTAGGCTCAGTTTTTCAGATGATTGGATTTCTTCGATTGTAAAGCCCGTATAGAGCCATACTTTATATCCGGCTTCCTTAATCCTTTGTGCGAGAACCGCTATCTTTTCCGGATGGTAGAGGGGGTCACCGCCCGAAAGAGTTACGTCAAAGTCTTCTTCCTCGATAATATCCATCAGTTCCTCAAGGGTCATCTCGGTTCCGGCGTTGAAATCCCACGATTGTGGGTTGTGGCACCCGGGGCACTGGTGACGGCAGCCCGCAAAATAGATGGCGGTCCGGAAACCCGGACCGTCAACTGTAGTGCCTTTTATTATGTCTAAGATTTTGAATATCATGTCATATATCAACCATTAATCGCCTCTCCGAGGCTACTATACTTGTATGCTTTTCCCCCAGGCTAAAGCCTAGGGTTATTACATAATAACAGCTCTCCGAGCTGAGAAGTATAATTTATTTGTGGACGATGCGGTCGTGGAGCTCTGCGAGTTTGCCTGAGTTCCAGCGGTCGGTGGTGCCGACAAGGTAACCGGTAATACGCTGGATTGTCTCGAACTTAGTGCCGCATTTGGGACAAGCTTTCATTTCCATGTCAGCGTTCTCATAGCCACATTTGGGGCAATGGTTGCGGTTGTGGTTGACTGATCCGTATCCCATATTGTATTTGTCCATCATATCCACAATCTGCATGATGCACTCTTCATTGTGGGTAGCATCGCCATCTATCTCCACATAGAAGATATGACCACCTCGTGTGAGCTCATGATAAGGAGCTTCTACCTTAGCCTTATGTCGAGGGGAGCAATGATAGTAGACCGGGACATGATTGGAGTTTGTGTAGTAGTCTTTGTCTGTGATGCCTTCTATCACACCAAATGAGGCACGGTCACGTTTTGTGAATCTTCCACTGAGTCCTTCTGCGGGAGTAGCAAGAACTGAGTAATTATGTCCATATTGTTCGCAAAATTCATTGACTCTTGACCTCATATGGCTCACGATACGGAGTCCGAGCTTCTGAGACTCTTCGCTTTCTCCATGATGCTTGCCTGTCAGTGCAATCAGGCATTCCGCCAAACCTATGAAGCCTATGCCGAGGGTGCCTTGATTGATAACACTCTCGATAGTGTCATTGGGTCCGAGTTTTTCTGCACCGTTCCAAAGAGTGCTCATCACAAGCGGGAACTGCTTTGCAAGGGCTGTCTTTTGGAATTGGAAACGATCGTCAAGTTGCTTTGCAGTGATGTCGAGAATATCGTCAAGACGCTCGAAGAAACGCTCTATTCTTTCCTCTTTATCCTTGATGCCCATACATTCAATGGCAAGACGGACAATATTGATGGTTGAAAACGATAGGTTTCCTCTGCCAACAGAAGTTTTCTTTCCATAACGGTTTTCAAACACACGTGTCCGGCAACCCATCGTTGCTACTTCATACTCGAAACGGCGAGGATCATCCGCTCTCCAAAGCTCATGCTGATTGAATGTGGCATCAAGATTCAGGAAATTAGGGAAAAATCTTTTTGCGGCTACCTTGCAGGCAAGACGGTATAGATCATAGTTGGGGTCTTCCGGAAGATAGCTTACACCTCTTTTCTTCTTCCAAATTTGGATAGGGAAAATAGCTGTGGCGCCATTTCCAACACCCTCATATGTGCAATTCAGAATCTCCCTGATCACACAACGCCCCTCTGCGGAAGTGTCAGTGCCATAGTTGATGGAACTAAACACGACCTGATTGCCACCACGCGAATGAATGGTATTCATATTGTGAATGAAAGCCTCCATTGACTGATGAACACGTCCGACTGTCCGATTTATGGCGTGCTGCAACAAGCGATCATCGCCTTCAAGGCCATCCAGGTCTTTCTTGACAAAGTCTTTGATTTCGATATCGTAGAACTTAGAAAGATCTTTGCCTGTAAGTGACTCCAGAATTCGAATTTCCTCCTTGAAAGATGTGCGGACAAAAGGAGCCAAATAGAAATCAAAAGCAGGAATAGCCTGACCACCATGCATCTCATTTTGCGCAGTCTCAAGCGAGATGCACGCAATGACACCGGCAGTCTCAATGCGTTTCGGAGCGCGGCTCTCGGCATGTCCTGCCACATATCCATTTTCAAGCAGGTTGTCGAGAGGATGCTGCACGCAAGTGAGACTTTTGGTAGGGTAGTAGTCTTTGTCGTGAATATGGAGGTAATTATTTTTTACCGCCTGCTTCACTTCGGGGTCAAGAAGATAATCGTCTACAAATGGCTTGGTGGTCTCAGACGCGAATTTCATCATCATCCCCGCCGGGGTATCGGCGTTCATGTTTGCGTTTTCGCGAGTGATATCATTATTTTTGGTTTCGATGATCTCCAGAAATATATCACGTGTCTTTGCGCGGCGCGCAATGGATCGCTGGTCACGATATGCAATATATTTTTTAGCGACATCTTTGCGAGCAGATTTCATCAACTCGATTTCAACGCGATCCTGAATATCTTCGACAGTCATTCGTTCCTTACCGGTCATACCAATACGGTCAGTAATGCGCTGAATCAGTGATTCATCCTCTCCTGAAGATGTGGCAAGCATAGCTTTGCGGATAGCAGCCTTTATCTTCTCTTCATTGTAGCCAACTATGCGGCCGTCGCGCTTTTGAATTGTCTGTATCATCGTTTCCTGTAGATTGTGTTTTCTTGGAGTTTTCTATTCTGAGTGCAAAGTTAAGCATTATATTCAAATTGACAAAAATATTCCTCAAAAATTTTCAAAAAATTCTTTTTGGAAAACTTTTGAGGAATGCACTAAGAGTTAAGTTATTAAGTGTTAGGGTTTTAGTGTTTTATTTTGGAAAACTTTTGAGCGTAACTGATTGATAATATGAGATTATTTGTCAATTATAAAAGAATCTACGTCGAGCCAACCACTGTCGTTGCTCTTCCATGGACGAGTGCAGAACACACCGACTTTTGCTCCAATCCAGTGACCCTCCCGGACGTCCATCGGGCGACCAAAGTCAGTAAATTTCTTGCCGTCCAAGCTATAACGGAATGTCACCGTACATTTATAGTCAGATTTAGCTTTAGGATTTTTCTTGCCAGTCATCCTGACGACAGCCTGCAGCCAAACAGGACCATTGGAGTCAAGTTTAACAGCAGCTGTCTCCACTTCATCCTTGCCCTTATTGGAGCCTACACAATCAGTCTGTACAAGATATGTCCCGTCTTCGCGGCTTTCAAGGGCAAGCGTAGCAAAATTATATCCCATTATTGCAATGCCTCCCTTTTCTCCCACCATTGTCTTGCCGTCTTTCACACGAGGATGGAAAGATACCTTTGCCGTGGCTGTAAAATTCTCGTTAGGGAATTTCTGCATAAGAACATTCGGCATGTCGTAGAGATTTTTGGCATCAGGAGTGTGATGGGAGAACAGACGCAACACAGAATTTTCAGCATCACAGAAATACCATAGAGGTTGTGGATTTCCGTTCCATTGCCACTGTAGACCAAGAGTAGTGGAATTAAAGTCATCGCTATCGGCAGGAGTTGCCACCGGATAAGTCTTGCCTACGTTGGGTTTGCGATATGTACGAACCGGGATGCCGCGGCCGTCACCATCCTTGTCAACACCAATCACAGGCCAACCATCTTCTTTCCATTCCATAGGCTCGAGATTAATGACACGTCCATATGGACCCTTGTCTTGAAAGTGGATAAACCAATGCTCCTTGCCATCAGGAGTATCAATCCATGCACCCTGATGAGGACCATTGATGTCTGTGTCGCCCTGTTCCATCACGTTGCGTTGCTCGTAAGGTCCCCAAGGATTCTTGCTGCGCATCACAACCTGCCAACCAGTGGCCACACCACCTGCCGGAGAAAAAATATAATACCAAGGGCCGCGTTTGTACATCTTAGCCCCTTCGATGGTCTCATTTTCGAGGTGTCCATCATATATCACCCTGTCCATACCGATAACGTCCGTGGCATCAGGTGTCATCTCTATCATGCCGAGAATGCTTTTCACTCCGGCGCGGCTTCCGGCATAGCCGTGAGCTATGTAGGCACGTCCGTCTTCATCCCAGAAGGGGCAAGGATCTATCACTCCGACTGCCGGATAAATAAGACGCAAAGGGCTCCATGGACCCTTTGGATCAGTTGCGTCTGCCACATATATACCACGGTCCGGATCTCCGTACATGACGTAGTATTTGCCATTATGATAGCGAATAGCCGGTGCCCATACGCCATTGCCATGGCTTACACCATCAAACTCAGCAGCAGGATACTTGTCCGCTACAGCTCCAACAATTGTCCAGTTTACGAGGTCGTTGGAGTGAAGTATCTGAAGAGCGGGAAGATTGGCAAAACTTGAGGATGTCATGTAATAGTCATTCCCGACACGAACCACATCCGGATCGGAATAGTCCGCGTTAATGATAGGGTTTTGATACTTTCCGTTGCCTAAGTCAGAGACATAAGCCTTTGATACGTCTGCCAATGCAGTAGGTGCCAAAAGACCACCAAGAGCAACCACAGAAAGGAAGAAAGAAAGATTTCTCATAGGTTTTAGTTATTTAGTTTTATTATTTCCATTGAATTGTAAGATCGCGAATGAGAGTGGAAGATGGTCCTGTAGAGCCGGTGTGCTGGATGCAGAAACCAGCTAATGTGGTTTCCTCTACAGGTGAAGTAAGTTTGACCTTTTCCACAACTTCATCGCAACACTTTCTGTCGGAATCTGGGGTTTCAGTATAGGATGTAGCCTGGAGCAATCCATCAGCGATTCCAACATTTATATAGCAAGGATTGCGAAAACAATCGCTGATAACTTTTTCAGATATAAGAGAAGTCTGACCATTGTCATATTTTACAAGAGAAAAACAAACGGCACGGTCATGATCAGGGGTTCGTTCTATTCGCAATGCATAGCCGTTAAGATTTACAGGGTCGAATTTTACGCATATATCCATATATTGTGTGGTAGCGCTTCCGAAGCCCTGACCTCCGCTTTTTGCCGGTTCTGCAACAAGCGAAACAGACATATCGCGGCACACATCACGAGCGGGAACATAGCTCATCCTTGCACCTTTCTCACTCTGCACCAATCCAACTCCTGTAGATGCGTCAAAACCCTTGCCATAGTACCATCCGGGACCTTCCGTTGCCTGCCAATCCACATGAGAAGTATCAGATGGTTTGAAAACATCAAAGTTCCATATTCCCGGTATACCAGGCTGCCATTTCCAAATCGGCACATCACTGAAATCAGTAGAAAGATGAGATTCCGGAATTTCTTCCACCATGCCGGATTCAGTGATTTCAAATATCTGAGAAGCATCAGGCAATCCGCATTGAGAATCCTTATATTGAGGAAATACTATAGCTACTATTCCATATCCAAGATCACCTGCTTTTGGAGCATAGAACTTTCCTTTGGGTGCTTTTGCATCTGACAATGATAAGTATTTGATGCTATCATTATTGTATATTCGCACCCACGAAATGCCACTTACGTCTTCTCCCTTGCCTGTCAAAGTATAGTCTACACGGAGTTTTCCCAATTTTTCATCATAAACGACTTTAGGCTTACGCTTGAATTTTGGGGAAACTCTAAGATTAGGCTCAATGACAAGAGTCTGGCGACCGTATAGCCCATTGGCATTTCCAACAGGTATCGTCACCTGTTTTTCTTCCGGCAAACGATTGTCTGCCACATACTCGATCTCCACAGATTTACCAACCGGATAGCTACCCCATAAAAGGGGAGTAGACTGAATAAGAGCTTTTTCTCCATCAAAAAGAAAGCGAGGTTTTTCCGTTTTTATACGTAAAGTCACAGGGAGTCCGGTAAGTTTTTCACCAGTCTCAGACTCTGCATTTGCAACAGTAGGATTCATTGTTTTGGGATCCCATCCGTCGTGTCCATTAAGAAGATTGGGCAAATTGTAGAATGAATGTCCCTGATGCTCGACCTTATAAGCTTTCCTCAATTGCGAACCCTTAAGATTTGGTCCAAGTTCCGGTCGATCAGCGTCAATAGTGTAAGGCTTGCCATTAAGGGATATGTTCTCCTGATGGCATACTATATCAGAGGCATCTCTCGTCCACTTGATATCTATTGGTTTCTCTGAGTGGAACCTTGTATCGATAGCTGTCACCAAGCCAGGAACCTTAGTGAAATACTGCACACCGGAACCGAGACATGTAATATCACAGTTCAGGAAGACCGCACCAGTTTCAGCAGTGGAATAAAAAGGTTTGCTACTGAAGAAAGTAAATCGACAGTCAAGATATATGGCAGAGCCTGAAAGAGCATCGTCGGTGCATTCAAAATAGCAGTTATCGTAAAGACTTCTGCGAGCACCTATAAAAGGACACAGGTTTAGGCGGCTTATGAACCGACAGTTTTCAGCATAAAGCCTATCGGTGCCATCGCAGATCCCTATTTGAGCCTGCACTATAGCATCTTTGCGTTTATTACGGTTTAAATCCGGATTACGGGTATAAATAAGGTCAACATTACAATAGTTTCCAAATGTGATATTTTCCAAATCGAGACTTTGACCGGAGAAATGGAACATTGTAAAATTGCCAACCGCACCCTGAGTCTGTCCACGATTTACAGCAAACACCACATCTTCGGGATTTTTTGAGAGTCCTATGATGGAAAGAGTGTCGCAATTAAGACGAACGGCATAAGGGGTCCCTCCCTTATCTGTCCTTACAGAAGTATCATCAGGATCATCGACCCAATAGACAGATGGTGCAACTAAAATCATTGCCTTACCACCTATTTCATTGACCTTAGAGAAGAGCTCTGACGCATCGCTGTAAGCATTAGCAAAACCATAGATACCTTCACGATCAAGCAAAAATGTATGATCCGAGAGTTCGTAGGATACGCCGTCAAAATCAATTGTGTCTTTAGCATTTACAAAAGAATGACTGCTGACCGCAAAGAGAGGTAATAACAAATACCGTAAAAGAATATGGCCTGGTAATGATTTCATGATATATTGAGTCAAAAATTGATAGTGGAAATATGATTTACAGTAAAAACCATATAGAACTGTCACCAAGAACACTGAACTTAAGCTGCGCCTCCGGAGCATACTTATTAAGCAAAGTTTTAGCAAGAATACCTTGCCCTTCACTTATATTTGGGCCTAAAGTGATTTCTAAATCCTTTAATTTCCATGGCTTTATCGGGACATCAATGAATGGGACATTATTGGGCATATTAAGTCGAATAAGATTGATGAAATCATTATGAGAGACTACAGCATCAGTGGAAGTGTAGGGGACGGCATAAATAATAAAGCGAGTCTCTTCCTGGAATGCCCAGATGTTTTTACGCATCACTCCGACGTAGTCTCTCATCATGTCCTCATCAATTTCCATGAAATTGTTTATCTTTCCGATTTTATTCTCATATTCAAGATATTCTGATTCGCTGACATATCTTACTTTTCGATAGCATACGTCGTCGGAAAGGGGGCGATGAATTCTTGTGGGATTGAAAGTCACAGAAATAGCACTGGAAGAATCCTTTGTCATAGATTTCTGCTGGTGTTGGCGAGATGCAACGCTAAACGCTATCGACTGTTTCTCCCAGTCTATGAAATCGCGATCTATACCGATTCTAACTCCTTTACCCATATCTGTGTACATATGCCAAAATGGAAGGTTTTCTATAGGGTTTTCAGTCCAGCATGAAACATATGTATAGGGGCTCCAATCAAGTTGATTGACAAGGAACTCCTTCTCACAAGGATCGTCCATTTTGTCAAGCCGGTTAAACCGTATGGTCTTGTGCTTAAGAATTAGCGCAAGATTTTCAAGAGAAGTATAATGGTAGATCTTCATTTCATTAGATGTTGAGGTGTCGTAAAACGTAAATACGATTCAAAGTTAAGAAAAAAAAATCAAACTACCAAAAATATGACGTTGGTAGTTTGATCATGTATGTGAACTTTCCTGTCTTGAACTTTTTTGGATAAATAGTTTCTGCATACGTGTTTTTTTTATATCTTTGCATTGAAGTTGATTTTATCGGCGTATGGAAGATAACGAAAAGAAAAATCAGATGAGTGATAGTCTAAACAGATATTGTGAATTAATCGTATGCAATGACTCTAGAGTATTAGTATATGGAGGAGGTGCATTTGGAAACCAATTTTTCCCAAACAAGGAAAAATTTTTCCTTAAGAAACATAATCGAAATGACTGAAAGATGAATGATAAAGGATTTTCATCATATGTTTTAGTAAGTTCGATAATATTTATATGTATATTACCGCTTATATTGATATATACAGGAGCTTTTAACGGGGCTCCTACATTGCTGCTTATCATTCTTTGGATGGTTTATCCAATTTTTATTGCTATAACCGGTGGATATTGCGGGAAGGCTATCAAAAAAAGATGGATTATGCCAATCGTTCCAATTCTATTATTTGTCATATTTTGGAAATTATTATTTCGAGATGAATTGATCTGGACGTTTTTACTTACTCATGCGATCGCATACATAATGATAGGGTATATGGCTATGATTCTTGGTAAATTAATATATAAATATCTTATTTATAATAATTTATAATAAATTCAATATGGTTTAATAGGGTGTTCAGTTCTATGTGCAAAAATCATGAATATATCACAAAGCGCCTCTCCGAGGCTACAGAGCTTTCGTCGGGGAAGCCCCGGACTGAAGTCCGGGGTTTTGGCATAATGGCAGCTCTCCGAGCTGCTAAATCAGATTCTTCAATCCAAATTCTATTAAAACTGATCTAAAAATCGGAACATAAAACTGAACACAATAAAAAGATATAAAATTATAAAAACCTCATATCATGCAAACACAGCTAAACAAAACATTCATCTATTTTATCTGTTGCGTCTCTGCAATGGGAGGGTTGCTATTCGGCTATGACTGGGTAGTGATCGGAGGAGCAAAACCCTTTTATGAATCATTCTTTGGCATAGGAGGGGAACCGACAATGCAGGGTCTTGCCATGAGTATAGCCATAGCCGGTTGCCTTGTGGGAGCGATGGTGGCAGGGTCGTTGGCAGATCTATGGGGGCGGCGACCTCTGTTGCTCTTTTCTGCTGTGGTATTCCTTATATCTGCATATATGACGGGTGCAGTAGACACGTTTATCCCATTTCTCATCGCTCGCCTCATAGGGGGCGTAGCCATTGGAATAGCTTCCGGAATGTCACCAATGTACATAGCAGAGGTTTCGCCATCGGCTACAAGAGGGCGTATGGTATCAATCAACCAACTTACCATAGTGTTGGGAATACTGGGCGCACAGATAGTAAACTGGCTTATCGCCGAGCCTATGCCGGAAGGCATCGAAGTAGCGCCCATAGAATCCTGGAACTGCCAAATGGGATGGCGCTGGATGTTCTGGGCAGAAGCATATCCTGCTGCAGCCTTCCTTCTTCTTGTGATTTTTATCCCGGAGAGTCCACGTTGGCTTATGATAAAGGGGCGGAAAGAAAAAGCCTCTGAGATATTTGACAGAATTGGAGGAGGGGAATATGCAAAGACAGAGATATTGGCGATAGAAGCGGCAGGAAAAGAAGAGAAAGAGCATCAGTCCCTCAGTAGACTTTTTAGGAAACCATACCTTTCATTGATTATCCTTGGAATAGTCATTGCAGTTTTCCAGCAATGGTGTGGAACAAATGTAATTTTCAACTATGCGCAAGAGATTTTCTCAGATGCCGGCTATGATTTGGGTGAGATGCTCTTCAATATAGTATTGACAGGGATCACCAATGTAGTCTTTACTTTTGTAGCCCTTTATGCAGTAGACAGAATAGGCCGCAAGAAACTGATGCTGTTAGGGGCAGGTGGACTTTTTGCCATTTACCTTATTCTCGGTTCATGTTATTACCTTAAGGTCTCAGGCATAGCAATGGTAGTGCTCGTCATGCTTGCTATAGCTTGCTATGCCATGACCCTTGGTCCGGTGACCTGGGTGCTTCTTGCTGAAATATTCCCTAACAAAGTGAGAGGAGTTGCAATGGCAGTATGCACATTTGCACTCTGGAGTGGGTGCTTTACCCTGACATATAGTTTCCCAATGCTCAATGCATCTCTTGGCAGCTATGGCACGTTCTGGCTATATTCCGGAATATGCCTCGCAGGATTCCTGTATTTCTACCTTAGATTGCCTGAGACAAAGGGAAAGACACTGGAAGAGATTGAGAAAGAACTTTTAAAATAACGCATAATTATTTATAGCAATTATATGGTAAAGGCTTGGAAAGAAAAGGTAATTATTCCTACATATGAAGTAGGAGAACCGGATAACAATCCAATTTTTCTTGAAAATAGGGTGTATCAAGGCTCTTCCGGAGTGGTGTACCCATATAAAGTGATTGAATCGATATCTAATGAAAAGACAGATCACGAATGGAATGCGGTCTTCATCGAGAACGAATATATTAAAGTAATGGTGCTTCCTGAGCTGGGTGGACGCATTCAGATGGCCTATGATAAAATCAAGAAGCGTCATTTCGTCTATTACAATCATGTGATAAAGCCTGCTCTTGTAGGACTTGCCGGGCCCTGGATCTCAGGCGGCATAGAGTTCAATTGGCCCCAGCATCACCGTCCATCGACTTATATGCCGGTTGATTGCACAATTGAAGAGCATTCTGATGGATCTGTGACTGTATGGGTAGGAGAAGTGGAACGAATGTTTCACCAGAAAGGGATGGCAGGATTTACCCTCCGTCCGGGTTGCGCTTATCTTGAGATAAAGGGTGTGCTGTATAATCCCACAGATCTTCCACAGACGTTTTTGTGGTGGGCTAATCCCGCGGTCTCTGTCAATGAACACTACCGCTCGGTGTTTCCTCCCGACATCAACGCTGTTTTCGACCATGGGAAGAGGGCAGTGTCATCGTTTCCAATCGCAACAGGCACTTACTACAAAATGGACTATTCGGCTGGCGTAGACATCGCCAACTATAAAAATATATTCGTACCAACAAGCTATATGGGAGTAAACTCCAAATATGACTTTGAGGGAGGATATGAATTTGATACACAAGCCGGTATGCTACATGTGGCAAGCCATCACGTAAGCCCTGGTAAGAAACAATGGACTTGGGGCAACGGAGATTTTGGACGCGCATGGGATCGCAACCTTACTGATGAAGACGGCCCATATATTGAACTTATGGCGGGAGTCTATACTGAAAACCAACCTGACTTTTCATGGCTTATGCCATTTGAAGAAAAGGAATTCACACAGTATTTCTTGCCGTACAGGGAATTAGGTATTGTCAAAAACGCCGCGCGCGATTTACTAATAAACATAGATCCTTCCGCTGACGGCAAAAGAGTAAAGTTGCAACTATTTGCCACCAAAGAAGATACATTCCATATTCTTTTAAGAGGAGATGACGGAAGGATTCTCTTTGATGAACAAAAGCAACTTTCTCCCGAAGACATCTATACTTCCGACATTGACCTTGATGGATATGAATTTGACGGTATCACTCTCGAAGTGACATGGGGATTATCAGGAAGACTTGAATGGCATGTCGAGTCTGACGAGATTCGTCCGATTCCCGATGCGGCTGAGGCAGCTCTCGCTCCTTCGCAGATAAAGACGAACGAACAGCTTTATCTGACCGGATTACACCTCGAACAATACCGACACGCTACGTTTTCACCCGTTGATTACTACGAGGAGGCACTGAGAAGAGACCCCGATGATTACCGATGCAATAATGCCCTTGGATTATGGTATCTACGCAAGGGACGGTTTGAAACAGCTGAGAAATATCTTTTAAAAGCAGTCAAAGTCATAATGAGACGGAATCCTAATCCATATGACGGAGAACCTCTGTTTAATCTCGGCGTTGCATTAAAATTCCAGGGAAAATACGATGAAGCTTATTCAAGATTCTACAAATCGACCTGGAATGGAGCATGGCAAGACGCAGGATATCTGGAATGCGCGAGAATCTCAGCAATGCAAGGACGAACTGAAGATGCGTTGGATGAGACCAGAAAATGTCTCAACAGAAACTGGCATAATCATGATGCGAGGGCACTCAGAGCATTGATGCTTTACAATACCGGCAAGAAAGATGAGGCTATGGCTCTTTGCTGTGAATCTCTTTCCAAAGATCCATTCAATTATGGTTGCCTTTACGTAAAGACATTCATGTCCGGAGCTAAAGAAGATGAGGAACTTTTGATTTCTCTTCTTCGAGATGAACCACACAATTATAATGAGCTTGCCATACGGTTTATGGAATCGGGGCATTATGATATAGCAGTAAAAGTTCTTAAACTGGCGGAAGAAAGAAAGGCTGACTCTCTGATGACGCTTTACTACAAGGCTGCAGCACTTCATTGGGGTGGTCAGATAGATGAAGCTAATGAAGTTTGGAAAGTAGCTGCTGAAATGAGTCCTATAGGATGCTTCCCTAATTCGCTACATTCTATTAAAGCTCTGTTGCTTGCCGTCGATCATAATAGAAATGATGCCAATGCATGCTATCTGCTGGGAAACATCTACTATGACAAGCGACAATATGATGTGGCGCGTACGTATTGGGAAAGATCTCTTGAGATTAATCCAGATTATTCCACTGTATGGAGAAATCTTGCGCTTTGCTATTTCAATAAGGAGCATGACAGTTCTAAAGCGATAGAGTGCATGGAGAAGGCATTTGCACTTGACCCATCTGACGGAAGAATACTCATGGAGCTTGACCAACTTTATAAGCGTCTCGAGTATCCACACACCGACAGACTACGCCTTCTTGAGGAGAATCTCAGCCTCACAGAGAAACGCGATGATCTTATTCTGGAAAGAATCACTCTTTTGAATCAATTAGGACGATATGCAGAGGCAAAAAAATTGCTTGACAGCCACATTTTCCATCCATGGGAAGGGGGAGAGGGAAAAGTGTCCGGTCAATATCAAATATCAAGAACTGAACTGGCAAAGGAAGCTATAACCAGCGGGAAATATGCCGAAGCCATCTCATTGCTTGAGCAATGTCTTGATTATCCCGAAAATCTTGGAGAGGGAAAGCTTTATGGAGCTCAAGAAAATGATTTCTACTATCTGCTTGGCATATGCTACCAAGCGCTTGGGAACAATGAAAAGAGTAAGGAATGCTTTGTCAAGGCTACAGAAGGACCGACCGAACCAGCCGCGGCAATGTATTATAATGATGCCAAGCCTGACAAAATCTTCTATGCAGGACTCGCATACAGGGAACTTGGCGAAGAGAACAAGGCGAAGTCTTATTTCAATAAACTTGTCAACTTTGGCCGACAGCATTATCATGACGATGTAAAGATGGACTATTTTGCCGTATCACTTCCTGACCTAATGATTTGGGATGGCAATCTGAATGAAACCAACCGTAAACATTGCCTCTATATGCTGGCCCTTGGAGAGTATGGTCTTGGAAATCTCAAACGTTCTGAGAAATATCTAAAGGAACTCGT